>NZ_JBHXEN010000001.1:43027-325448 GCF_042724695.1 Streptomyces sp. NPDC127068 | reverse complement strand
AGTCGCTTGACCGCCGCGGGCGCGGTGGCCGGGTCCTTCGCCCACCCCGCCCAACGGGCCAGGTGCTGACGCACGAGGGACGAACGGGCCTGCGCGCCCGCGTCGTCGACGTAGCCGTCCTGGCCGTTGACGCCGTTCGCGGAGATCGACACCGTGACGTAGCCCTGGGACGCCAACAGCTTCTGGTCGTGCAGGTAGCCCTTGTAGCTGGGTATTTGTTTGAAGCCGGACGGGCAGGGCCAGTCGATGTTGGATTCCCCGGCCGCGTTGTAACAGGTGCCGTGGCGGCCGTGCAGGAACAGGACGAGGGGGCGGGGGCCGGTCGCGTTCTTGGGTCCGACGACGGTGGCCTTCATCTCGACCTTGGCCGGGAAGTCCGGCAGCTTCACCGAGGAGAGGCTGTACTCGCCGCTGGTCGTCCGGTAGCGGCCCTTCACGCCCGGGTCGACGGAGTTCGCCGGCGCCAACGGCGGGATCGCGGCCCGCTGTTCGGGGGCGGCTCTACGGCGGGCCTCGGCCTGCTGCCCCGCCTCGTCCAACCTGCGCCCGCTCGCCAACACCTTCAGGTCGTCACCGGCACCGATCCGTGCGCTGCCGAGCTTCAAACGGAAGGTCCGCTGGTCCTTCGCGGCGACCGGGACGCCCAGCCGGACGTCCCCGGCGTGGAACTCGACGCGCGAGTCACCGATCGGAACGGGCTTCGACGCGGTCCAGACGAGCTCCCGCTCGCCGCCCGCGTCGGATATTCGCCAGCCTTCGGGGAGCGGTCGGCCCGGCTCGTCGACGGCCGGCGCGGACCGGACGGAGCCGGGTGGCGGCGCCGATCCCGGTGCTGCCAGGGCGAGTTGCGGTGCCCCCGACGCCAGCGCCAGCACCGCCACGGTGACGGCCCCCTTGCGCGTGACACGGATCAAGGTGATCCTCCTGTGCTTCTCGGTCGTGCTGGGGCGCCCCGGCGGATTCCGGAAGCTCCCCCGGTCCGAAGGATGCGGAGGGCGGGCCCGCCGGTTGCCTGCCGGCGGGCCCGACGACCGGGCGGTGCGGGGTCGCTACTGCGGACTGCCGTCGTCCTCGCGCACGGCCAGCCCGCCCCGGTGGCTGCCCACCACCACGCCGCTCGTCGACTTCACCAGCACCACGAACCGCTGTCCGTGGCCCGGTCGGGTGTCGCCCCGTACCAGGATCGGGACGATCAGGGCCCCGTCGCGGACCGTCGCCCCGTACTGCCTGAGGAGCCCGGTGGGGTTCTCCGGGGTCTGGTCGGTCCCGTACACGTACACGCGGACCCGGCCGGTGCCCTGTCCGGCGACCCGGACCGGGACGTGGTGCGTACGGGCGCCCCGGTCGCCCTCCGGGACCTCCGTCCAGCCGAGGTCCACCCGCGGGAGCGTGCCCGACACCGGGCGCACGGCGGGGGTGCCCGGGCGCCAGCCCCACGCGTCGAGCAGCCACGCCCCGCCGGACCGGGTCCGCGGGGTCAACTCCAGTCCGGCGAGGCGCCCCAGGTCCAGTCCGGCGCGCACCGCCGCGGTCAACGGGACCCGCACCTCGCGCGCCCAGTGGGCGGCGGTCTCCGCGCTGCCCGGCACCCCGTCGACGGTGACCCGGCCCAGCTTCGCGCGCTTCCCCGCGGCATCGGTGACGGTGACGTCCAGCTCGGTGCCGGTGGTGTTCGGCGGCACGATCACCCGCAGGGCGAGCGCCGCGGCCCCCGACAGCGAGAACGGACGGGCCGGCCGCATCCGTACCGGGACGCCCGAGCGGTTCCAGCGCAGGGCGACGGCCCGGCGCCCCGGTTCGGCGTCCACCAGCTCGAACGGGGCGAAGTGCGGGTGCAGGGTGCTGCCTTCGAGCCCCGAGCAGGACCGTGCCGGATCGGGGTGGACCTGCTCGCACAGCCGCCCGCCGGTGACGGCCGTCGAACCGTCCGGGACGAGCGCCCGGATGCGGCCCGCGCCCACCGCGTGGCTGTACGCGCGGGCCGGTTCCCCGGTGAAGGGCCGCGCCCCGCGCCGGTCGGTGCCGTCCACCAGCGGGCGCGCCCGGTCGTCACCCAGCAGGAACAGCCGGGCCGAGGCCGCCACGTACAGGGAACCCGCGGCCCGCTGCTGCCCGGCCGTCAGCCGGGTCCGGGCGGCCGGCCCGCACACCGGGTCCCGTTCGCCGTCCTCCTGGAAGTCGTCCTCCGCGAGCTGCGGGTACGTGGCCCGGCCGGGCGTGAGCTGGGAGTTGAAGTAGTTGCTGTTGGCGCCGACCAGGTAGACCGCGCCGTGCAGGGCCCGACCGCTGCCCGTCAGTCGCGCCTCGTCCACGTACGCCTGGCCCGGCAGGTCGTGCGCGATGCCGTCGCAGCCGGGCAGCACCGTCACGGACGGCACGTCGGGCACCGGGTTGCGGCCGTGCGCGGTCGGGCCGATGAGGGCGGTGCCCCGGATCGTCCAGCGGACCGGCCCCCGGTAGCCGTCCCCGGCGTGCGGCGACGGGTGGACGCTGTCCAGCACCGCCCGGTTGACGCCCGCCCCGGCCGCGCCGTGCCCGACGAGCAGGACCCGGCCCGGGTCGGCCTTCGGCAGGGACCGCACGACCGCCGGGGCGCCGGCCGGGTGCGCCGCCCACGCGGCCCAGCGCGCGAGGTGCTGGCGGATCAGCGCGGACCGGTCGGCGGCGCCCCGGTCGGTCTGCACGTCGTCGCTGCGCCCGGCGCCGTGCGCGGAGACCGACACGGTCACGTACCCCTGGGACGCGAGCAGTTCCTGGGTGTGCCGGTAGCCCAGGTGGGCGGGGGTCGGCACCTCGCCGGCGGGACACGGCCAGGTGTCGCCGGGGACCCCGTCGGCCACCCGGACGCAGGGTCTGGTCGCGCCGTGCACCAACAGCACCAGCGGACGGCTCCCGGAGGCGTTCGCCGGGCCGACCACCGAGGCCCGCATCTCGACCGGTGCGGCGACCCCGGGCATCCGCAGCGACGGCAGCGCGTAGCTGCCGCTCCTGGTGCGGTACGGGCCCTTGGCGCCCGGATCGGCCGGGGTGCGCTGCTCGGCCCGGGCGCTCGGCGGGTTCGCGGGGGCCGCCCGTTCGCCCGTCGGTGGTGCGGCGGACGCCGGGAGCGGCGCTGCGACGGTGAGCGCGAGTACGGCGAGCGCCGCGGTACCCGGACGTGCGACACGGTTCATGGTGTCCCTCCTCGGCCGGTGGCGAGCTGCCCGGCGTTTCGGAGGACGGCTTCCGCCCGCGAAGGGTTGTACGGGCGCGGTGCACGGGGCGCGGCGGGTTGCTCGGGCGCCCTCGTCGTCAGCGCGGGGGTTCCCGGCGCTCGTAGTCCCGCGCGGTCCCGCCGTGCTGGTCCACCCACCAGGCGATGCGGCAGTCGAGGCAGGTGTAGCGCCACCGGGGCAGCCGGGTCTCGGGGTCGGCGGCCTGGGCCAGGATCACGCACGTGTGGCCGCACTGGACGCACCGGACCGGCTTCTGAGCGTTCACACCGGTCAGTCTGGCAGGACGCTCCCGTGCGGGACCCGGTGTCGGCCGGGGGCGATCAAGGGGCGGGTCGGGGGCGGGAAAATTTGAAAGCATCACAAAACGGGCAGACAACGATTACCGCATAGCGGACGCCGGTGGGAGTGGCCTTGATATGCCCGGCTCGTCCTGGCCGTGGCCCATGGAAACTCTGTGAGAACTCCGGATTCTGTCGCGCAAGGCAAGGTCGTAGCCCCTGCGGGGGAGGGGGAGTTAAGCGGAACTTTCCTCTCCGGTAACGAAAACCGCAGCACCTACCCTCCTGTCCATGACTCAGGTGGAAGCACGGCCTCCGGCCGCAGCAGCGGAGCCCGGTGCCCGGGGCCCCGCCGACGGGGGTGCGGACGTACGGGGCAAGGGGCTGAACGGGAACTCCGTCGGCCTGGTCGGCAGCGCCGTCATCGGCATCTCCACGGTCGCGCCCGTCTACTGCCTGACCTCCACCCTCGGGTCCACCGCCGGTGAGGTCGGCCTCCAGATGCCCGCCGTCTTCCTCGCGGGCTTCCTGCCGATGCTGCTGGTCGCCTTCGCGTACCGGGAGCTCAACCGCGCTGTCCCCGACTGCGGCACCTCCTTCACCTGGACGGTCAAGGCGTTCGGCCCGCGGCTGGGCTGGATGTGCGGCTGGGGCCTCGTGATCGCGACGATCATCGTCCTGTCGAACCTCGCCGGAGTCGCCACCTCGTACTTCTGGCTGCTCGCCGGCGAGCTGACCGGCAGCGAGGCCGTCGCCGCGCTCGACGACAACAAGGCCGTCCACATCGGTACGGTCCTGGCGCTCATCGCCCTCGCCACCGCCATCAGCTACCGGGGCATGACCGCCACCAAGGGCGTGCAGTACACGCTCGTCGCCCTCCAACTGGTGGTCCTCGTCGTCTTCGTGGCGTTCGCCCTCCAGAAGGCGCGCTCCGGCGACTTCACGACCGGCGTCGACTTCTCCTGGTCGTGGCTGAACCCGTTCTCCGTGCAGTCCTTCGCCGCGTTCACCGCCGGACTGTCCCTGTCGATCTTCATGTACTGGGGCTGGGACGCCTCCCTCACCGCGAACGAGGAGACGGTCGACAGCGACCGCACCCCCGGCCGCGCCGCCCTGGTCGCCATGGTCGTCCTGGTGGGCTCCTACCTCGCGACCGGCATCGCCGCACAGATGGCCGTCGGCTCGGGCACCTCGGGGCTCGGCCTCGCCAACCCCGACACCTCCGACAACGTCTTCGCCGCGCTCGCCGGTCCCGTCATGGGCGGTGCGCTCGGCGTCCTGCTCTTCGTCGCCGTCCTCGCCTCGGCCGCCGCGAGCCTCCAGACCACGTTCATCCCCGTCGCCCGCACCGTCCTCGCCATGTCCACGTACGAGGCGCTGCCCCCGTCCTACGCACGGGTGCACCCCCGGTTCCGCACCCCCGGCCGGGCGACCGTCACCGCGGGCATCGCGACCGGCGCCTTCTACACCGTCATGACCCTGGTCAGCGAGAACGTCCTGGTGGACACCATCTACGCCCTCGGTCTGATGATCTGCTTCTACTACTCGCTGACCGCGTTCGCCTGCGCCTGGTACTTCCGCGCCCAGCTGCGCGACTCCCCGCGCGACCTGCTGTTCAAGGGCGTCTTCCCCGCCCTCGGCGGCACCCTGCTCGCCGCCGTCTTCACCAAGACCCTCATCGACATGTGGAACCCCGCCTACGGCTCCGGATCGGCCGTCCTCGGGGTCGGCTCGGTCTTCGTGATCGGTGTCGGCCTGCTGCTCCTCGGCCTCGGCATCATGCTGGTCATGCGCCGGCGGAGCCCCGCGTTCTTCCGCGGCGAGGTCCTCACCCGGCAGACCCCGGCCCTGGTGGTCACCGACTGACCCGCCCCGGCGGCCGGCCCGCCCGCCCCGCGGGTGCGCTCAGCGCACCGCCTGCGCCACGAGCGCGGCGATCCGCGCCTCCACCTCGTCCGTCACCTCGGTCAGGGCGAACGAGGACGCCCACATCGCGCCCTCGTCCAGCTTCGCCAGATCGCTGAACCCGAGCGTCGCGTACCGCGCCTTGAACTTCCCCGCGCTCTGGAAGAAGCAGACGACCTTGCCGTCCAGCGCGTACGCGGGCATCCCGTACCAGAGCTTCGGCGCGAGGACCGGGGCGCTGGCCTTCACCACGGCGTGCACCCGCTCCGCCATGACCCGGTCCGCCCCGTCCATCTCGGCGATCTTCGCCAGGACGTCCTGCTCCTCCGCCGCCGCCTTGTCCGCACGCGACTTGCGCCGTGCGGCCGTCTTCAGCTCCCGGGCGTGCTCCTTCATCGCGGCCCGCTCCTCGGCCGTGAAACCCTCGCCCGCGCTGTCGTCGGTGCTGCTCATGGTGCGTTCCCTCCAGTCGACCCGGGTGGTCCCGCGGTGCGGGAACCGATCCACAGGAGGGGACCATATTCCGACCCACTGACACCGGGTCGACACGCGACGGGCCGCCGGTGGAGGTACCCCCCGCGGACCGTCAGCCCTCCGCCGCGGGCAGCACCGGCAACAGCCGCGGCAGATGCCCGTCCGAAGCCGCCGCGGCCCGCTGCCGCTCCTCGGGGACCTCCCCGTACAACGTGGTCCTGGGCCGCGCCGGACGACCCGCGGCCTCCGCGATGGCGACGAGGTCCTTCACCGACCGGTACGAGCCGTAACTCGACCCCGCCATCCGGGAGATGGTCTCCTCCATCAGGGTGCCGCCCAGGTCGTTCGCCCCCGAACGCAGCATCTCCGCCGCCCCCTCGGCGCCCAGCTTCACCCAACTGGTCTGGATGTTGCGGACGTGCGGGTGCAGCAGCAGCCGGGCCATCGCGGTGACCGCCCGGTTGTCCCGGGTCGTCGGGCCCGGCCGGGCGATCCCCGCCAGGTACACCGGCGCACTGGTGTGGATGAACGGCAACGTCACGAACTCGGTGAACCCCTCGACACCGTTCTCCCGGGCACGTTCCTGCACCTCCACCAGGGTCCGCAGGTGGCCCAGCCAGTGCCGGGGCTGGTCCACGTGCCCGTACATCATCGTGGACGAGGACCGGATGCCCAGGGAGTGCGCCGTCTCGATGACCTCCCGCCAGGTGGCCGTCGGCAGCTTGCCCTTGGTCAGGATCCAGCGCACCTCGTCGTCGAGGATCTCGGCCGCCGTACCGGGCACCGAGTCCAGGCCGGCCTCCCGGGCGGCGGTCAGCCACTCCCGGATCGACAGACCCGTCCGGGTCGCCCCGTTGACGACCTCCATCGGCGAGAACGCGTGCACGTGGATGCCCGGGACCCGCGCCTTCACCGCCCGCGTGATGTCGAAGTACGCGGTGCCCGGCAGATCCGGGTGGATGCCGCCCTGCATGCACACCTCGACGGCCCCCACCTCCCACGCCTGCGCCGCCCGGTCCGCGACCTGGTCCAACGAGAGCGTGTACGCGTCGGCGTCCGTACGGCGCTGGGCGAACGCACAGAACCGGCAGCCGGTGTAGCAGACGTTGGTGAAGTTGATGTTCCGCGTGACGACGTACGTCACCTCGTCGCCGACCACCGACTTGCGCAGGTCGTCCGCGACCCCGCACAGCGCGTCCAGGGCCGGCCCGTCGGCGTGCAGCAGCGCCAGCGCCTCCGGGTCGGTGAGCCGCGTCGGATCGTCTGCTGCGGTCCGCAGCGCGTCCCGGACGTCCGCGTCGATCCGGGACGGCACCATGCCGGGCGCCGCGGCCTCGCGCAACGCCTCCCAGTCCCCGTACACGGCGTCGAAGTCGTCCCGCCGGTCCGCGGTGCGGCCCTCGGTGTCGATGGTGCGGTGCAGGTCCGTGCGGCCCGAGGACGCCACGAACCCCTCGTCGGGCTCCTGCCAGGGCAAGCCGACGGGCCGGGCGTCCGGGTTCGCCAACCCGGTCTCCGGGTCGACGAGCGCCCGGACGTGCGGCACCACCCGCGGGTCCAACCAGGGCTCCCCGCGCCGTACGAACTCCGGATACACGCACAGGCGTTCCCGCAGGCGGAAGCCCGCCGCCGCGGAGTGCCGCGCCAACTCCTCGATCCGGGGCCACGGCCGCTCCGGGTTGACGTGGTCGATGGTCAGCGGCGACACCCCGCCCCAGTCGTCGATGCCGGCGCCGATCAGCCGCGCGTACTCCGCGTCGACCAGGTTCGGCGGGGCCTGCACGCAGCCCGACGGGCCCATCACCAGCCGGGCCACCGCGACCGTCGCCACCAGATCGTCCAACTCCGCGTCGGGCATCCCCCGCATCGCCGTGTCCGGCTTCGCCCGGAAGTTCTGGATGATCAACTCCTGGACGCCCTGGTACGCCCGGGCCACCTTCCGCAGCGCGAACAGCGACTCGGCGCGCTCCTCGTACGTCTCCCCGATGCCGAGGAGCAGCCCGCTGGTGAACGGCACGGAACTGCGCCCCGCGTCCTCCAGCACCCGCAGCCGGACCGCCGGTTCCTTGTCGGGCGACCCGTAGTGCGGGCCGCCCGGCTCGCTCCACAGCCGGGTCGCCGTGGTCTCCAGCATCATGCCCATCGAGGGCGCCACCGGCTTGAGCCGCTGGAAGTCCGTCCAGGTCAGCACCCCCGGGTTGAGGTGCGGCAGCAGACCCGTCTCCTCCAGGATGCGGATCGACATGGCGCGCACGTACGCCACGGTGTCGTCGTAGCCCTCCGCCGCCAGCCACTCGCGGGCCTCGGGCCACCGGTCCTCCGGCTTGTCCCCCAGGGTGATCAGCGCTTCCTTGCAGCCCAGTGCGGCGCCGCGGCGGGCGATGTCCAGCACCTCGTCCGGGGACATGAACATCCCGTGCCCCGCCCGCCGCAGCTTGCCGGGCACCGTCACGAAGGTGCAGTAGTGGCACTTGTCCCGGCACAGCCGGGTCAGCGGGATGAACACGCTCTTCGAGTACGTGATGACCCCGGGCCGGCCGGCCGCCGCGAGGCCCGCGTCCCGCACCCGCGCCGCCGACGCCGACAGGTCGGTGAGGTCCTCGCCGCGCGCCTGCAACAGGACCGCCGCCTCGCCCACGTCCAGGGTGACCCCGTCCCTGGCCCGCCGCAGCGCCCGGCGCATCGAGTTGGCGGTCGGCGCCGAGGCGCCCCGCCGGTCGGCGTCTTCGGGGGCTCCGGGGACTGCGGGGCCGGACGCGGTCTGGGCATCAGTCATGGAGCGAGCATACGAGCGCAGCAGGGCGGCGTCAGGGGGCCCGTGCCCGTCCCGCTCCCGGTGAAGTCCCACGTCAGCCCGGTAGCGGGGGCCCGTTCCGGCCACTTGGCGGACTCTGGTGGCGGGGGAGTGCGTCGGATAGCGTGGGTGGCGTCTCGTCGCCCGCCGGCGGCTCCCCCGGGAGCACGCACCCGCTGCGGGCGGCCGTTCACGGGGAGGGTGGGGCGTGCTGACTCTGGGCATCCTGTTCGGCGTACTGGTCGCCGTGGTGGCGTGGTTGGTCATCGTCCTGCTGCGCAGGTCCTCCACCTCCACCGAGAACGCCGACGGGCTCCTCATCGAACAGCGACACCGCGCCCAGGCGCACGCGGACCGGCAGTCGTACCACTCGAACGCGGTCCACGGCCGCCCCCCGAGCTTCCGCGACGACCACCACCGTCACTAGGCACCGGCGCCCTCCGCCCGACACGACCCGGCAACGAAGCCGCCGGGAACGGAACCATCCGCTCGCGTCCGTCGTCGCAGGGGTCGGACAACGACGGGTGGTCGCCGGGCCGGGGGAACGGGCCCGGGCGACCACCGGGCGAGGGACGTGGGGGACAGGGGGAGTGCCGTGAGACCGATGCGGGCCGTCGTCAGGGCCACCGGGGCCGCAGCACTGTGCGCGGTGCTGGCCGCCGCGTGCAGTTCCGGCGGCGAACCGGAGGACGGGAGCCCGGGCGGCAAGGGGACCCCCGGCGCGAGCACCGGGCAGGAGGGCACCCCCCGCGGCGGCACCGCCGCGGCCCCCACCCCCGCGCCGTCCCGCCTGGACTTCGAGGTCGACCCCGCCCGCGCACCCGACGACCACGCCGGGGCCGCGACCCTGGCGAAGACGGCGGCGGCCCTCCCCGAGGAGTTCGGCCGGGGCTTCGAGAAGGCCACACCCTACGAGAGCTCCCCGCGCGACTGGAACGTGCTGGACGAGTCCTGCGTCTGGCAGCGCGGCGAACTCCCGGCGGACGTCCTCGCGAGCTTCACCCGACGCAGCCGACTCCCCGCCGCCGGCGACAAGGGACCGGTCCGGATGTCCTCGACGGTGACCGTGCACCGCACCGAGTCCAGCGCCGACTGGGAGATGGCCGGCACCCTCGAAGAGGCCCTGCGCTGCCCCGACCAGCGGCTCGGCGGCACCGAACGCGTCACCGGCCTGATGTCGCTGGGCTCCGCCTACGGCGAGGGCGGCAACCTCACCTCCGAAGACGCCCTCATGGAAGCCGGCAAGTTCGTCGACGAACGCATCGGCGGCAAGGCCACCTACTACGCCTGGCACCAGGCCCGGCTCGGCCCCGTCACCCTCGCCGTGGTCGTCAAGGGCGGCAAGGGCTTCACCGACCGGCAACTCAACCGGTCCGCCGCCGAGGCCCTGACCTTCATGAAGAAGCGCGTCCGCGAGGCCCTGGGAGCCGAAAAGTGACCGAGCCGCTGCTCCCCCGGGACCCGTCCGTCCTCGGCGGCCACCGCCTGCTCGCCCGCCTCGGCGCGGGCGGCATGGGCGTCGTCTACCTCGCCCGCGCCGCCTCCGGCGCCCTCGCCGCCGTCAAGGTCGTCCAGGCCGAACACGCCGACGACGAGGACTTCCGCGCCCGGTTCCGCCGCGAGGTCGACGCCGCCCGTCGGGTCGACAGCCCCTGGGCCGTGCCCGTGACCGACGCCGACCTCGACGCGGAACAGCCCTGGCTGGCCACCGCGTTCGTGCCCGGCCCCGCCCTCCAGGAAGCCGTCACGGCCTGCGGTCCGCTGCCCGCGGGCAGCGTGCGGCTCCTCGCCAAGTGCCTGGCCGCCGCGCTCGCCGCGGTGCACGCGGCCGGCCTGGTCCACCGGGACGTCAAGCCCGGGAACGTCCTCCTCGCCGTCGACGGGCCCCGGCTCATCGACTTCGGCATCGCCCGCTCCCTGGACGACACCGCGCTCACCTCCGCCGACCTGGTGATCGGCACGCCCGGCTTCCTCGCCCCCGAACAGGCCCGCGCCGACGGCGGTGAACTCGGCCCCGCCTCCGACGTCTTCTCGCTCGGCTGCCTGCTCGCCTACGCCGCCACCGGACGCCCCCCGTTCGGCTACGGGACCGCCGACGCCCTGCTGTACCGCACCGTCCACGACGAGCCCGACCTCGCGGGCATCGCCGACGCGGCGCCCGCCCCGGCCACCGGAGGAGCACCCGACACCACCGGTCGACCCGCCCCGGACCCGCGGCTCGCCTTCCGCTCCGGCGCCGCGCCCCCCTCCCACGACACCCCCGCAGACGTCCCCGAGGACGCCCCCGCAGACGCCCCCCGGGACGCCGCCCGCCCGCCGGAGGGCCCCGCACCCCGCGCCACCCCGGCCACCGAACTGCTCGCCCTGCTCCGCCGCTGCCTCGCCAAGGACCCCGCGGAACGGCCCACCGCGGCCCAGATCGAGGCCGCCCTCACCGAGGACGTACCGCGCGGCACCGCCGACTGGCTGCCGCCCCCGGTGGTCCGCATGATCGCCGACCGGTCGGCGGCGATGCTCGCCCTGCCCGACGTCGAACCCACCCTCACCGACCCGACGCCCGCCCCCGCTACCGCCCCACCGGCCCGCCGCCGGCTCCTGCTGTTCGCCGCCGGCGGCGCCGTCCTCGCCGCGGGCGGCGCGGCGGGCGCCTGGGCGCTGCGGCCCGGGGGCGGCGGCGGGCCCGCCGCCCGCCGCTGGACGATCGGCCTCCAGGGCGCCCTGACGGGCCCCGCCGCCGCGATCGGACGCGCCCAGGAACGGGCCGCCCGACTCGCCGTGGAGGAGTACAACGCCCGGCGCCTCACCTCCTTCGAGCTGACGCTCAGGACCAGCGACGACGCGGGCCGCCCCGACCGGGCGGCAGCGGCGGCCCGACGACTCGCCGAGGACCGGGACGTGCTCGCCGTCATCGGCTCCAGCACCGACCACACCTCGGACGCCGCGCTGCCCGTCTACGAGGGCGCCCTGATCCCCGTGGTGATGGTGGCCAACGGCCGGACCGCGCCCGCCCAACAACAGGCCCGCATGTTCCTGCGGGCCCGCCCCACCCACTCCTACGCCGCCATCCGGGCCGTGTACGCGCTGCTGGGCTCCGACCCGGCGCCCCGCCGACCCGGCCTGGTGGAGGACCGCAGCGACGAGACGGTGGCGTGGATGTACTCCACGATGTCCGCCTTCACCTTCCGCCAACTGGGCCGCCCCGCCCGCCCGCGGGTCGTCCCGGCCTCCCTCGGCGACGGCTTCGGCCCGGTCGTCGACGACCTGCTGGACGCGGGCGTCGACGCGTTCCTGTACTGCGGCCCGGCCGCCGGCGCGGCCCGCTTCGCCCGGACCCTCGCCGACCGCCGGTTCCGCGGCCCCCGTTACGCCGCGGAACCGGCACTCGCCCCGGAGTTCCTCCGCGGGGCCGGCCCCGCCGCCGAGGGCTGGCGGGTCACCACCGCCGCGATCGGCCCCGAGGACCCCCGGGTCCGCACCTTCGCCGCCGCCCACCGCGAGCGGTTCGGGTCCGCCCCGGACCTGTGGGCCGTGGAGACGTACGACGCGGTGCAACTGGTGATCCGCGAACTGGAACGGACCGCCGACAGCGGGACGCGACCCGAACCGCGCGCACTGATGCAGCCGTTGCGCCGGGCCAAGTACCAGGGCCTCGCCCGGCCGCTGCTGTTCACCGCGGACCGCGGCGAGTACAACGCCGCCGACGGCGTCTACCTCCACGAGGTGCGCGACGGCGCCTTCCGCTACGTCGGCCCCGCCCCGGCCCTACCGCCGGGGTCCTAGGACAGCTCGCGACGACGAACCGGTGGCTACGGAAAGGGAGCAGGGACGGCCATGCGCGCACTGAAGGGGACCGACCCCGGGTCCATCGGCGGATACCGGCTCCTGGCCAGGCTCGGCGCCGGCGGCATGGGCGTGGTGTACCTCGCCCGCTCCCCGGGCGGCGCCCTGGTCGCCCTCAAGGTGATCCGCGCCGAGTACGCCGCGGACCCCGCGTTCCGGAGCCGCTTCCGCCGCGAGGCGGACAGCGCCCGACTGCTGCGCGGTCGCTTCGTCGTCCCGGTGACCGCCGCGGACCCCGAAGCCCGTGAACCCTGGCTCGCCACCGGCTTCGTGCCCGGCCCCTCGCTCGCCGAAGCCCTCGCCGCACGCGGCCCGTTCCCGTACCGCAGCGTGCGGGGGCTCGGCGCGCGGCTGGCGCTGGCGCTGGCGGAGGTGCACGCGGCGGGCCTGGTCCACCGGGACGTCAAACCCGGCAACGTCCTGCTGGCGCTGGACGGCCCCCGACTCATCGACTTCGGCATCGCCCGTGCCCTCGGCGCCACCGCGCTCACCGCCCCCGACGCGGTGATCGGCACCCCCGGGTACCTGGCGCCCGAACAGGCCCGGATGGGCACCGGCGAAGTGGGCCCGCCCAGCGACGTGTTCGCCCTGGGCTGCGTACTCGCCCACGCCACCACCGGCCGCCGCCCGTTCGGCACCGGAGCGGCCCTCGCCGTCCTGGTCCGCGCCGTGCAGGAACCCGCGGACCTCACCGGCGTCGACGGGCCCTGGCGCGCACTCCTGGAAAGCTGCCTCAGCAAGGACCCGGCGGACCGCCCCACCGCAGCGGCCCTCGCCGCCGAACTGGGCCCGGTGCCCCCGGTCGCGGGCGCCCCCGGCGACGACGACTGGCTGCCGCCGGACCTGCCCGCCCTGATCGCCGAACGCTCCGCCCGGGTCCTCGACCTGCCCGAACCCGAACCACCACGCCCGGCGACCCCGCCACCCGCCACCGCACCGCCCCGACCGAACCGGCGGCGCTTCCTGTCCCTGGGCGCGGCGGCCGGGGTGCTCACGGCCGGCGGCGCCACCGCGGCCTACCTCGCCCACGACCGTGACGACACGGGCAGCGACGCCGGACGACGCGGCACCCCGCCGCTGCTCACCCTCGGCCTGCACGGCGACACCTCAGGACCCGACCGGGCCGTCGGCCGGGCCCAACAACACGGCGCCCGACTCGCCGTCGCCGCCCACAACGCCCGCCCGGACCGCGCGGTCACCCTGCGCCTCGTCCCCCGGGACGACGGCGGGGACCCGGACCGCTCCCGCGCGGTGGCCCGACGCTTCGTCGACGACCCCGCGGTGTACGCGGTCCTGGGCCCCACCAGTGACACCACCGCCCTCGCCGCGTCCGAGCTGTACGCGAAGGCGGGGCTGCCGATGCTCACCGTCTGGGCCGGCCACGCCGACCTCCAGAAACTCCCGGACACACCCGTCTTCACCCTCCGCCCCTACACGACGGCGCTCGCCGCGCCCGTCGTGCAGTGGCTCACCCACGTACGGCCCGCCCGGCGCACCGCGCTGATCGACGACCGCGAGGACGAGGACAACAGCTACGTCCTGGTCAAGGCACTGCGCGAGATACCACCGTCCCGGGGGACGGCGTCCGTGCACACCGTGGAAGCGGACTCCGACGACTTCGCCCCGGCGGTGGCCGACGCCCTCGCGACCGGCGCGCAGGGCGTCGTCTACTGCGGGACCTCACCGCGCCGCGCTGCCCTGTGCGCCCGGGCCCTGCGGGCCGCCGGGTTCACCGGCGGACGGGTCCTCACCCAACCCGCCGGCACCGCGGAGTTCCTGACCGCCGCGGGCGGCGCGGCCGAGGGGTGGGCGATCGGCTCGACGTTCGTCGACCCGGAGCGGCTGCCCCGCGCGGCCGGCTTCGTCCGCGCCTACCGCAAGGAGCACGGCACCGGCGCCCTCCCGCCGGGCACCGCCGAGGCGTACGACGCGGTGGGCCTCGTCGCCCGCGGCCTCGACGCCCTGGACACCCCCGATCGGGTCGCCCTGCGCCGACACCTGCGCGGTGACCCGTACCGGGGAATCACCCGCCGGTACCGCTTCGTCGAGGGGGAGGACACCGTCGTCCAGAACGACGGCATGTTCCTCTGGCTCGTCCGCGACGGCCGCGCCCGCTACCTGGGGCCCTTCCTGGAGGTGGACCGCAAGGCCGCGGACCGGGCCGGGTGAGCCCGGATCACCGGCACGCGGGGTGCGGACCGGGGGACTCCACTCCTCCTGACCGTGTCCATTACAGTGCTGCGAGCCAGCCGCTCGGCGAGGGCAGTGAGGGGGAGGTCCGGTGAGCGCAGCGGCCACCACGGTGTGGGGGCGGGCCGAACAGCAGGACTTCCGCAGCCGGGTCAGGGGCACGCTCCTCGGCCTCGCCGTCGGGGACGCGCTGGGAGCACCCGTGGCGCCACTCGACCGCGACGGCATCCGCGAGGCGCACGGCGACCCGGGGTTGACCGACCTCGCCCCGGTCCACGGGCGGCGCGGCTTGGTCACCGCCGCCACCCAACTCGCCCTCTTCACCGTCGACGGGCTGATCCGGGCCCAGGTGCGGCGCGACACCGGAGCCTGGCACCCGCCGACCGATCTGCACCGGGCCTACCGGCGCTGGGCGGCGACCCAGTGGGACTGGGGCCCCGACGAGCGCCGGGAGAACGACGGTTGGCTCGCCCGCCAGGAGTGGCTGTACACGCGGCGCGACCCGGCCCGCTCGCTGCTCATCGGCTTCGGCGACGCGTCGATGGGCACCCTCGACGCACCGAAGAACCCGCAGGAGCGCGGCTGCGAGGCCGCCGTCCGGTCGGCGCCCTTCGGGCTGCTGGTGGGCTGGGAGCCGGACCTCGTGGTCCAACTGGCCGTGGAGTGCGGTGCGCAGACCCACGGCCACCCGGAGGGGTACCTCGCGGCCGGCGCGTACGCGGTGATCGTGCACGGCTTGGCGCGCGGCGGGAGCCCGGACGGGGCGGTGCGCGAAGCGCTGTCGCTGATCGGTGCGCGGGAGGGGCACGAGAGCGTGAGCGCGGGCCTGGAACGGGCGTTGGACGCGGTGCGGCAGGGCCCGCCGTCCGCGGACCGGGTCGAGGACCTGCTCCACGGTGACGAAGGCGACGGCGGTGACGGCTGGGGCGGTGCCGACCGCAAGGGCGGCGGTGAGGCCGCCGGGGCGCTGGCCGTGGCCGTGTACTGCGCCCTGGTCGGCCAGGACGTCCGCCACGGCCTGACGCTCGCCGTCAACCACGGCGGGGACTCCGCCGGGACGGGCGCGCTGACCGGTGCGCTGCTCGGCGCCCTGCACGGGGAGACGGCGTTGCCCCCCGCCTGGATCGCCGAGTTGGAGGGGCGTCCCACGGTGCTCGCCCTCGCCGACGACTTCGCGATGGAGATGACCCAGGGGCCCGCCCTGCACGGTCCTTCGACCGGCTCCCCGGCCTGGCTGGCGCGCTACCCCCGGGGGTGACCGCCGCCGGAACAGTGCCGAGCCCCCTCGGCCGGGACGGCGGGCCAGTCGAGAGGGCTCTTCGGGTGGTACGTGGTACGCGGTGCGGTGCGCGGTCGCGGCCGGGTCAGCCGAGGTCGAACGCGCCCCCGTGCACACCGGTCACGAAGGAGGTCCAGGACTCGGAGGTGAGCGCGAGCGTGGGGCCTTCGGTGACCTTGGAGTCACGGACGTCGACGGTGTGCGCGATCGGGGACTTGACCTCGATGCACGCACCGTTGCCCGTGGAGTAGGAGGACTTGACCCACGTGTGCGTAGAGCCCTGCTGGATTGCCATGTTCGCTCCGGTTGTGCCAGTTGCCAGTTGGTTGTGTGGCTGACCGGTCGGTGGCCGTGGCCCCGACGGTCGCCGCCCCCAGGAACCGCGCCCCCGGGTCGGGGACGTGCTCCGTGATGGCGCGCTCGACGCTACTCGCCAACTCCACTGAGCGAACTCGCTATTCACTCGACAGGATGGGATTGGGCATTCAGGTCTTCCGCGGCTCACTGGCCTAGGTGTATTATTCGGCAATTTTTTCGAGAGCGGTCAATTTCCCGCTTCTACACCTGCGTTGCCCGCAGGGGATCGCGCTCCGCCCGAAGGGGCGACCCGTTCCGCACCTGCCCCGAACCCGTACCCGGGATCAAGGAACCGGTGACTGAGCGTACCCCCATACGATCGTTTCCGCGATCGCCGGGGGTACGTGAAGGCATCGATGAGGACCGGAAAAGTCCGCTCAGCGTGCGTAGTCCTTCGCAATGTCGGAGATGAACTGCCGCGACTGCTCGACGTTCAACGCCTGTGCCCGCAAATGCTCGTACATCACGCTGTAGCGCTGCACGTCGTTCGCCTTCTCCAGATAGAGGTCACTGGTGACCCCCTCGATGTAGACCACGCTGGAATCCGACGCGTCGGGAAACTCCAGAATGGCGTACTGACCGTTCAGCCCCGGATGCGCACCCATGTCGAACGGGATCACCTGGACCGTGACGTGCGGCAGCCGCGACTGCTCCACCAGGTACTCCAACTGCTCCCGCATCAGGTCCTTGCCGCCGACCATCCGGCGCAGGGTCGCCTCGTCCAGCACGGTCCACAGCCGCAACGGGTTCTGCGGGGCCGAGATCCGCTCCTGGCGCCGCAGCCGGACCTGCACCCGCTTGTCGATGTCGTTCGGCGCGGTCTCCGGCAGCGCGCCCGAGATCAGCGCCTGTGCGTAGGGCCGGGTCTGGAGCAGGCCCGGCACCACCTGCGGGTCGTACACGCGCAGCGAGGCGGCGTCCGTCTCCAGACCGATGTACACGCTGTACGGGATGTCGCCGAAGGAGTGCCACCAGCCTTGCTGGCGCGAGTCCTTCGCCATCTGCATCAGCGACTCGACGATGCGGACGTCCTCGACCTCGTACACCCCGCACAGGTCGCGCACGTCCCGCTGGCTGATGCTGCGGCGGCCGTTCTCCAGGCGGCTGATCTTCGACTGGGAGACGAGGAGGCGCTCGGCCACCTCTTCGGCGGTCATGCCCTTCAACTCCCTCAGGCGGCGTAGCTCCTGGCCGAGGCGGCGGCGTCTGACAGTGGGGTTGACATGGGACGCCATGGGTCTTACCTCCGGCTCCGGGCCTGCGACCACTGGCTGCTGTCGCCGGCGACTATCCGTATCTGCTGTTCAGCAGACTGCCACTCGGTGGGGTGTCGGCGCTGGCGAACTCCATGTTCTTGGGCATCCCTTGGCGCGGGGTGCGCGGGGTGCGCTTGTTTCCCGTACGGTGCGCCGAGGGTTTCGCGCAGTTCCCCGCGCCCCTGACCTGTGCGTCCCGGCCCGGGTGCGCTGTCCTGCGTGGTGCGCTGTGGGTTTCGCGCAGTTCCCCGCGCCCCTTGGGGGGCTGCCTGGTCGGGGTGCGGTGTCGCGTGCGGGTGCGCCGTGGTTGCCCGCGCAGTTCCCCGCGCCCCTGACGGGGCCCGAGGGGCGACTCGCTGTCCTGCTGCTCTCCGGGGCGCCCCGATAGGTGCGCGGAGCAGCGCACTCGGGCCGGGACGCACGGGATCAGGGGCGCGGGGAACTGCGCGAAACCCTCAGCGCACCGCGCGGAACCACGCACCCGAACCGGGACGCACGGAGATCAGGGGCGCGGGGAACTGCGCGAAAACCACAGCGCACCGCGCGGAACGGTGGACGTGGAGCGGGACGTACCCGCAGAAGCGCACGGCGCACAGGGGGGGCAGACCGCCAGCGCACCGCGCCGACGACCCACCCAACCCCAAGCGGAGCGCTTCAGTGGGCGACGGCCCGAGCCATCGCCCCGTGCCGAGCCTGCACGGGCAACCCCGGCTCGGCCCGACCACCGGGCCGACCCCCGGCCCCGGGCGCACCCGCACCCGCACCTGCACCCGGAGCAGCCGGCCGCCGAGGCCCCGCACCCGCTCCGTTCTGGACGTCCATGACGGCGTGCGCCACCATCCCGCCCATCGGATCGTGCCGGATCAGGTCCCGCAGCCGGGACCGCGAGGAACGTCCTTCGTTCCCGGGATACAAGTGCTTGCCGAGTCCGACCGCATGGGCCAGCGCGGCGAGCGCCGCGGTCCGGGGGTCCGGCGGAACGCCGGTCCGGATCGCACTGTCCAGTCGGGCCCTGATTTCCCGACTGATCGCCGTGTCCGTCGCCTGGTAGCGAGTCGTCGGCAGTACTCCGCACATCTGCCCGGCCACGGCATGCACCATGCCGCACCGTTCGAGGTGCGAGAGATACGTCTGGCGCAGCCCCAGTCGGGGCCCGCCTATCCAGTGGACGGCCCGTACCGGAGCCCCGCGCCTGCGGAGTAGTTCCAGTGCGGAGTCCAAGGTCGGATCTCCGGTCGGCCGTGGCACGACCACGGCGATACGATCCCCGTCTGGGGCTATTCGTCCGGCCAGCGCCAGCTCGACTAGCTGCGCTCCGGCCAGCCCGAGGTCAAGCGACTGCGGCTGCGCTGTGGTACCCGTGGTCGGGTCCAGAGCGAGCAACAGCAGCTCCTCCGGAAGTGTTCTGCGGCTCCTGCCCATCCATGCCTCCCCGCGTGGATGAATGACAGGGTGACCCCTCTCACATTGGTCTGTCGAGAGTGCGTGGCCGGTTTGTTGTGGAACCGATAGGTATGTCGTTCTCGTCTACCCGGGGGGCGGGTTCGGTACCCAGCAGACTGGGGCGGCCACGTACGTCCCGAATTCGGGATCGAGGCGCGTCGTGCGTTCCAATGGCGAGCAGGCGCGGCCGGTTGTTGGCTGAGTGGTTGAAGCACGGCGTAGGAGGCACGGTGGCGGGCGAGTCCCCCGGCAGGTCGGAGCAGCAGAGTGCGTCGGGGGACCCGGTGGACTCCCAGACACCCAGGACGGCAGCGGGGGCAGGATCGGTTCCGGCGCCCGCGAACGGGCGGTCGTCCGGGGGCGGTGATCCGCGCCGCGCGGTGTCCCCGCCGGCCGGGGACGGGGTGAGCGGCCCCACCGGTGACGGCGCGGACCGGGCCACCGCGGTGTTCCGGACCTCCCTCGCACTGTCGGACCGCGAGGACGACGCGCCCGATGCCCCCGCCGAGGCGCGTAGCGGCCCCTCAGGCGCCGCGGAGGGTTCCGCTTCCCCCGTGGACGGCGACACCGCCGCCGAGGCCGCTGAGGGCCGTACGGAGGGCTCGACGGGATCTGGTGGGGAGCCGCAGGGGGACGAGGGCCCCGAGGGCGCTCCGGCGGACGACGCTTCGGACACGACGCCGCCCCGCGACCCGGGTTCCGCTTCGCCCCCCGAAGCCGACGAATCCGCCGAAGCCGAAACCGAAGCCGAAGCCGGCGGCGGTGACGCCGGGGAGACGGATCACCCGGACGACTCGGACGCCGAGAGCACCACGGCCGCCGCGGACGAACCGAGCGCCTCCACCACCGAAAGCAGTACCGAAGACAGCACCGACACCGACACCGATGCCGACGACGGTGACAGCGACGGATCGGGCGTCGACCAGGCCACGGGCATCTTCCGCATGCCCGCGCCCCGCGTTGACCAGCCCACCACCACGCTGAAGCTCGGTGACGTCACGGAGCCGACGGACGACAAGGCCCCGAAGGGCGACGAGCCGTCAGACCCGGACGCCGCCCCGGTCGAGCGGGACCAGGAGCGGACCAGCAAGTTCGTCGCCCTCAAACCCCTGGACGAGCCGGCTGCCCCCCGGCGCCCCGCGGCCAAGCCGTCCTGGGCGACCGCCACCGCCACCGCCGCCGAACCCGACAGCGCCGCAGACCCGAGCACCACCACCGGGACGGGCACGGGCACCAGCACCGGAGCGGGCGCCCGGCCCGCCCCGGACGGCAGCGCCGGCGCAACCTCGGCCATGCCCGCCCCCTCACCGGAGTTCACCACCCAGCAGCCGCTTCCCCCGAAGCCCCCGCTGGACCTCCTCGCCGAGCTGACCAACACCCCGCCGCCCCGGCAGACCCCGCTGCGGACGGCCGCGCGACGGGTGAAGATCTGGACCCCGCTGGTCCTGCTCCTGGTGGTCGTCTTCGCGGTCGCACAGATGATCAGGCCGCTCCCGGAACCCTCGTTGACGCTCACCGCGAAGCAGACGTTCACCTTCGAGGGCGAGGAGGTGTCGCTGCCGTGGCCCGAGGAGGGGCACGGCTGGATGGACGTGAACGGCGTCGGCACGATGGCCAAGTTCGGCGAGCAGAAGCCCGTTCCGATCGGTTCGGTCGCCAAGGCGATGACCGCGTACGTGATCCTCAAGGAGCACCCGCTCAAGCCCGGCGCCGCCGGACCGAAGATCCCCGTGGACGCCAAGGCGGAGCAGGAGGGGGGCCTCGACTCGGTCGGCGAGTCGACGCTGAACACCCTCAAGGAGGGCGACCGGATCACGCTGGAGGACGCGATCTCCGCGATCATGATCCCGTCCGCCAACAACATCGCCCGTCTGCTGGCCCGCTGGGACTCCTCGGAGAAGGAGTTCGTCGCGAAGATGAACCAGGCCGCCAAGGACCTGGGCATGGAGAAGACCACCTACACCGACCCGTCGGGGCTGAACGAGACCACCGTCAGCACCGCCGAGGACCAGGTGAAGCTGGGCAACGAGCTGGTGCGGATGAAGGCCCTCACGGACATCACCAAGCTGCCCGTGTGGACCGACCAGACCGGCAAGGAGTGGCAGAACTACAACCGCCTCGTCCCCTACGACGGCGCGCTCGGCATCAAGACCGGCACCACCACGAAGGCCGGCGGCAACCTGCTCTTCGCCGGCACCAAGGAGGTCGGCGGCGAGACGGCGATCGTCGTCGGCGCGATCCTCGGCCAGCACAAGCCGCCGATCATCGACACCGTCAACGCGGTCAGCAAGACCGCGATGATCGCGGCGCAGGGCGAGGTCAGGGCCAGCACCATCCTGAAGAAGGGCGCGGTCGTCGGGTACGTCGACGACGGGCTCGGCACCCGTACCCCGGTCGTGGTGACCAAGGACGTGTCGGCCGTCGGCTTCGCCGGGCACACCGTGAAGGTGGAACTGAGCGCCGGTGAGGACCTCACGCACGAGGCGGCGGCCGGGGCCCGGGTCGGCACCCTGAAGGTCGGCGACGGTTCCAGCGGCGCCGTCGAGGTGCCCATCGCCCTCCAGAGCGCCACCAGCGAGCCCGGCTTCGGAGCGAAGATCACCCGCCTGGGATGATCCGTCCCGCGCCCGGCCGCCGGGCCGCCCTCGCGTGCGACACCCCGCCGTCCGCCCCTCCCCGGGGCGGGCGGCGGTGCCGTTTCCGGCCGGGGCACCGCAGTGATCCCCGGCCGCTCGGACCGTGTTAGCGTCGCGTTCATCGGGGCAGGACGCCTGGGTTCAGGGGCAGCGTCGCCCCGGATCACCCCGGACAGTGACGAACACGGGGAGAGCCGCACGTGGCCACGACGGAGCCGATCCGGTCCGACGACGCCGAACCGCACGGCACCGCCGGCCGGCGCGCCCGCGGGGACACCGTGGAGCGGCCGACGCCTGGCCCGGGCGGTCCCCCCGAACCGGCGCCCGAACCTGCGTCCCCCGGCCGGGGAGCCGCGTTCCTGAAGCACCCCGTCACCGTGGTGACGGCCCTCGCGGCGGTCCTGCACATCGCCTGGTTCTTCACGTTCGCGAACGGTGGCGGGGACATCGCGGCGCAGGACGCGTGGGCGGAGTTCGTCGGTCGGAACCCGGACTCCGCGTACAACCTCGCCTGGTACGGCGGGATGCACCCCGTCTCGTACAGCGTGGTGTCCCCGTACCTGATGTCCGTGCTCGGGGTGCGGACCACGATGATGATCGCCGGCACGGTGTCCGCGTCGCTGCTCACCCTGCTGCTGGTGCGCTCGCGGCCGGTGCGCAATCCGCTGTGGGCGTCGCTGGCCGGACTGTTCGCGCTGATGTGCAACACCGCCTCGGGCCGGGTCACCTTCGGCCTCGGCATCATGTTCGGGCTGGCGGCGGTCGCGACGGCGTTCTGCTGGCCGTACCGTTGGCGGCTGCGGCGGTGGCCCAAGGCGGCGGTCGCCGCGTTCTTCGCCGCGCTCGCCACGGCCGCCTCACCGGTGGCGGGACTGTACGTCGGGCTCGTCGCGGCGGCCCTGTTCCTCCAGAAGCGGCGGCCCGGCGCGTTCGCCCTGGGGCTCGCCCCGAGCGTCGTGGTGGCGCTGTCCGCGTGGCTGTTCCCGTTCTCCGGCACCATGCCGATGTCGTTCGGGTCGGCGAGCCTGCCGGTGCTGTACGGGGCGCTGGTGTTCTTCCTGGTCCCGAAGGACTGGACGACGGTCCGGATCACGGCCGCCGTCTACACCCTGGCGGTGCTGCTGAGCTGGTTGATCAGCTCCCAGGTCGGCTCCAACATCACCCGGCTGGGGCTGCTGTTCGCGGGCGTGGTGCTGCTGGCCGCGCTCCCGTACACCGTGCCGCGCAGCCGCAAGTGGTACGTGATCGTCTGCGTGTTCGCGGGCTTCCTCACCTGGGCCGGGGTGAAGGCCACGATCGACGTCGTCCACACCACGCCCAAGGCGTCCTGGGCCCGTGAGCTGGCGCCCCTGGTGAACCAGTTGCAGCGGGTCGACACCGAACGCGGCCGGGTCGAGGTCGTCCCGGTGCGCAGCCACCGCGAGGCGTCCGCGCTCGCCCCGTACGTCAACCTGGCCCGGGGCTGGAACCGGCAGGCCGACATGGAGCGCAACCCCCTCTTCTACGACGACACCCTGAACTCCGCGAACTACCACGAGTGGCTCCAGCGGTGGGCCGTGCACTACGTCGTGCTGCCCGACGACGAGCCGGACGGCGACGGGGGCCGCCGCGAACGCGAGCTCGTGCTCCGCGGCCAGCCGTACCTCAAGCAGGTCTGGGGGGACGCGCACTGGCAGCTGTTCGAGGTGCTCGACCCCACGCCGCTGGCCGGCCCCGGTGCCACGGTCACCGACATCGAGCAGGGCGGCATGACCATCGAGGTGCGCGCGCCGGGCCGGATACTCGTCCGGGTGCCCTACTCGCCGTGGCTGGGACTGATCGACGAGAAGGGCGAGAGCGTCGAACCGCCCGGGGAGACCGAGGAGTCCAAGGCCCGTCCGAAGGGCGTGCCGAAGTCCTTCGACAACGTGGCGGGCTGCGTGCGGGAGGCCGAGGAGGACGCCCACGGGGACCAGTGGACGGAACTCCTGGCCCCCCACTCGGGCACCTACCGGCTGGCCGCCCGCTACCAGATCCCCCGCGGCACGACCTGCCCCGACGAACTGGGCTGAGCCCCCCGGGCGACGGCGCAGCGGGGCGGGTCCGCGCCCCGGTCAGGGGGCGAGGCGCAGCGCCAGACCGTCCAGCACGCGGTCCAGGCCGTACTGGAACTTGCGGTCGCGGATGTCGGCGAGGGTCTGCGACGCGGGCCGCTCCGGCTGCTGGAGCCGCGGGTACGCGTCGGTGGCCTCGTCCATCGCGGGCTGGAGCCGGGCCGCCCAGGCGTCCTCGTCCTCGCCGCTGCGGGCGACCAGGGTGAGCCAGGCGGCCTCGCTGGTGCTCGTGCCCATCACGTAGGCGACGACGGTGCTGATCGCCATGTCCGCCTCCTCGACGGGGAACCCGGCGGTCTCGAACAGGGCGATCATCCGGTCGTTGACCCGCATGACGTTCGGCCCCATGTGGGAGAGCCCGACCTGGCTGAGGAAGGACGCGATCCAGGCGTGCCGCAGGATCATCGCGCGCACGCTGTCCGCGCAGCCCGCGGCGGCCTCGCGCCAGCCCGAGGGGTCCTGCGCCTCGGGGACGTGGATCTCGCCGTAGACCTCGTCGACGACCAGCTCGATCAGTTCCTCCCGGCTGGCGACGTGCCGGTACAGGGAGGTGGCGCCGGCGCCGAGCCGGGTGCCGAGCCGTCGCATGCTGAGCGCTTCGACGCCCTCCTCGTCGAGGAGGGCGATCGCCTCGCCGACGATGTGCTCCGGGCTGAGCACGGGCTGTTCCCGGCGCGGGCGGCGGCGCGTCCAGGCTGAGGTGACCGGCGGCTGCGCGGCCTGCGCGCGCCCGCCGGTCCCGCTGTCGTCCGAGGGCTGTGCTGCGGTTGCCATGGCCTGCTCCCGTTCCGCCCCGGGCACGCGCGGAGGGAGGGGTTCCGACCGGCTTCGAGGCTTCACCCTCACCGTAGCGCACACCGTGCGCAAGTGCGTACACCGAACCTCGCGGCGCGATCGCGCCCTGCTGCGAACGGTGTGCGCACTTGCGCACACCGCTCCCGATGCGTACGTTGTTCTCAACGAAGGAACGGTGTTCGCACATCGGGAACGGTGTGCGCATCCGATCGGTCGAACCCGGCCGAGCCCCTCCCGCCCCGGCCCGGCCGGGCCGCTTCGCATCGAGAGGTGTCGCATGGAAACGCCCACCCGGACGTCGACGTCGTCGACGGGCGGCCCCGCCGCCCGCAACCCCCGCCGCTGGCTGATCCTGATCGTGCTGTGCCTCAGCACGCTCGTCCTGGTCATCGACAACATGGTGCTCACCGTGGCGGTGCCCTCGCTCACCGAGGACCTCGGCGCCACCGCCCAGGACACCCAGTGGATCCTCGACTCCTACATCCTGGTCTTCGCCGGCCTGCTGCTGACCTCGGGCAGCCTCTCCGACCGCTTCGGCCGCCGCCGGATCATGATCATCGGCCTGGCGCTCTTCGGACTCTCGTCGCTGGCGGCGACCTTCGCCACCGACCCGGGCCAACTCGTCGCGGCCCGCGCGGTCATGGGCGTCGGCGGCGCCCTGGTGCTGCCCAGCACCCTGTCGATCCTCATCACCGTCTTCGACGAGCGGGAGCGCCGCACCGCGATGTCCGCATGGAGCGCGGTCGCCATGGTCGGACTGATCGGCGGACCCGTCCTCGGCGGCGCCCTGATCGCCTGGTTCTGGTGGGGCGCGGTCTTCCTGATCAACGTGCCGATCGCGGTCATCGCCATCGTCGCCGCGTACGCCCTCATGCCCGAGTCCAAGGGGCCCTGGCAGAAGCCCGACCCGCTGGGCGCCGTGCTCTCCTCGGTCGGCATGGTCGCCATCGTCTGGACGATCATCGAACTGCCCAAGGGCGGACTCGGCCACACCAGCACCCTCGTCGCCCTGATCACCGCCGTCGTCGCCAGCGTCGGATTCGTGTGGTGGGAGGCGCGCACCGACTCCCCGATGGTCCCGCTCGGCCTGTTCCGCAACCGTGACTTCAGCGGCGGCAGCTTCTCCCTGACCCTCGTCCAGGTCGGCAACGGCGGACTGCTGCTGGTCCTCAGCCAGTACCTCCAATTCGTGCTGGGCTACACCCCGACCGAGGCCGGACTCGCGTTCATCCCGGTCGCCGTCGCCTCCCTGGTCTTCAACGGCATCGGCGCCGCCCTCGGCAGCCGCATCGGCAACCGCCGACTCGTCGTCACCGGCCTGCTCGTCTCCGCCAGCGGCTTCTTCGCCCTGTCGGCCGCCGCCCCCGGCGGCGAGTTCCCGGCCGTCGCCGCCGCGCTCGCCCTGCTGGGCTGCGGCTCCGGGCTGGCGATGCCCGCCGCGATCGCCGCACTGATGGGCGCCGTCCCCGAGGAGCAGGCCGGCGTCGGCTCCGCCCTCAACGACACCATCCAGCAGATGGGCGCCGCCCTCGGCGTCGCGATCCTCGGCAGCGTGGTCGCCAGCGGCTTCGCCGACCGGATGCCCGACACGGCCCCCGAAGCCGCGGAGGCCTCGATCGCCGACGCCCTCGCCGTCGCCGAGGGCACCGGGGACGCGGGACTCGCCGCCGCCGCCCGGGACGCCTTCACCGAGGCCATGTCCACCAGCTTCGTCATCGCCGCGGTCGGGGTCCTCGCCGCCGCCCTCCTGGCCCACCTGGTCATGCGCAACCACAAGACCCCCGAAACCCCCGCCGCCGAAACCCCCGCCGCGGCCCCCGAGCCCGCCCCCGTACTCGCCCACCACTGACCCACCCGTCACACCCCGCACCACCCGCCCACCAGTAGCCCGACACCCACCGAGGAGCACCCGATGACCGGTCAGCACCAGAACCCGACGCAGTCCCCGGCCCCGCAGCTGCCCGCCGAGCGCTACGCCACCGCGGAGTCCCTGCTCCGCCACCACCGCGCAGGACTGACGCCCGGTGCCAAGGTCCGCCCCCACTGGACCGGCGACGGCTCCCGCTTCTGGTACGCGGTCGGCACCTCGGCCACCGCCGCCGACGGCCGCCCGGGCCGGGCGTTCCTCGCCGTCGACACCCGCCGCGGCACCCGCACCCCCGCCTTCGACCACCACCGTCTCGCCGCCGCCCTCGCCGAGGCGACGGGCAACCCCGCCGACCCGGCCCGCCTCCCCTTCGACGCCATCGAACTCACCGGCGCCCCCGACGGGGCCGAAGCCCGCCACACCGCCGTCGAGTTCGACACTCCCGAGGGCCACTGGCGCTGCGACCTGGACACCTACGCCCTGGAGCGGATCGAGGACCACACCCCGGGCAGCTTCCTGGACATGGTGTCGCCCGACGGGAAGCTCTCGGTCCGCCTCAAGGACCACGACCTGTGGATACGCGACCGGAAGACCGGCGAGGAGCGCCCCCTCACCACCGACGGCACCCAGGACCACGAGTACGGGCTGAGCCCCTTCAGCCCCCTCGTCCTGCTCCGCCGGATCGGCCTGCCGCACCTGCCACCCGCGCTCGCCTGGTCCCCCGACTCCACCCGCGTCCTCACCCACCTCACCGACCAGCGCGAGGTCCGCACCACCCACCTCGTCGCCGCCGTCCCGGACTCCGGCGGCGCCCCGGAACTGCTGCCCCAGCAGTACGCGTACCCGGGAGACGAGCACCTGCCCACCGGCACCCTGATCGTGCTCGACGCGGCGACCGGCGACGCGGTGCGGGCCCGGACCGAGCCGCTGGAGATGCCGTTGATGTCCCCGATCACCACCCGCTGGGCCTGGTGGGCCGAGGACGGTTCGGCGGTGTACTTCCTGCGCCAGTCCCGGGACGTGCGCACCCTGAGCCTCGACCGGATGGACGCGGTCACCGGGGAGGTCCGCACCCTGGTCAGCGAGTCGGGGCCGACCCGGGTCGAACCGGCCCAGCAGCGCGCCCAGGCCCCCATGGTCCGGCTGCTCGCGAACGGCGCGCAGGCGCTGTGGTACTCGCAGTCCGACGGCTGGGGCCACCTCTACCGGTACGACACGGCCACCGGCGAGCGGCTGGCGCAGGTCACCCGCGGCGACTGGGCGGTCCAGGAGATCCTGCGGGTGGACGAGGAGGCCGGCACCGTGCACTTCGTGGCCTCGGGCCTGGTGGCCGACGACCCGTACCGGCGCACGGTGTGCCGCATCGGCCTGGACGGCACGGGCTTCCGCCGGCTCACCGACGACGGCCTCGACCACCAGGTCACCGTGACCCCGGCCGGCGACCGGTTCCTCGACTCGGCGTCCACGGTGGACACCCCGCCCGTCATCACCGTCCGGGACTGGGACGGCCGGGTGGTGGTGCACCTGGAGACCGCCGACGTCACCCGGCTGCGGGCCACCGGCTGGACGCCCCCCGAGCGGTTCCGGGCGAAGGCCGCCGACGGCGTCACCGACGTCTACGGCGTCCTCTACAAGCCGCACGACTTCGACCCGCGGCGCAGCTACCCGGTCATCGACCACCCGTACCCGGGCCCGCACGCCCACCGGGTCAGCCCGTCCTTCGACCCGGGCGTCCTCGGCCACGACGCGGAGGCGGTGGCGGCGCTCGGCTTCGTGGTGATCGCGGTCGACGGGCGGGGCACGCCCGGCCGGGACAAGGCGTTCCACGACGCCTCGTACGGCCGGCTGCACACCGGCGGACACCTGGACGACCACGTGGCGGCGATCCGTCAGCTGGGCGCCACCCGCCCCTGGATGGACCTCGACCGGGTCGGCGTCTTCGGCCTGTCGGGCGGCGGCTTCGCCACGGTGCGGGCCATGGCGGACCACCCCGAGTTCTACAAGGTGGGCGTCGCGGAGGCCGGCAACCACGAGAACCGGCAGTACTTCGCCTGGTGGTCGGAGACGTACGACGGGCCGGCCGCCGAGCAGGACTACGCCCGGTCGTCCAACGTGGAGGCCGCCGACCGCATCGAGGGCAAGCTGCTGCTCGTCCACGGCGGCATGGACGACAACGTCCACCCCCACCAGACGCTGCTCCTCGTCGACGCCCTGATCGACGCCGACAAGGACTTCGACCTGCTGATCGTCCCCCGCGCCGAGCACGTCTTCTTCGGCTACGAGCACTACGTGAGCCGGCGCCGCTGGGACTACTTCCTGCGGCACCTGCTGCACACGGAGCCGCCGAAGGGCTACCGCCTCGCCCGGCCCGAGATCGACGCGGAGCTGCTGACCGACATCTTCAGCTGACCCCGACGCCCGACGCCCGACATCCATGAAGCGGCCACCGCCCCCGAAGCGGTGGCCGCTGTGACGTATGCCCACCCCCGTGACGAATCACACCACCTGACTGAACCTCACCGATTCCGCCCTACGTATCCCCATAACGCCGGAGAAATGCAACAATCCTGAACATCCGAAAATACGCACGGAAGGATACGTAGAGTGACATCGAGCCGTCGCCTCGCCCAGGGACTCACCACGATCAGCGTCCTCCTCGCCGCCGCGGCCCTCTACGCCGGGTACCAGGGCCACTGGCTGCCCGCCGGGGCGCTTGCGTACGGCACGCTCTTCCTCTCCTGGACCGCCGGCCGAGAACGGACCAACCACCAACGGGCCCTGGCCGAAAGGGAACACGCGCTGCTCGCCGCCGCCGTGGACCCCCTCGACGCCCCGCCCCCGCTGGACCCCTGTTGTCCCCTGTGGCGTCACTCGGTCACCGTCCACGGCCCGCACTGCACCCGACGGATCACCCACCACGAAGCGACCGAAACCCACTCTCACGCAGCGTGACGGCATGTCACCCAAGGGCTGTCGAAGAGCTGTCGAAGGGGTGTCGAAGAGGCCCGCGACGGTTCCCGACCCCCGCACATCACCCCGCGGAGGACGCGGGGGCCACGGAGGACGCGGGGGACCCCACCCGTTCGAGGACCACCACCGGAATCACCCGGCGGCTGCGCGCCTCGTACATCCGGTACACCGGAGCCAGCCCGACCATCAACGACCACAGCCGCTCCCGTTCCTCCCCCTCCGCGGTACGCGCCCGGGCGAGGAACCGCTCACCGAGGACCTGCACGTGCACCTCCGGTTCCGCGGCCACGTTCAAGTACCACTGGGGGTGGGTGTGGGTCACGGCCGAACCGGAGGCGACGAGCACGTAACGGTCGCCGTCCTCGCCGAAGAACAGGCCGGTCCGGTACAGCGTGCCCGACGTGCGCCCCCGGTGGCTGAGCACGAGGTTCGTCATCCCTCCCTCCCGGTAGCCGCTCGCCCCGTCGGTCTCCACGTAACGGCGCACGTGTTCCGCCACCGAAGGATCGGGACTGTCCACCCCTTCCCCCGCGGACCAGGAGGGCTCCGAAGGGCTCCCCGTACGTCCAGAGCCGCGCACTGACATCTCGTACTCCTCTCCGACCGTCTCTTCCCGCGCCGCCGACCGGATCAGTGCGCGGCCACGAGGCCCTGGGCGAATCCGCCGTCGACGGCGAACTCCACATTGGTGGTGAAGGTGGCGTCACCGGCCAGGAACAGCGCCGCGGCGGCGACCTCCGCCATCGTGCCGGTGCGCCGCAACGGGGTCGTCTCCTCGCCCTGCCGCACGAACTCCCGCCGCTCCTCCTCGCTCAGCCCGGGCACCCCCATCGACGGCGTCTCGATGAACCCCGGGGCGACCGAGTTGACCCGTATCCGCCGGGGCAGCAACTCGGCAGCCAGGACGTGGGCGAAGGCGCGCGTCGCCTCCTTCGACGCGGAGTAGGCGCTCAAACCGGGGAAGACCACGTCATTGGCGACCGTGGTGAAGACCACCGACCCGCCCTCCTCGATCAACGGCGCCAGGGCCTGCACGGTGAAGAAGGCGCCCTTGGTGTTGACCGCGAAGTGCCGGTCCCAGGACGTCTCGGTGACCTCACCGAGCTCGGCGAACTCCGCGATGCCGTGGTTGACGAAGAGGTGGTCGACATGACCCAACTCCCGGTGGACCAGGTCGGCGAGGGCCGCGATGTCGGCCGTGCTCGCGGCGTCGGAACGCACCACGTGCGCCGCCGCCCCCGCCAGCTCGGTCCGCGCCTCTTCGAGGGTCTTCTCGTTGCGGCCCGTCAGGACCACCTCGGCCCCCTCGGCGAGGAGCGCCTTGACGATCGCCAGACCCATGCCGTGGGTCCCCCCGGTGACCACGGCCTTCTGCCCCGCGAACCTGCTCATGACGACTCCTTCTCTTCGTGCGTCGGCCTACTGCGGTGGTGCTCCGTCGCCGGGCCGGTGTGCCCGGCGCGGCGTCCTGGAAGAACCCTGCGCGACACCGCATGCGATCCACTTGCGATCCGCATGCGGTCGACCGTCGACCCGCTTACCGACCCCGCACGCGCGGGCCGCCCACGGCCGCGGCCCCGTCATACGCTGGGGCCATGCGCTTCGGTGTACTGGGCCCGTTGGCCGTGTGGACAGTGGACGGCGACGCCCTGACGGTGCCCGAAACGAAGGTCCGCACCCTGCTGGCCGACCTGCTGGTGCACCCGGGGCGGGCGGTCTCCGCGGACCGACTGGTCGACGACCTCTGGGGGGACGGCGACGGGCTGCCGGCCCGCCCCACGAGCGCCCTCCAGACCCTGGTGTCCCGGCTGCGCAGCGCCCTGGCCGCCGCCGGCGGCCACGACCTCGTGGTGCGCCGCCCGCCGGGCTACCTCCTCCAGGTGAGCGGCGAAGCCGCGGACGCCATCGACGCCGAACGGTTCGCCGCACTCGCCGACCGGGCCCGGCACACCACGGACCCCCGGGAGCGCGCCGCGCGCTTCACCGAGGCCCTGGCCCTGTGGCGCGGCCCTGCCTTCGCCGGATCGGCGGACCGACCCTTCGCCCGGGCCGCCGCGGCCCGCCTCGAAGAACAACGACTGCTGGTCTGGGAGGAGTACGCGGAATCCCGGCTCCACCTGGGAGACCACGCCCAACTGGCCGCCCAGATAGCCGAACTGACGACCCAACACCCCTTGCGGGAGCGGCTGCGCGCCTCCCACATGCGGGCCCTGCACGGCGCCGGACGGCCCGGCGAGGCCCTGGACGTCTACCGGGAGCTGCGCCGCAGGTTGGCCGAGGAACTCGGACTGGAACCCGGCCCCGCGCTGGTCACCCTGCAACGGGAGATCCTCCGCCAGGAGCCGGCCGCCCCGCCCACCGTCCCCGCTGCCGACACCACGAGCCCGAGGGACACCGGCAACATCTCCTGCCTCCCCGTCCCCGTCACCGCACTGATCGGCCGCTCCGGAGCCGTGGCCGAGGTACGGGCACTGCTGGCCGCGGAGCGCCTGGTGACCCTGACCGGCCCCGGCGGGGTCGGAAAGACCCGACTCGCCCTGGAGGTCGCGAACGGGGCCGCCGACTCCTTCCCCGACGGCGTCCAGTGGGTGGAACTCTCCGGACTCGCACGTTCCACCGGCACCCCCGAACCCGGCACCCCCGGCACCACGCCCGGCCCCGGCACGGCGGACGGGCCGGCCCAAGCGGTGGCCGTGGCCCTGGGCATCCGCGACGACGTCCGGCCCGGCCCCCGACCGACCACAGGCCCCGGCCCGCTGGCCGAGCGACTGGCCGACGCCCTCCACGGCCGCCGCCTCCTCCTCGTCCTCGACAACTGCGAACACGTCGTCGACGCGGTGGCCCACCTGGTCCGCACCCTGCTGAGGGCCGCACCGGGGCTGCACTTCCTCACCACCAGCCGGGAACCGCTGGACCTGTCCGGCGAAACGCTGTGGCCCGTCCCCCCGCTGGACGTGCCACCACCGGGAGCCACCCCCCGCGAGGTGCGACGATCCAGCGCGGTCCGACTCTTCGCCGCCCGGGCCGCCGCCGCATCGCCGGGATTCACCCTGTCCGACGACGACACCGAAGCCGTCGCCACCATCTGCCGCCGCATGGACGGCATCCCGCTCGCCCTGGAACTGGCGTCCACCCGGGTCCGCGTCCTGGGCCCGGCCGCACTCGCCGGCCGCCTCGCCGGCCGCCTCGACGACCGCTTCGGCATCCTGACGGCCGGCCGACGCGACGCCCCTGCACGCCAACGGACCCTCCGAGCCGTCATCGACTGGAGTTGGGACCTGCTGACCGCGGCCGAGCGGACCGTCCTGCGCCGCCTCGCGATCCACTCCGACGGCTGCGACCTGGAAGCTGCCGAGGCACTCTGCTCCGGGGGCGGCGTCAAGCCCGCCGAAGTCGTCGACCTGCTCGCCCGACTGGTCGACCGGTCCCTCGTCGTCGTCACCCACCACCCCCAAGGCCCCCGCTACCGACTCCTCGAATCGGTGTCCGCGTACTGCCTGGACCGCCTGCGGACCACCCCCGGCGAGGGCCCCACCACCGAGTACGCACAACTGCGCCGCGCCCACGCCCACCACTACACCGACCTCGCCGAGCGGGCCGACCCCCACCTGTGCGGCAGCGCCCAACAACCGTGGCTGCGCCGACTCGACACCGAAGCGGCCAATCTGCGCGCCGCCCTCGACACCGCCGCCACCACCGGTGACGCCCCGCTCGCGCGCCGGCTGGTGCGGGCGCTGGCCTGGTACTGGTTCCTGCGCGGCCGGTTCACCGAGGCCCGACGCTCGATGGCCACGGCCCTCGCCGTCGAGGAGGCACCGCCCGCGACGCCACCGGACGGGGCGCCGGACCCCGACCCGCGCGCGGTCGTCACCGCCTGGCACGTCGGCATGACGCTCCTGTGCGGAGACCGTCCCGACCCCGGCTCGCCGCTGCGGCTGCCCGACGCCATCCGCGACCCGCGCGACCGGGCCGCACCCACCTGGTTCGTCGGCTACGCCGTGACCCTGCTCGGCGCCAGGGAGACCGGCGAGGAACTGGTGCGCCGGGCCCTGGACGACTTCCGGGCCCTGGACGACCGCTGGGGCATCGCCGCGGCCCTCAGCGTCCGGGGCGTACAGCACTACGTACGCGGCGAGTTGGCGGCGTCCCGGGCCGACGGCGAGCAGAGCCTCGCCCTGTTCCGCGAGAGCGGCGACCAGTGGGGGCAACTCCAGTCCGGCGCGGTCCTCAGCCGACTGGACGAGATCGCCGGCGACTACCGGGCCGCCGAACTCCGACACCGCGACGGGCTGCGCATCGCCGAGGAATTGGACCTGTGGACCGAGACGTCCACCCGCTGGTCCGAACTGGGCAGGATCGCCCTCCTGACCGGGGACCACGCCCGGGCCGCGGAACTCCACGAACGGGGCCGCCGGGTGGCCGTCGCACACGGCGACCGACGGGCCCAGGAGTTCGCCGAAACCGGCCTCGCCCTCGGCGCCCGCCGACAGGGCCGGTACGACGAGGCCGAACGCCGGCTACGGACCTGGCTGGAGTGGAACCGCCGCTTCGACGCGGAGAACGGCACCGCCCTGATCCTCGCCGAACTCGGCTTCCTCGCCGAACAGCGGGGGGAGACGGAAGCGGCACTGACCCTCCACGCCCAGGGCCTGACCGCGGCCCGCCGCACGGGCGACCCCCGGGCGGTGGCGCTGGCCCTGGAGGGACTGGCCGGCGCCCACCGGCTCGCGGGCCGCCCCGCACACGCCGCCAGCCTGCTCGGCACCGCCGCCCGCGCCCGCGCCGCGGTGGGCGCCCCGCTGCCCCCGGCCGAACGCGCGGACGTCGACCGCATCGAAGCCGCCACCCGCACCGCACTGGGCGACACCGCCTTCACGGCCGCGTACGCGCGGACCGCGGACCCGGCCCAGCGCCTCGTCGCCGTCCACGACTCCGGCCGATCCGAAGACTCCCGGCCGCACGGGTAACTTCCGCCGCATCCGCTGCGCCCGGGCTCCCGGGTAGGGCGTCCCGTCGTCGGAAGAGGGATTCAACGGTCGCCGGAATATACGACAATCCCCATGGACGGAAAGGGAGTTGTAGGGCTCCCGCCGAGCGGGAAAGGCGCGCCCTTTCCCTGGTCCGGCTTGCTGCACACACGAGGGAGATGCGCAAGTTCCATGCGAATCCCGGCAACCTTCCCACTACCCCACAGATCGCACCCTGGAGTAGCACTGCAATGCCTGAGACAGGCCACACCACCGCCCCCCGGTTCAGCATCATCGTCCCGGTCTTCAACGTGCAGGGCTACCTGCGCGAGTGCCTGCAATCCATACTCGACCAGGACTTCACCGACTTCGAGGTCATAGCCGTCGACGACTGCTCCCCGGACCGCAGCGGGAAGATCCTGGCCGAGTTATCGGCCCGGGACAAGCGGGTGGTGACCGTCCGCCACGAGGAGAACGGGGGCATCGGGCAGGCCCGCAACACCGGCATCGCGCGGGCCCGGGGCGACTACCTGCTCTTCCTCGACAGCGACGACACCATCACGCCGGGCTCGCTGCGCGCGATGGCCGACCGGCTCGCCAAGACCGACGACCCGGACATCCTGCTGATCGACCACGTCCGCACCTACTGGTGGAACAAGGTCCAGCGGAGCGCCACCGCCGATCTTCTCGCCGAGGCCGGCACCGAGGTCTTCCGACCGGCCGAGCGCACCGAGTTCCTGTCCATGTTCGCCGTCGTCTGGAACCGGCTCTACCGCCGTGACTTCTTCACCGGCAACCGCTTCACCTTCACCGACGGGCTCTACGAGGACGCCCTGATCGTCTACACGACCATGCTCACCGCTGAGCGCGCGGCCTGCCTCGACTACGTCTGCATCGAGTACCGCCAACGCCGCAAGGGCAACTCGATGCAGACCCCGGGCCGCAAACACTTCACCATCTTCGAGCAGTACCAGCGCCTCTTCGCGTTCCTGGACACCCGCCCCGACCTGGACGCCCTGCGGCCGATGCTCTTCGAGCGGATGGCGAGCCACTTCCTCTTCACCTTCGCCCGCGAGAACCGGGTGGTCCCCGCCGACCGCGCCGAGTACTTCCGGCAGGCCTCGGCCATGTACCGGCAGCACCTGCCCCTCGGCTTCACCCCGCCCCCCGGCATCCTCGGCGCCAAGTTCCAAGCGCTGGGCCGGGGCTCCTACCACGGCTTCCAGGCGCTGAAGCTGGTCAACGGCACCCGCGTGAAAGGCCGCAACCGGCTCCGCAAGGTCAAGCGGTCGTTCGACAAGCGCACCCAGGAGAAGTTCTACAAGCTCCACCTGCGCCGCCCCGTCGACGAGAACCTCGCCGTCTTCTCCGCGTACTGGAACCGGACCCCGGCCTGCAACCCCCTCGCCGTGTACGAGAAGGCCAAGGAACTGGCGCCGCACATCAAGGGCGTCTGGGTGGTGCGCAAGGGGCTGGAGGAGACCGTCCCCCCGGGCATGGACCACGTCGTCGTCGGCACCCCCCGCTACTGGGAGGTGATGGCGCGCGCCAAGTACTTCGTCAACAACGTCAACTTCGCCGACACGGTCGTCAAACGCCCCGAACAGATCCACCTCCAGACCCACCACGGCACCCCGCTGAAGCGGATGGGCATCGACCAGCAGAAGTATCCGGCCGCCGCCAAGGGCATGAGCATGCGCAAGCTGCTCCAGCGCGCCGACCGCTGGGACTTCAGCGTCTCCGCCAACCAGCACTCCACCGAGCAGTGGGACCGGGTCTACCCCTGCTCCTTCGAGTCCGTCGACGCCGGCTATCCGCGCAACGACGTCTACTCCCGGGCCACCGCGCAGGACGTCCTGGACGTCCGCGAACGCCTGGGCATCGCCCCCGGCCGCACCGCCGTGCTGTACGCGCCGACGGTGCGCGACTACCAGGTCGGCTACGTCCCCCGGCTGGACCTGGAACGCGTCACTCGCGAGCTGGGCCCGGACGTCCTCCTCATGGTCCGCACCCACTACTTCTACGGGAGGGACCGACGGCTCACCGAGCTGGAGGAGCAGGGCGCCCTGCTCGACGTCTCCCGCCACCCCAGCGTCGAGGAGCTGTGCCTGGCCGCCGACGCCTTGATCAGCGACTACTCCTCGATCATGTTCGACTACGCCGTGCTCGACCGGCCGATCGTCACCTACGCCGACGACTGGGACGTCTACGTACGCTCCCGCGGGGTCACCTTCGACCTGCTCTCCGGCGAGCCGGGGGAGACCCCCGGCGCCGTCGCCACCAACGAGAACGAGCTGATATCCGTCTTCCGCAGCGGCAGCTGGGACGGCGAGCGGGCCACCGCACTGCGCACCGCCTTCCGACAGCGGTTCTGCGAGTGGGACGACGGGAACGCCGCCGAGCGCGTGGTACGTCGCACCTTCCTCGACCAGGAGGCCGGCCCGGCGCCGCTGCCCCTGGAGGCCCGCTACGTCGTGCCGAGCCCGCGCAGGGCCGCCGCCGAGGCGGGGCCGCCGAAGGCGTGAGGGACGGTAGGGGGATCGCCGGGGTGCCGCACCCCGGCGACCGACCGGTCACCGCCGGGTCCGCAGCAGCTCGGAGACGCGGCCGGTCCGCCGCAGCCACATGACGACGTCCTCGTCGAGGTACGCGATCAGGCGCAGCACCAGCGGTCCGTGCGGGGGCGGCGCAGGGCGCGGACACGGCCGACAGCGGTGAACACGGCGGTCCCCACTGCGCCCCCCGGCCCCGCCCGCCCCACCCCCTACACGTGGCCCGCTGACCCGGACGAGCCGGAGGACGCATCAGCGGCGGTCACGGGGGCCACGGACCCGGGCCGGGCCCCTCCCCCCGCGCCCGACCACCGGCCCAGCCAGCGGTCCAGCCCGTTCAGCCGGCCCGGCAGCACCCAGAACCGCTCACCACACACGGCCACCGCGGCCGGCAGCAGCACACCGCGCACCAAGGTCGCATCGACGAGGACGGCCACCGCCATGCCCACACCCATCATCTTGTTCTCGATGGCGGAGAGGGTGACGAAGACGCTGAACACCGCCGTCATGATGACCGCCGCACTGGTGACGACCCCCGCACTGCCCGCGATGCCCCCGACGACGGCGTCCCGCGTGCTGGCCCCCGCCAGCCGACGTTCCCGGATCCGACTGAGGACGAACACGTGGTAGTCCATGCTCAGACCGAACAGCACGACGAACATGAAGAGCGGCAGCCAGCCCGCCACGCCCCCGTACGGGGTGAAACCGAGCAGCGAACTGCCCACACCGCCCTGGAAAACCCAGGTCAGCACCCCGTACGCGGCGCCCAGCGACAACAGGTTCAACACGATCGACACCACCGGAACGGCCAGCGAACGGAACACCACCAGCAACAGCAGGAACGACAGGACCAGGACGAACCCGACGACGAGCGCCGCCCGCGAGGTCAACTGCTCCCGGAAGTCCTCGGCGAACGCGGTCCGCCCACCGACCGCGTAGTCGATGCCCTCGACCTCGCCCAGGGTCGCCGGGAGCACCACCTCGCGCAGCCGCTCCAGAGCCGCGCCGGACACCTCGTCGGTGCCGCTGCCCGCCAACGGAACGCGCACCACCAGCACGTCGTCGACCTGCACCGTCGAGACCGGACCCGCGAGCTGACCGGCACTGTCGGCGATCTGCTGCCGCAGCCCGTCTACCGCCGCCGCCACCCCGGGGGAGCCGATCCGGCCGGGGCCCTCGCCGTCGACGTCCCACACCGCGACCCGCGCGGGCGTCGGGGCACCGGGGAACGCCTCCTGCATGCGGATCGCGGCATCCACCGTGGGGGCGCTGCGCGGCAGGCTGTTGACCACGGCGGCGTCCTGCAAGCGCAGGTCGAGCGCCGGCGCCGCCATCACCAACAACGCGACGACCGCGGCACCGCCCCACACCTTCGGACGGTCGACGACCGCACGCGCCAGCCGCGCCCAGTGACGGGACTCGGCCACGCTCGTCCGGCGCTTCCCGAACCACGGCAGACGGCCCTTGTCGACACGGTGCCCGAGCACGGCGAGCACGGCCGGCAACACCGTCACGGAAGCGACCATCGACAGGCCCACCACCAGCGCGGTGCCGAGCGTCAGACCACGGAACACGTCGAGACCGCTGAAGAGCAGCCCGCACAGGCACACGATCACCGTCACGCCGGAGACGACGATCACCTGACCCGAGGTCCGGGAGGCGATGCGCAACGACCGGGCCACACTGTGCCCGGCGGCCCGCTCCTCCCGCTCGCGCCGCAGGTAGAACAGCGAGTAGTCGACCCCGACCGCGATGCCGATCAGCAGGATCATCGAGGTCGCGGCACTGTTCACGGCGACCCACCGTTCCAACACGGCGATCAGGCTGAAGGTGCCCACCACGGTGGTCGCCGCCAGCAGCAACGGGATCGCCGCCGCGACCAGGGCCCCGAAGACGACCAGCAGGATCACCAGCGTGATCGGCAGCGAAGTGCCTTCCGCACGGGCGAGGTCCCGCTTGACGGCGTCGTCGACGGCACGCGACAGACTCACGTCACCGGCCTGGACGACGCGCACCTCCCCGTTCCGCTCGGCGACCCGCTCCACCGCCCCGACCACCGCGTCGAAGTGCGTCTCCCTCTGCTCGTTCGGACCGGCCACGAAGAAGGTGACCAGACCCGAACGCCCGTCCTGCGAAACCTGCTGCTCCGCCCCCGGGTCCAACGGGGTGCGCAGACCGGTCACCGCTCCCCGCGCCCCGGCCAACTCGGCCACCAGGTCCTCCGTGGCCTTCACCAACGCCGGATCGTCCAGGAACCCACCCCGCGTGCCGTCGGCGCCCCCGTCCCGCCGCTGAACGAGGACGTTCTCCAGGACCGGCTCGTGGTTCTCCTGCGCGCTCAACACCCGCTTGACCTCTCCGGATCCACCCGGATCGTCCGTTCTGGCGCCGGGCCCGGAGAACACGGCGCCGGCCAGCAGCGCCACGACGACGAGGGCCAGCCAACCGCCGATCGCCAGCGCACGGTGCCGGATCGACCAGCCGGCGACCCGCTCCACGAACGTGCCCCGGTCACCACCTAACGCGGCCGCGGACTCGCTCTGTGCAGTGGACTGTTTGGGCGTGCGCGCCATGAACTAGGGTCCTTCCCGAAAGGGGCGATGCGCTGAAGACTCGCCATCGGCGAGGTGTTGCTTCCTTCTGCCGGGCCGCCAAGTTGCCGCTTGACGGCCCGGTTCCTTCGTCCGGTCGTGCCCGCTCTCCCTACTCGATCTCCTTGAGCACCCGCTCGACCGAATGCACACGGGTCCGCAGATCGGCGAGGTGTTCGTCGATGGCGGTCAGTCGCTGCTCGATGGCACCCTGGTTCCGGGTCGCCTGCTCGGCGAGCGTCCGGTACTCGTAGTCGCGGGCGAGGACGGCCTTGGCCCGCCAGGTCGCGGCCATGTTCCAGACGACGATCGTGACGACCACGAAGACGGTGCCGAAGATGCCGGCCGTTCCGATGACTTCTTGCCAGTCCCGGGAGTTCATGAAGGAGGTCCTTTCTCGCCGCCCGATGGGTCGACATCGGCGTCGGCGTCGCGCGAGCTGAACGTCAGCACGGCGGTGGCGATGGCTTCCGGCGTGAGGTCGAGCGCGAAGGGGACCACCTCGTAGAACTTCATGGCCTTTCCGTCACTCGACAGCTCCAGGTGGGCCGAAACGAGGCCCGCGGCCTCCAACTTCCGCAAGTGGGCCTGGAGCAGGGTGCGACTGATGCCCAACTCACGCGCCAACTGGCTCACGTAGTTGCGCCGACGGGACAGGGCCGCCACGACCCGCAGCCGGTGCGGGTTGGCCAGCGTGGCCAACACGTGCACCAAGTGGTCCCCGTCACGGAACGAAGCCGTCACGTCGCCCCGCCAAGCCCGCGGGGCGACGCTAGCCGCGGGGAAACGAACCTCTCCCCCTCGCGAAGCCCCAGCACCCTCACCGCCAACTCCCTTGCCGCACCGCATGTTTGCCTGCACCTGCCCATAAACGTTGGCAGGTGCCAAGCCGGGTTTCAACGGTGAGCGGCAAGGCTCAGGGGCGACTGGGGGGCACCCCCTAGGGGCCATCAGCGGTGGGCTGCGGTTCGAGCGGCCCGCACGGGGCCGCTCGCGGGTCGCAGGGGCCGAGGTCGTCCGCCACCCTGGCCGGCGACGCCTTCGGCAGCGGGTCGTCCGGCAGGGCTGGTTCGGGATCGGCGCCGACGCGGGGCGGGCACGGTGTTCGATAGTCTTCGGCGCGGAGTCGCGGCCGGTGGCGGCCGGCCCCGGAAGGCGGTAACTCCCCGCTGCGGGGCCGTACTCCGCCGCAGTCCTCGCGCCGGGCCACCGGTGCGGATGCCGTGCCGGGAGGGGCCGATGGACGATCCGGAGCGCTGCGTCGAGGCGTTGTTCGACGCGGAGGCCGAGACCCCGGCCGACGTCGCCCGGCTGTGGACGCCCGCGCTGCACCGCTCAGTGATGGAGCGGCTGCGGGCCGCACCGGGGCCTGGCACCCGCGTTGTGCACGAGTACGTCTCCGCCGTCCACCGGACGCCCGGGACGTACCGGTCCGGGCGGCGGCGGGAACTGCGCAACGACCGCGCGGTCCTGGAGGCCGTCGACCACTGGGTCCTGCGCGGTCCGGACGGCGTGGACGCGGAGCAGGCCGCGAGCATCCTCGAACACGGGATCGCCTCCGCCGTGCGCCGTTACGAGCGGGAACGGGCGAGCACCTGGTACGCCCTGTGGCGCGGCCACCGCCGGGGGCGGTCGCTCCGCCGGCACCGCGGGTTCCACACCTTCATGGAGGGTGGCGTGGACGACTGCCCGGACTGCGTCCGCGACATGGATCGGCTCGCCGACGGCGGTTTCGAGCGGGAGGCCGCCGAGGCGGTCGCCGCGGGCCGTCCGGCCGCCGAGTGGACGGAGCATGCCGTTCGGCTGGTCGCCTGGGTCACTGCGCAACGCCACCCGCACTTCCGGTTGTTCACCCGGCGCGACACCGGCCACGTCTGGTACCTCGACCTGTTCGGCACCGGCGTGCTGGTCTTCGACGGCCGGTCCGTCAGCCCCGCGCCGATGCCCTTCACCCTCGAACCCGCCGACGACCGCGCGTTCGTCGCCGGTGCGACCCGCTGCGAGCAGCGGGTGGTGGCCTTCTCCGGGAAGCACAGCTACCGGGCGGCGCTGCGGTACGGACGCCAGGTACTGCTGGTGGCGGGTACTCACCACGCGTCCCGGGGCGGGGCGGAGATGGACTACTCGCTCTGGCTCTCGCCGGGGACGGCCGAGGCGGCGGCCGGGCTGATCGAGGACTTCACCGCTTCGCTGCCACGATCCTACCGGCGTGTCCCGGCCTGGTCGGACGCGAAGCGCGGTTCCCTCATGCGCAGGTACAGCGGTGAGCCCGCGCTCGGGGTCTGGGGCCGCCACTGGGCAGCGGGGATCCAGGGCGCCCGCCCCGAGCGCGAGTTCACCGACGAGCCGGCGGCGATCGCCGCCCTGGAGGCGCAAGAACTGGACTGGATCAGAGCCGGCAAGGTGCTTACCAACCTCTACCTGCGCATGCCCGCACCGTCGCGCGTCACCGGGGCGCCGCCCGGCCCGCCGGGCGGCGGGAGCACGACGTGATCGGCCACCGGGCCGCACACCGTACCGCGTACCCGGCCGTACGCCTTCGTGGAGGGTCGCCCGGACGGGCCGCCTGATCGAACCCTTGAGCGCCGCGTCGTCGCCGATCGTGAGCTGGGCCCGGCTGGTCGTCTCGACCGGCTTCCGCAACTCGGCCACGATCCGCGCGTAACGGTCCGAGCTGACGCTGCCGACCTTGTCGGCCGTAACGGGGCCGACCCGCTGCCGGCGGCAGAGTCGAGCCCTTGGTGAGCTGATCACAACAACCCGAGCCCGAATGAACGGAGTTGACCGCTTTCGGCCGAAGGAGCCGTTCGCTCAACGGTCACAGTGACCGTTCGCCGAACGAATCCTTCCGGGCCCTCCAGGCCCTCATCACGCACCGCCGCGAGCAGTGGACGGCGTTCGAACGTCGATCCACCCCGGCCACCCACCAGGTGTCGCACTCCGGGCACTCGACCCGGCCCGCCCCGCTGATCTCGGCCGCAACCCGCTTGCGCAACCGGCCGTCCACCCGCCACTGCCTGGTACGAGACGGGGCCGCGACCCCGGCCTCAGCCGTACGTCGCCGTCCCTGCACTTCCGGTCTCCAGCCCGCCAGGCGCCCTCGGACACCAACCCAGGTGAGAGCTCCAGGCTGCTCAGAAACCGGGATCGCACACAGTCACCAAGGAGACGGAGCCGACCACGATCAAGCTCAGCACCGTGGCCGTGGGCCTGGCGAATGACAGGTCGAGATCGACTCCGTCCGAGGGCGACCACCCCGGGGCCCGGTGACGGCGCGGCCCGCACGACCAGCAACGGCCCCGGACGAGAAGCCCGAGGCCGCGCAGTGCACTGCCCCGGGGCAACCCCAGGTCAGAGCGGTGATGATGGTGCCCCCGGCAGGATTCGAACCTGCGACACCCTTTAGGAGATTTCTCTGATCAGGCTCGTGACCTGGGGAAACGCCGCCATGACTGCGTTTGGTCCGGCGAAACACTTCTCGGTGGATCTCGTGTGTTCCCAGGGTTTCCCGGCCTGATGCCGTACTCGCGTCACCTAGGCGGCAAGCTCCGTGAGCTGCGGTTCGAGCTGGACGGCGAGGCCGTGCGCATCCCGTACTGGCTCGCTCCCGGGCAGCGGATCGTTCTGTTGACGGTGTTCCGTAAGACGAGGATGCGTGAGGCGGCGGAAGCCGAACGCGCGCATCAGGCCCAGAAGGTCTGCGAGGCCGAGCACGGCCATGCTGAGCACACCTACGATCGCCGCAAGGAGAGTTGATGAATCACAGCACGTGGAGAACGCGCCGGGCCCGGCAGCTTGCGGGTGAGGCGGTGGAGTATGACCAGGAGTACGTCGACGCACGACTGGCCGGCGATCTTGGGCAGGCGGTCCATGACCGTCGGGTCGAGCTCGGCCTGTCTCAGACTGAACTGGCTGAGCGAGCCGGTATGACGCAGCCACAGGTGTCCCGGATGGAGGGCGGAGACACCGTGCCCACCCTTCCGCTGCTGCGACGCCTGGCAAAGGCCCTGGATGGCACCTTGAACCTGGCCATCGACGAGGGTGACTCCCGTGTCACCTTCACTCCACACGCTGCCTGAAAGCGCGCCCGCCTTCTGGCGCGCAGGTGGCATGGCCGTGATCACGATGAAGGGCCAGCTCCAGGGAATCATCCCTCTGAACTGGCCCTTGGTCGTGTGCCCCCGGCAGGATTCGAACCTGCGACACCCGCTTTAGGAGAGCGGTGCTCTATCCCCTGAGCTACGAAGGCGGAGGACGGGCCCAACCCGGTTGGGTCCCGACAGTGCTGCGGTGGTGTGGCCGAGGACGGCTGTGCCACCGCCGTCAGTGTAGCGGGTGGGTTGACCTCGGCAGGCGCCTCATACGCGGAGAGGTGTTCTCCCTGGTCGGGGGGTGTGACCAGCTCAGGCAGGGGAGCCCCGGACGATCCCCACCCCGGCCCCCGCCGGCATCACCAAACAGGGCGCAGCGGCGGGATCGAGTTTCCCGCCAAGGCCCGGACGAGGGCCGCGAGCTCGGTCCGCGGGAGCTGGAGGCCGGCCTCCTGGAGCCGGTCGGCCAGCTGTGCTTCGAGCTCGTGCAGGATCCTGCCGGCCACGGCCAGGTGGTCCAGGGCCTTCGACGTCAGCACGACGAGTTTGCGTCGGCCGCCGGCGGGGTGCGGTCGGCGTTCGACGTAACCGCGCTCCTCCAGGTCGTCGATGATCTGGCCGGCGGCCTGCTTGGTGACCCCCAGGTGCTCGCCCAGTTCGCTGCTGGTGGCGCCGGGGCCGCGGAGGGCCTGGAACACCAAGCCGTGCACGGGCCGGAGGTCGTCGTACCCGGCGGCGTCGAGGCGGCTCACGAACTCGGAGAGGACCAGTTGGAAGGTGATCCCGAGCAGGAAGGTGAGCTCGGTGCGCTCGAGCGGGTCACGGGTCTCCATCGGTCCATCTTGACACAGCTAATAAAGTGACTTTACTTGCAGTGAGTAAAGGAGCTTTACATGACAGGTCCTGTGTACGTGGTCAGTGAGAGTCGGCAGCGGACGACGGTCACGCCCGCCGGTTCGATGTTCGGTCTGGCGGGCCCCAGTCAGGGGAGTTCGGAGCTGAGCACCTGGCGGGTGGCGCTCGACGCGGAGGCGTCCACCCCGGTGCACGTCATCGATCGTGAGCAGGTGTGGATGCCGCTGGCGGGGAGGTTCGAGGTCGAGGTGGAGGGCGACGTGGAACAGGCCGGGGTCGGTCAGGCGCTCGTTCTTCCCGCGGGCGCGGTACGGCAGTTGACGGCGGTGGGTGGCGCCGCGGAGGCGCTGGTCGCCATGGCCGTCGGGGGCAGGGCCGCGCTGCCGGGCAGCGACGACCGGATGTCGCTGCCCTGGGCGGAATGAGACTCCCACCCCTCACCTGCGAACGGTGAAGGGCCCTGCTCCGCACGAGGTGCGGAGCAGGGCCCTTGGTTGAGCGCTGGGCAGGCCTTGCACCTGCATTTCCCCACAGGAAGTGGGGCGTCTTTCCTTGGACGACCAACGCATGTCCAGCTACCGGGAGTTCCGGTGACCGGCTCAAGATCAAGCATAGACCATTCCGGAGGTCCTCGACGCCAACGTGCGGACGCCGGGCGCTCGATGGGCCGGTGGGGCCGCTGGGCCTGGTCGGACCGCCCGAGCCGGGGTGTGGCTCGGGCGGCAGGGCCGGACGCGGGGTCAGCTCACTTCAGGTACACCAGGCCGTCCGTGGTGACCGCGGGGCGCCCCTTCGTGCCCTTCACCACGATCTTCACCGTGTGCTTGGCACTGGACGACCAGGAACGGGTCCACAGGGCATCGCGGTACTTGGTGCCGGACGACTTGAGGTCGACCGTCTTGGCGAGGCGACCGTCCACGTACACGTCCAGCTGACCGGAGGTGGCCGCGCGGGAGACCACCAGGGCCGCCGAGCGACCGGTGAACGTCCAGGTCAGGGAGGCGTTCTTGGTGGACGAGGCGAGCGACTTGCCGCCCAGGTAGCTACTGGACGACTTGCTGGACCAGGTGCCGGTCTTCTTCGCGGAGGACTCCTGGAGGATCACCGCAGTGCCCGAGACGCTGGCCGCGGCGGTGTTGCCGGCCTGGTCGTGTGCGGTCATGGACCACTTCGTCGCCGTGCCGGACTTCGCGGTGTGCGCGGCGCTCGTCGTCGTCGGCCCGTACGTCTTGGCCGTCGGGGCGGTCAGCCGCACCTCCTTGAGGGCCGCCTTGTCGGTGGCCTTCCAGGACAGGGTCAGCGGAACGCCGGCGGTGTTCACGGTGCCGCCGCGCAAGGTCAGCGCCGGCTTGGTGGAGAAGGAGGGGGCCGTGGTGTCGACCACGATCGTCGCCGCCGCGGACGTGGTCGTCCGACCGGAGATGTGGGTCGCCCGGATCTGCACCGTGTGGGTGCCGGGCGTGAGCGTCGCCTTCGCCGAGGTCGCGGTGGCGGCGGTGGTGGCGACCACCTTGCCGTCGACCAACAGCTCGTACCGTCGCACGAAGGACGACGGGGTCGACGCCGACCAGCCGACCGTCACCGCGCCCTTCGCGTAGTACGTCGAACCGGACAGGCCCGCGCCGGTGACCGACTTGACGGTCAGTCCGCTCACGGCGCCGCCGGCGTAGCTGCGGATCGTGGGCAGCTGCGCGTACAGCTGACCGCCGGGGCACACCGTGTTGAAGCCGTCGCGGTGACCCGAGACGCGCGGGAAGGCGTACGACTGCCCGGAGGCGAACTTGGTGCCCTGGTGGTTGCCGCCGTTCGCCCCGGCCTTGAGCTTGACCGTTCCGGTCGGGTCGGCCTTGTACTGGCCCAACTTCCACGCGGCGACCCGGGCGACGGAGGCGACCGCCGCGCTGGGGGCCGCCTGCTTGTCCCAGTCGCCGATCACCGCGATGCCCGCGGACTCACGGTTGAAGCCGAAGGTGTGCGCGCCGAGGACGGGCAGGTCCACACCGCCCTTGCGTCCCTCGAAGACGGTGCCGCACCGGTCGACCACGAAGTTGTAGCCGAGGTCCTTCCAACCCTCGCTCTGCACGTGGTACGTGTGCAGGCCCCGCATGATCTTCGGAGAGTCCGTGCACGCGTAGTTGCTGGTCTGCGCCGTGTGGTGGACGAAGACGGCCTTCACGTCCGGGTTGTACTCCGGGCCCTCCGCGCTGAGGCCCTCGTCGGCGCCCCATGCGACCCGCGAGGTGATCGGGGGCTTCGGCGCGCTGGACGGCGGGGCCGGGGGAGTGGGCGGGCCGCTGCTCGACGGGGGCGACGAGGGCGGCTGCGTGACGGGGGCGGAGCTGCTGGGCGCGGAGGGCGTGCCGGGGGGTGTGGTGCCCGGGGTCGTGGCGGGTGCCGAGGTCCCGGCAGTGGGCTCGCCGGACGGAGTGGCGGGCGTCGAGGGGACGGGCGCCCCGCTGGTCACGGGCGGCTGGGTCGGCTGCTCGGTGGGGGTGGGGGTGGGGTTCTGGGGGGCTGCCGGGGTGGAGGAGCCCTCGGGGGCCGGGGTGCTCGGGTCCGCGCCGGGCACCTGTCCGAGGTCCTCCCCGGTGACGGCGAAGGCAGCGGGCTCGAAGTCGACCGGAGCCGAAGTCGAAGGTGGGGTCGAGCCGCTGCCGGCCGCCCGGGTGGTCGTGGACTTGCCCTCGCCCGGGCCTTCGCCCGGGTCGATCATGTCGAGGCGCAGCCCTTCGGGCAGCCCGGTGCGGGTGGTGCCGCCCGCGGTCATCCGCACCTCGACGCCGTTGGACGCGCCCACCCAGCGGGGTTCGCTCGCGCCGCGCAGTCCGACCCGGGCACCGGCCTCGTTGCGGGCTTCCGTCTCGGTGTCGACGCCGACCCAGGGGGTCCACTCGCCGCTCGCCGCGGACCGGGTGCGCACCTCGATCGTGCCGTTCAGCCGGGCGTCGGGGTCGGTCCAGGTGATGCCGAGCATGCTGAACGGATCGGTGTCGCGCTGTCCCAGGGCGGCCGTGCGCCCGTCCGCCGAGCGCTTCAGTTCGGCCTTGTGCACATCGGTCGTGACCGGTCCCGTCGCGGTGTCCGTACCGTCGCCCTTGCCGGCCGTGGAGTCGTCGCCCAGGCCCTGGACGGTGAGCACTCCGGCGACGGTCGCGGTGGCCACGGCGGTGGCGATCCACAGGGTGCGTTGCGGTTTCAAATCGTTCCCCCGGTGAGGAAGGCGCCCGGCCAGGTGAGCGGCGGAGGGCGGAATCCAGCGGACGGCACGTGTGTGCGGCTGCCCATGACGTGTCACGCACTCGGGCCGCGCGGACGTGACGGGAGGCGGTCGGCCCGAACCGTCGAACGCCATGCCCGCGGGGGCGCGCTCCGACGGGTTCGCTCGCCGCCCGTTCCGTCGCACGTGTGAAGATCACGTACCCGGGTACGCACAAATGTTCTCAGACGGTGGGGTGTGCGATGCAGTAGGGGTCGCGTGGGGCTGGTGAGGCGTGCGCCGGCGTGCGGGGTTGCGTCAGCCCCGCGGGGGAGCGGGGAAGGGGCTCAGGAACGGGTGATGCGCACCGTGTAGTCGCCGGACGAGTCCACTCCGCCGACCGCCACCCGCACTCCCGATTCCGCGTCCTCGAAGGTCTCTCCGGACGCGAAGGTCGCGTCCGACAACTCGGCGTGCACATTGGGGCGTCGGGTGCAGCCCCCGCTGTCCCGCGTCGCGTCGTGCACGGTCACCGGCCCCCGTCCGGTGTCCACCTCCGCGTCCACCCGGTAGACCAGGGCGCCCGCCTTGCACACCGCCTCGTCGTTGCCCTCGCTCGTGCGCACCTCCACGGCGATGCCCGACGTGCCGTCGAGCGGGACGAACACCAGCTTCGGTCCGCCCTTGCGGGCCAGCGGCGACAGCGCGTACTCGATGGTGCCCCGGCCGGTGACGCAGCGGACCTGGTCGTCGTCCAGCCAGCCCAGCTTCCACTTGTGCCATCCGAGGAAGTCGTTGTTGGCGCCCCAGTCCTCACTCATGATGTCCCAGTGCCCGACGGCCCCGCCGCCCTCCTGGGTGTACAGGTCGGGCAGGCCGAAGACGTGCCCGTTCTCGTGCGGCAGCACCCGGTAGCCGGTCTCCTCGTACGAACCCGAACCGTCGTCCTGGCGGCTGTACACGAAGGACGCGTTCGAGATCGGCACCCCGTCCGCGACGGGGGCCTCGTGATTGCCGGCGAAGGTCACCGACAGCACCGTCTCCAACGCCGGCGGCCCCGCGTTCGGGGTGGCGAGCACGTTCACCAGGTCGTACGCGGCGAAGTCCACGTCCGGATCCGCCGCCGTCACGATGTCGTCGACGAGTTGCCGGTAGCCGGGCTCGAAGGGGGCGCCGCGCTCTATCGTGTACTCGGCGAAGGGCCTCGGCATGCGCAGCCAGTCCTTCAGCGGCGCTTCGGCGCGGTAGTCGAGACGTCCGTACGAACCGGTGGCGAACCACTTCTGGGTCTGCGGGAAGAACTCCGCGAGTCGTTCGGCGGCCGTGCCCTCGCCCGGTGCGTCCGGGAAGTCGACCATCAGGTTCAGTGCCCGCACCGTCCCCGTCGAGCGGGCGTACCCGGGCGGAGTGGGCACGCCTTCGGACAGCTGGACGTCGAGCGTGGCGCTGATCATGCAGGGGCCGATCATCGCGCTCCGCGCGGACTGGGAGGTCGGTCCGGCGGCGGTCGCCGAGCCCTGGGTGAACCGCCCGGTACTGGCCGAGGTGGTGACCGCGAGGGTGAGCGCGGTCATCGAGGCGAGGACCGCCGCGCGGCGCGGCCTGCGTATCCGACGGCTGGACGTCTGCATACCTGGGCCTTCCCCTGCGCGGCAGCCGCCCGATATGGCTGCGCCCTTCGCCCACCCTGTGCCGGGGCGCCCGCCCGCGCGCGCTGAGCGGGACCGATCGTGGGTTTCTCCGTGGGAAGGGTGTGACGGCGGGTGCGCGGGGGCATTGCGGTCGACCGCCCGGAAGCACTCCCCACGGGGGTGTGGTGCAGGTCACAGGGGGTCGGGAAATATGTGGGGACGCACTCCCCGTTTCAGCTAGTGTTCCGATGAAGCGGGGAGTACTTCCCCGCTTCGGTCGGGGCGAGTACCTGACGGACACCCCACGGCGGTCCGGCTCCGGTTCGACGACGACCCGACGGCCCCCGCTCGCGAAACCGTCACCCAGGGCACCCGTCACCACCGGCCCGCCGCACCACCAGCACCACGCCGCACCACCGTCAGAACAGCACCAGCACCGCACCCGTCCGCCGAAAGTGTGAGGAGTACGCCGTGGCAACCACGACCAGCGCGCCCCGTCCTACGCCCCGCCCGCGCGCCGACGCGTTGCGCAACCGCGAGCGGATCGTCGTCGCAGCCCGGGAGATGTTCGTCGAGGACGGCCCCCAGGTCCGCATCGACGAGATCGCCCGCCGTGCGGGAGTCGGCAACGCCACGGTGTACCGACACTTCCCCGACCGCCGGGCCCTGGTGCACGGGGTCGTGTGCCACGTCTTCCAGAACATCTCGCAACTCGCGGAAGCCGCACTCGCCGACGAACGAGACCCGTTCGCCGCCCTGTGCACGTTCGTCCACGAGTCGGTGGACGTCCGCACCAGCGCCCTGTGCCCCATGCTCGCCGACGACTTCGACGTCGACCACCCGACCCTGGTCGAAACCCGCAACCGCATCGAGAAGCTCGTCGGCGCTCTCCTCGAACGCGCCAAGGAGAGCGGTCAACTCCGCCCCGACATCGCGGTCACCGACCTCCTGCTCGCCGTCGGCCAGCTCACCCGCCCGCTGCCCGGCCGGGACGCCGCCAGCAGCCGGAGCTTCGCCCAGCGCCAGCTCCAGGTGTTCCTCGACGGACTGATGGCCCCGGCCCGCTCCGAACTTCCCGGTACCCCCATCACCTTGGAGGAACTCCGCACCCAGCCCTGCACGGTCAGCACGACGCGATCGACGGAGCGGTAGCCCGGCGCCGCGGCACACCGCTTCACCCGCACCGCGCCACGGCCGGCCCGGGTGACCCGGAGCGACCAGGACGACGCCTGACGACCTGACTCCAGCCGCGCACGTCCGCCCGCACCACCGCCCGACCGTTCCGCCGCCCGCTGACCGCACCCTTCCACACGCCGACTCCTCGCCCTCTCCGCACGAAGTTCCTAGGTGGGTACCTCCATGTCAAAAACCGCCCCGTCGCAGCCCGAGACAGATCCGGGCCGCCCGACCGCCGATCCGCTGCGCTGGAAAGCCCTGGTCTTCATCGCCCTGGCCCAGCTCATGGTCGTGCTCGACGCGACCATCGTGAACATCGCCCTGCCGTCCGCCCAGACGGACCTGGGCATATCCGACGGCAACCGCCAGTGGGTCATCACCGCCTACGCACTCGCGTTCGGCGGCCTCCTGCTCTTCGGCGGTCGCATCGCCGACCTGTGGGGCCGCAAGAACACGTTCATCACCGGACTCGTCGGATTCGCCCTCGCGTCCGCCCTGGGCGGCGCCGCGCAGAACGAGGCGATGCTGCTCGCCTCCCGCGCACTCCAGGGCGTCTTCGGCGCACTGCTCGCGCCCGCCGCGCTGTCGCTGCTGGCCGTGATGTTCACCGACGGCCGCGAGCGCGCCAAGGCGTTCGGCATCTACGGTGCCATCGCCGGTGGCGGTGGAGCCGTGGGCCTGATCCTCGGCGGCGTCCTCACCGAGTACCTCGACTGGCGCTGGACCTTCTACGTCAACATCCCCTTCGCCGCGGTCGCCGCGGTGGGCGCCTACCTCGTCATCCAGGAACGCGCCGACGCCCGCAACCGGGCCCCGCTCGACATCCCCGGCGTGGTGCTGTCCACGCTCGGCCTGGTCGCGCTGGTCTACGGCTTCACTCGCGCCGAATCCGAAGGCTGGTCGGACACGGTCACCATCGTGATGTTCGTGGCCTCCGTGGCGCTGCTCGCCGCCTTCGTCGTCGTCGAGTCCAAGGTGAAGGCGCCGCTGCTGCCGCTGCGCGTGCTGACCGAGCGCAACCGTGCGGGCGTGTACCTGTCCCTCGGCCTCGCCGTGATCTCGATGTTCGGCCTGTTCCTGTTCCTGACCTACTACCTCCAGATCGTCAAGGACTACTCCCCGGTCAGCACCGGCTTCGCGTTCCTGCCGATGATCGTCGGCATGATCACCGGCTCCACGCAGATCGGTGCGCGACTGATGACCCGGGTGCCGGCCCGGACCCTGATGGGCCCCGGCTTCCTGGTCGCGGCGGTCGGCATGCTGCTGCTCACCCAGTTGGAGATCGACTCCTCGTACGCGGCCCTGCTGCTGCCCGCGATGCTGCTGCTCGGCCTCGGCATGGGCACCGCGTTCATGCCGGCCATGTCGCTGTCGACGTACGGCATCGAGCCCCGGGACGCCGGCGTCGCCTCCGCGATGGTCAACACCTCGCAGCAGGTCGGCGGCGCGGTCGGCACGGCGCTGCTCAACACGGTCGCCGCGTCCGCGACGACCGCCTACGTCAAGGACCACATGGCCTCGGCGAACTCCCCGTCGGCACAGAAGCTCGTGGAACTGCGGGCCATGGTCGAGGGCTACACCAGCGCGATCTGGTTCGCCGTGGGCATCCTCGTCCTCTCCGCGGTCATCGCCCTGACGATGATCAACGCGGGGCTGCCCGACGCGGACGGCCCGGACGCGGACTCCGCGAAGGGCGACGCGGGGGACGAGCTGAAGGTGCCGGTCATCGCCCACTGAGTGCGGCACGAAGGGCCCGGGTGCGGGGACGGAACCATCTTCTGGGGTTCTCTTGGTCCCCACACCCGGGCCCTCGCGCGTGCATGCCTCGTGCGTTCGGGCCTCGTGCGTTCGGGCCTCGTGCGTTCGGGCCCGGCACGTGCAGGCCCGGGGCGCGCAGGTGTACGGGGCGCGCAGGTGTACGGGACGGGCAGGTCTACGGGGCGTGCGGACGGGCGCAGGGCCGGGTGCGGGAACGTACGGGCCGTTGCGCGCGGGTGGTCGTGGCGCGCGGGTCAGCGCAGCCAGGGCAGGTCCGCCCCGGCGTCCTTCGGCTGGAGTCCCTCGGCGACGATCTCCATGATCTCGCCGAGTGACTGTTGCTGACCGGGCGTGAGCCGGTCGAACAGGGCCTGACGCACGGCTTCGACATGGCCCGGCGCGGTGCGCCGCAACACTTCGTACCCCTGGTCGGTCAGGACCGCGAACTGGCCCCGCCGGTCCGACGGACAGTCCTCCCGGGTGACCCAGCCGCTCTTCTCCAGCCGGGCGACCGCATGGGACAGCCGAGACCGGGTGATCTTCGCGGCCCGCGCCATCTCCGTCATGCGCAGCCGCCGCCGCGGCGCCTCGGAGAGCTGGACCAGGAAGCCGTAGTACAGGTGGGGCATGCCCGCGTCACGCTGGAGCTGCCGGTCGAGGTGATCGTCCAGCAGGGTCGTCGCGCTCAGGTATGCCTGCCACACCCGCTGCTCCTCGCTGCTCAGCCAACGGGGCGCGGCGGGCTGCGCGGGCTCGGCGTCCTCCGAGGTGCGCCCGGGGCGTGACGTGGGCCCGGGGTGCGCCGGGTGCGCGGTCGGTATGGGCTCCGCCGGCTGCACGCGCCGGGCGGGTCGTCGGGGCGGGGCGGCGGAGGCGGTAGGGGCTTGGTCGGGTACCGCCGCGATGGGCGCGGACCGCGTGGACGGAGTGGGTGGCGGTGAGGGTGCCGTCGTCATGTTTCCCACTGTACGAGCTCCTTCTTGAACGTTAAACAAAATGGGCGTAGCCTCGGCCGGAGGTAAGAACTTGAGACTTCAAGCATCCTGGAACTCCAAGCATCCCGCTGGCCTGGCGTCGAGCCGCTAAGGACCCACGCGTCTCACCACCCGCCCACCCCGGAGCCGTTACCATGACCCCCGTCACAGCCCACCCGGCCCACCCGGAGCCCCGCAGCACGCACCGCATGCCCGCGCTCTACCTCAGCCACGGCGCGCCCCCGCTCGCCGACGACTCCGTCTGGCCCGGACAGCTCGCCGCCTGGTCCGCCGACCTGCCGCGCCCCCGGGCGATCCTGATGGTCTCCGCACACTGGGAAGAGGCCCCGCTCGCCCTCGGGGCGGTCGAGCGCACCCCCCTCGTCCACGACTTCTGGGGCTTCCCCGAGCACTACTACGCCGTGCGCTACGACGCGCCCGGCGCACCGGAGCTCGCAGAATCGGTACGCCGACTGCTGCGCGCCCCTGGAGCGCCGGTCCAGGACATCCCGGACCGGGGTCTCGACCACGGTGCCTACGTGCCGCTGGTCGAGATGTACCCGGACGCCGACGTCCCGGTGCTCCAGATCTCCCTGCCGACCCTCGACCCGCGCAAGCTGATGGACGTCGGGCGCAAGCTCGCACCACTGCGCGACGAAGGGGTGCTCATCGTCGGGAGCGGCTTCTTCACCCACAACCTGGCGGCGCTGCGGCACGCGGGCGGAGTGCCGGGCTGGTCCGTGGAGTTCGACGACTGGGGGCACCGCGCCCTCGACTCCGGTGACGTCGACGGATTGCTCGACTTCACCGTCAAGTCGCCCGCCGGCGCTCTGGCCCACCCCCGTACGGAACACTTCGCCCCCCTCTTCGTCACGATGGGTGCCGCCGACGCGGCCGGGGACCTGGACACGCAGCGGAGCGTGATCGACGGCTTCTGGATGGGACTCGCCAAACGATCGGTGCAGTTCGGTTGAGACGGCTCGGCCGCGGGCCTGCTAGAAGACCGGCTCATTGAGGTCGATCGCCCGTCGCGCCGCGGCCAGGGCGAGCGGATCGCCCACGTCGACCGCGGTGTCGACGAACTTGATGGTGTGGTCGTCGCCGTGCGCCGCGGCCCGCGCGAACAACTCCGCCGCCGTCGCCGCGCCCCCAGATGCCGGCCTTGAGGGGTGCGGGTCCGCGGACCCGGGGCTGTAGGCGGCGGTCACCGCCGCGCTCGCCGCCCACGCCGTGGCGAGCGACACGGGCCACCACGCCCGGGGGAGCGCGGGCAGGGCCGCAGCACGGCGTTCGGCGCGGTCGCCGCGTGCACCAGCATCACCGGCGCCCCGTGTCCGTGGGTGGCGTACCGGTGCACGGCGGCGGCGACGAGCTCGGTCAGCGCGGCGCGGGCCTCGTACGGGTCGGTGGTGGCGGTGGCCGACCACGAGGGGAACGCGGTCAGCTGGGCCAGCCGGTCCTCGATGCCGCCGTCCTGTCGGGCGACCCGCGGTACGGCATCCAGTGCGGCCGATGCCGTTCCGACGGTTCGGCCCGTCGCGAGGGCGGGCAGCGGCTGGTGCCGGGCGGCCCAGTAGCCGAGCCCGTGGGCCAACTCCGCGAGCCGTGGACCCCTCAGCGGTTCCGTCGTGCCGCGCGGTCCGGTAGCCGAGGGGGTGGGCGGTGCGCCGGTCTCGTCGGCGAGCAGGGTGCGGACGGCGTGTCCCACCCGGATCGCGGGGTGCGTCGCGCCACCTGCGATGCCGGGAAGCAGCCGCGGCCACCACTCGGCGAGTACCGCCCGCCAGGGTCGCTCCGTGCACTCCCGTACGAAGAAGTCCGTCCAGTCGGTGATCCGGCGGGGGTCGCCCAGGGCCTGTGACCAGTTGTCACCCGTCACCCGCGCGTACGGGGCGGGCATGTCCTCCAACCTGTCGCGGTACGCGTCCAACCATCGGTGCACGACCTCCGCCTGACCGCCTCTGACCAGTGCCTCGACTGCCATGGGCGCGTGGTTGCTCAGCCAGCCCAACCGCTCCGGCCCCGAGGCGTGCAGCCGTTCCAGCGCCTCGTCGAGCGTGCCGCTGCGGTCCGGCGAGGATGCGACGAGCGGTTCGCCGCCGAGGGGCGCGGTGGTGCCGTTGACCGTGGTGCTCTCCGGGGTGCCGGGTCCGTGGGGGAGTGGGGTCATGCCCGGCACCGTAGAACAGACGGTCGTCGACCGTAACGGGCTGGAGTCGTAGGTCCGGGGCACGAGGGGCGAACGGGCCAACGGCGCGTCCGTGCGCGCGGACGAGTGGCCGGGTGGGCCGGCGGTGGAAGACTGCCCCCGGCTGCGCACACCGAGGGGACGGGAAACGGGACGTCTGAGCGTTGAGGCGGCGGTGACCGGGCGCGGCGGTGGCATGGTCGAGAGCGGCTGAGGGGTGCGCCGGCCGTGCGGCGGGACGGGTGGCGCGACGGGTGGCGTTGAGGGGGCGGCGCGCTGATGGGGTGGCGATCGACCGATCGGTGGGTCGAACGGCGACGAGGCAACTAATTCGTGACCCGGTTCGTCTTGACGGACGGGAGGTCGGGAAGCGGACCGCACCTCCCGGGACGCGGTCGACCCGACGAACGTGAGGCAGGTCTCACCAGGCGCCCCAGGATTCCCTGACGGCACAGTGAGCCCGCCCCGTCACCGTCCTGACCTGCGTATCCGTGGGAAGCGGGCTCTGTCATGCCCTTGTGGCGCCGCAGGATACTGCATGATCAGAGAAATCGACGAGCGCCATGGGAATTCTGTCCGGATTCCAGTCGTTGTTTCCTTCGGAAGCTGGGCACCCGCCAGGGTGAGCAGATGCACACGTAAGGACCTCTGAACCACTCGCTAGCAAGGGAGCACGCATGGCAACCCGTGCCGTCGCCCGTCGTCAGTCCGCCACCCGCGGGACCGACGCGGCAAGCAGTGTTCGCGCGGGAGGCGGCGAGATCGCCGATCGCGACCTGGTCGGCATGTACCTCGACGAGATCGCACGCACGCCCCTGCTGGACGCGGCCAAGGAAGTGGAGCTGTCGCAGACGATCGAAGCCGGGGTGTACGCCCAGCAGATCATCGACGGCGAGATCGACAGCGACACCACGAAGAAGGAGGACGGCCCCTCCCCGGAGGAGCTGGAAGCTCTGGTCGCCGCCGGTGAGCGGGCCAAGGACGTCTTCATCCGGTCCAACCTCCGTCTGGTCGTCGCCGTTGCCCGCCGGTACCCGCGCAGTGGTCTGCCCCTCCTCGACCTGATCCAGGAGGGCAACGCGGGCCTGGTCCGCGCGGTGGAGAAGTTCGACTACCGCAAGGGCTTCAAGTTCTCCACGTACGCGACCTGGTGGATTCGCCAGGCCATCACCCGCTCGATAGCCGACCAGTCCCGCACGATCCGGCTGCCCGTCCACCTCGTGGAGGAGCTGGGCCGCATCCGTCGGGTCCAGCGCGAGTTCAACCGCGAGAAGGGCCGGGACCCCGAGCCGCAGGAGATCGCCGAGGAACTGGACTCCACCCCCGCACGCGTCGTGGACGTCCTCGACTGGGCCCGCGACCCGGTCTCGCTGAACATGGCCGTCGACGACGAGGGCGATACCCAGTTCGGTGACCTCCTGGAGGACACGTCCGCCGTCTCCCCGGAACAGTCGGTGCTCACCCTGCTGCGCAGCGAAGAACTCGACGACCTCATCGGCCGCCTCGACCAGCGCACCGCCTCCATCATCAAGATGCGGTACGGCATCGACGACGGCCGGGAGCGCACCCTCACCGAGGTCGGCAAGGAACACGGCCTCACTCGTGAGCGCATCCGCCAGATCGAGAAGCACGCCCTCCTCGAACTGAAGCGGCTCGCCCGGGACACGGGCTTCGACGCCGCTGCCTGACCGGGCCGGACCGGGCTTCCCGAGGGCACCGCCCGTGCAGGCCCCCGGGTCACGCGGCAGCGTCGGTCGACAGGGAGCGGGCGCGCCCGGAGGGGCGATGGCCCCGCCCGTGTCGACGGTGATCCGGTCCCTCCGGCTGGGAGCACGGAGCCCGGCCCGGTGGCACACTGGAAGAGGTTGCCGCACCACCTTCCCGGACGGACCTGCCCGCACCGTGAGGACATGCGAGCCGCCTTTCGGGGTACGGGAACCGGAGCGACCAGCGATTTGGGCATGAATCGCGCGTCTGCCGCTCACGAAAGCCACGGACATGAGGTACGTTCGCGACCACTGGGCAGGTGACCGTCCGCCTCCCACGGCCGGGACGCGTCCATGACGCTCCCGCCACCCCCTAGACGAGCCCCGGCGCCCACCCCCCCCGGCGCCGGGGCTCCCCCTTGCCCCGGCCCGTGCCTTGGACCTGCCCGGCACCGCCTCCGCTCACTGACCGGCCCACCCTCTCGGCCCAGCCGCCGTCCTACTCGGGCAGCCCGGCCCGCCCGGCCCGCGTCAACCTCTCGCCCAGCTCCCGCACCATCGTCACCAGCTCCGGCGGGCCGTCGACCTCGAACGCGCACCCCACCCACGCCAGCCGGCACGCCAGCCACTCCGGTGCGTCCCCCGTGGTTCCGTGCAGCACGCACGTCCCGTCGTCCGCTGGCTCCGGGGTGCCGAACAGACTCGGCAGCCGACCCATCACCTCCTCCACCGGCGCAGCGAACCTCACGGAGAACGCATAGGTCTTCCACTGCCCCCTGATCCGGTCCCGCAGGAACTCGGCCGCACTGCCCTGGGGCAGTTCCCTCGGGGTGAAACGGGCACCCGTCGCCAAGGGTTCACCGGCCACCCGGTCCACCCGGAAGGTCCGCCAGTCGCTCCGCTCCACATCGAACGCCACCAGGTACCAGCGGCGTCCCGTGGACACCAGGCGGTGCGGTTCCGTGAGGCGACGGGACTCGGTGCCGTCCACCGAGCGGTAGGCGAACCTCAGACGCTCATGGCCCGCGATCGCCGATGCCATCACCGTCAACGTCTCCGTGGCGATGGTGGCGCCGTCCCCGCTGGTCAGGGGAACCGTCGCCGACTGGAGCACACTCACCCGGTGCCGTAGCCGACCCGGCAGCACCTGCTCCAGCTTCGCCAGCGCCCTCACCGACGCTTCCTCGATCCCCTCCACCGCGTGGCCCGCGCCGGCCCGCAGACCCACCGCGATGGCCACCGCCTCCTCGTCGTCCAGGACCAGCGGCGGCAGCGCCTTCCCCGCCACCAACCGGTACCCGCCGTCCGCTCCGCGTGCCGCCTGCACGGGATAGCCCAGTTCGCGCAGCCGATCGATGTCCCGACGCACCGTGCGGCGGGAGACCCCAAGCCGCTGGGACAGCTCCCCGCCGGGCCACTCACGAGGTGTCTGGAGCAACGACAGGAGTTGGAGGAGCCGCGCCGAAGTGTCTGTTGTCGTCATGCCCCACAGAATGCCGCCGAAAGAGGCCACGAGCTGACCTAATGCACCTCTAGCTTGGGCGGCATGACCTCACCGACATCTCCTTCGTCAACGGTGCCCGCGCCGGCGCCCGTTACCGAGAGTGGACCCCTTGCCGGCGCGCACCCGCTCGGAGGAGGGACCAGCCCCGCCACCGACACCGTTGGGTCCGCCCCGCCCGGTGCGGGCGCCACGGGCACCCGCGAGGGATCGGGGAGCGCTGATCCCGCATCCGGCAGCGGCACGCCGGACCGGCGGCGCTGGTTCGCCCTGGCGATCGTCATGACCGCGGCGTTCATGGACCTCGTTGACGTGACGATCGTCAACATCGCCATCCCCGCGATCCAGCGGGACGAGGGCGCCAGCTTCAGCCACATCCAGTGGATCACCGCGGGATACGCGCTCGCCTTCGCGGCCGGACTCATCACGGGCGGTCGCCTCGGCGACATCCACGGCCGCAAACGGGTCTTCCTCATCGGCATAGCGGGCTTCACCGTCGCGTCCGCGCTCTGCGGGCTCGCCGTCAACCCGGACATGCTGGTCGCCTCCCGCATCCTCCAGGGTGCGACGGCCGCGCTGATGGTGCCGCAGGTGCTGTCGATCGTCCATGCGACGTTCCCCGCCCACGAGCGCGGAAAGGTCTTCGGGCTGTTCGGTGCGGTGGTCGGACTCGGCGCGGTCTCCGGTCCGTTGCTGGGCGCACTGCTCACCCAGTGGAACCTCTTCGGCCTGGAGTGGCGGCCGATCTTCCTGATCAACCTGCCCGTGGGCGTCCTCGGGCTGGTCCTCGGACGCAAGTTCATCACCGAGTCGAAGGCCCCCCAGGCCCTCAAGCTCGACCTCGTCGGCGTCGCCCTGGTCACCGGCGGCCTGCTGATGCTGCTCTACCCGCTGACGCACGGAAGGGAACTCGGCTGGCCGATGTGGGGGTACGCGTCGATGGTGGGGGCGTTCGCCGTCTTCGTGGCACTTGTCGCGTACGAGCGGCGCAAGGCGCGCCAGGACGGCTCGCCGCTGATCGAACTGTCGCTGTTCCGGGTGAAGAGCTTCGCCGCGGGAATCGCCGTGCAGACCGTCTTCGGGATCGGCCTCGGCATCTTCTTCCTGGTCTGGACCCTCTACATGCAGATCGGCCTCGGGTGGAGCCCCCTGCGCGCCGGACTCACCGGAGTCCCGTTCTCCATCGCGGTCTCCGTCGCCGCGGGCGTCTCGGTCCAGATGCTCGTCCCGCGCTTCGGACGGAAGGTGCTTCAGGCCGGTGCCCTGACCATGGCGGCGGGCGTGCTGCTCTACATCTGGGAGGCCGACCACTTCGGCGCGGACATCACCGCCTGGCAGATGGTGCTGCCGCTCGTCTTCATGGGCATCGGCATGGGGCTGATCGTCGCGCCGCTGACGGATGCGATCCTGTCCGAAGTGCCGCGTGAGCACGCCGGATCGGCGTCGGGGCTGATCAACACCGTTCAGCAGATGGGCAACGCCCTCGGCCTGGGCCTCGTCTCCGTCGTGTTCTTCGGCGTCGTCAACGAGCGCGTGCCGCGGACGGCGCTGGGCGAGGAGTTCGCGAACGGCTTCGAGAACGCGCTCGGCTACGTCGTTGTCGTCCTGCTGGTGATCTTCGGGTTGATGTTCCTGCTGCCGCGCAAGCCCGGCACCGGGCTTGAGTCGGGGTCCGCAGCGGACGAAGTGCCCGTCGACCCGGCCGCCGGGGCACCGGCAACGGCACCGGGCGGCTCGGCCGGGACCGTCCAGGAGGACGCGCAGAGCCGCAAGGTCCTCACGCACTGATCGCTCGGGCGGGCCTGGGCGAGGGTTCCGTCCGAGAGGGCCGCCCGGTGGACGCGGACTCCGTGTCCACCGGGCGGCCCCGTCGCGTTCACCAGGTGTGGCACCACCTCGTGCTGCGCTCTGCCTGCGCCCGATGACCAGCCCCCGCAGAGCACGCAGCCCTGAGCGAACGGCGAGTGACCATCCGAACATTCGGTCGGTAACGGGAACGCTGATCCTGTTCCTCATGCTGCTCTCCCCCGTGAAGTGCTGCGCGAAGGCTCTACGGAGAACCCGTGTGGCGGGGCCGTGACCTTCTGCCGTAAACGGTAGCCGGGTCCACCACATCCTGCTGGGGCCTGTGGATAACTCCGACGGGACGGTGACTGCTACTCCAATGACTTCCGGATTGCCGGCATGCTGGGGCGCTCCTCCCCGGCTCCCGAGTGCGTTCGCCAAGCGATTCGTCCACTCGCGCCCCGCCCGTCAACCCCACCGGTCCGCTCGCTCGGCGATGGCCCGGCCTCCGAGGTGGCACACCGTCACAGGCCATCACATGAACCGGACATGGGGCGCCATGCGCCGCTTAATCCCCTTAGACCCCTGTTGTAGACCCCATCGCCTGAGGTCTACTGTCGACATGCCTGAGCACATGTCGACCCTCCAGCAACTGGGCGCCGCCGCCCTCGCGCTGGCCGCCGTCCTGTGGACGGTGATTCTGATACGGCTCCTGCGCAGGGAACCCCGCCCGGGCCCGTCCGCTCCACGGCCCGGCACTCCCGATGCGGGTCCGTTCCAGTCGCGACCCGACGTCCCTGGCGATGCGCTCGACGTGCCCGCGGCACCCGCCCAGCCGAACGTGACCAGCCCGTTCGTGCACCGCGCACGCCGCCCCCGCACCCACCACCACCGCACCGTCAGGGCTGGTCGGGCAACGCTGCGCGCCCTGCCGCGCCAGCACACGCCGATCACCGACTCCGTCACCCTCACACCGACGGAGCGCGCCACGTTCGACGCACTGGTTCGGCAGTGGGGCCACGACGATCCTCCGCACCAGTCCTGAACCCCGCCAGGTCCGCGGGCGCACCACAGCGGGCTTACCGTGGACCGTCCTGCACCGGCGAGTTCCGGTTCGCGGAAACGACCAGAATGACGAGAACGCCGAAGAGGTCGAGGCGCGGGGGTGCTGTGGTAGCGGGGCAGCGCGGGGAACGGGCAGACGGAACCGCCCACCCGACTGCTGAGTCGCACTGCTGGACGGGAGGGCGAGGAGGCTTCGCGGCTCTAGGCTCCGGGAGCCCGTGAAGCGCGCCGCTCCACGGCCTCACGGGCAGCGTCCTCGCTCTCGTAGACCTCGCACATGTGACGGCCGTCGGGCGTCGCCGTGTGCTCGACCTCCCAGAGGCTGACCTCGCACCCGTCGCTCAGGAGGAACGCGTGCTCGTACAACGAGAACGAGAACGCAGTCACCCCCTCGACGCTGGGCAACGGCCGCCCGAACGCCTGCGTGATCTGATGCGCGCAGGCGTTCTGTAGGAGCAGGGCCATGTCCGCGTCCGGTCCGTCCGTGTTCTCGGCTCGACGCAGTAAACGGCGTGCGTGGTCCGCGGAGTCATCCGGCGCGTAGTCGTGACGGGGCCGGGGTGCGGGCGCCAAATGGATCACTACGGGCAACTCGAAGTCCGGGGTCTCCGCCGGGAGGGGCAACCGGGTCGTGGCGGTCCGCACGTCTTCTTCTTCCGTGTACAGCTCGTGCAGCAACTGCCCGCGCCCACCGGGGCCCGTGTTGTGCACCAGCTCCCACAAGGTGAGCGCACTGCCGTCAGCGAGCAGCCACGTGTGACGGTACGTCTCGCGGTGCAGCCCCCTGCTGTGGTGCGCGGAGTGCAGCGAACTGTCATGCGCGAGCGCGCAGTCGAGGCGGCTTATGGTCTCGTCCGGCAGCTCGAAGGAGTTGAGGGCACGCCCGAGGAGTCGAGCGAGGTGCTCCTCAGGAGACTCGGACGACTCGGGTGGCTCGTGCGCCGACGCATGCGGACCGCTCAAGGCACCTCCCCGTGTTAGCTGCTAGTCACTTCGTGGGTGCATACCGTAGCCCCTCCATGGGACGTCATGTCCAGGAACCGGGAAAACGTCCGAGCCGCGCAGGAAGTTCCCGCGCGACGCGCAACACCCCGACCTTCACATGACAATCCCGTATCCAAGGATCACTCATTCCCACGAGGTGCGATCGCCAATACCCGTATGCACCAACACGTCTGATGCAGCGGCGGGTACGAGACATCCGCTTCCGGCGACAACTGGCCGACGGGAGCGGCGACCGACGAGACGCCCCGAGGTACGACGAGGCCAGCGGGAGGTTGACGGCGGCTGCGGATGACTTGAAGCCGCCCCTGTCCGACGGCAGGTCGATCCCGGGGTGACTCAACGGGAGGAGCGAAGGCCGAAGGTCGAACCCAGGTTATACGGCGCTGCCGGCCAGCCAAGCATTCCAGGGCATGTTCCACCCGTTGAGGCCGTTGTGAGGTGCGATCGTCGTATCGCGAGAGTCCTTCACCACTACGACGTCCCCCACTGTGGAACCGTCGTAGAAGCGCCTCCTCGGCGTGTCGCTGCTCGCCCCCTGCGCATCTCGCAGACCCGCACATCCGTGGCTGGTCCCCGTCCTCCTGAACGGCGGGTTCCTGCGCGGGTACCAGTAGTTGCCGTGAATGAACGTTCCTGCCTGCGAAAGACGCATGGCATGCGGTACGTCCGGGATGTCGTACCCCCCCCGCGAGGCCGATGGTGGCACCGTTCAACCTCGACTGCTGCAGCATCGCGGAGACCGCCATCTTCCTGTTGTGCGCCGGGGTCTCCGGGCTGCTGCCGACCGAGAACGGGAACGTCTGCATGACCTTCCCGTTCCGTTCCACCTTCATCGTCTGTGCCTTCACGTCCGCCGTGGACCCCGTGAGCACCCGAGGGTGAAGGTCACGCGTGGCGGCCGGGCATGTGACCGCTGAGATCAGCCGTCGTGCAACTCCGTCAACTCCGTGTAGGAGGGAAAGACGCCTCCCGTTCCGGTCGTCGACTCGGCTGCCCGCACGGCGCGAACGATCGCGCGCGTCACCATGTCAGCCCCGGCGGCGAGCACGTCGTTCAGCGACAAGGGGTCGTACGGCGAGAGTGTTCGCTCACCCGACGCGAGAGCGAACACGGTGTCACCGTCGTTCAATAGGTGGACCGGACGGACGGCCCGAGCGATCCCGTCATGTGCCGTACCGGCGAGCTTCTGGGCCTGGGCCCTCGTCAGGTCGGCGTCTGTCGCCACGACGGCCAGCGTGGTGTTCAGGGGAGGCGCGGCCAGCCGCGCCGAGGCCGCGTGTCCCGCGGACTCCGCATTCCTCCGGGCGGCGTCTTCGAGCAGCCGTTCGGCCCGATCGAGTAGCACCCGATCGGGATAGGTCACCTTGCCCTCGAAGTACTCCCCGTACAGCACACCCGTCCGTGCGTCCCATGCGGACCCGGCTGCGTTCGCCACCACCAGCGCGGCCACGACCACCCCCGAGGCCAAGCGCGTGCTGGCCGTACCCACTCCGCCCTTGAGACGACCCACGACACTTCCGGTGCCGGCACCCACCCCACCCACGGGAAACGGCGCACGGAGAGCGCTGGCTGCTGCTGCTTCCACTGCCGCCCTACCGGTCGACGCATCCGGCCGCGCCCGGAAGTCACCACCGCGCCCCAGGTCGAAGACGCACGCCGCGGGAACGACCGGTACGACGTGTGATGGGTCCGAGCCGACTCTGACGCCTCGGCCCTGGTCCTCCAGCCAGCCCATCACGCCGGTCGCCGCGTCCAGTCCGTACGCGCTGCCGCCGGTCAGCACCACCGCATCGATGCGCTGCACGACATTGCGAGGGTCGAGCGCATCAGTCTCCTTGGTGCCGGGTCCGCCTCCGCGCACGTCGACGGCGGCCGTGACCCCGCCTTCCGGCGCGAGTACGACCGTGGTCCCCGTCAGGTAGCCGCCCCCGACCAAGGTCGCGTGGCCGACCCGCAGTCCGGCCACATCGGTGAGCGCGTCCACCAGGGCGGGCAGGTCAGTCGGCTCCTGGGCGTTGTCCGCAGTCTGCTCCGTCATGGCCCCTGCGTACCACGTGTCGTAGCCACGTACGTCGAGGTGACCACCGGGTCGTGGGGCGGTGTCCGCGCAGACCGCGCAGACCGCGGAGCAAGTACGGGCCGGCTGCCTTGAACAGCGCCGTCCACAGTTGGACCAGCAGCAAGACCATCGACGACTCGCCGCAACACGCAGTGGGGTCCGTCGGTGCTTCGGGTGCCGCCTTCTCCGTCCGTTCGCCGGCTGCGGGTCCCGGGGCGTGGTCCCGCGGCGCGCTGTGCGGGACCTGTGCGCGGTTGCGTGGGCGGGCGGGCGCGTGGCTGCGGGAACCTCCCGGGCGCGGGCCGTTCCCGGAACCTGTGCGCCGCGCCGTCTGCCCGCCGGCTCCCGTAGGGCCCCGACTCCCGCGGGCTGCATTGCTCGCCGCGCCGGGTGTTCCGGGGGCCGTACGAGGTCGTTTCCGTGGCGTGGGCCGCACCGTGGGGGTCAGCCCACTGCTCGTCCTGACGTCTGACGGGCCAGCCGGGACGACAGGGCCACGCCGACCGTGATCGTGACCGTCAGCACCAACCCGGCTGCCAGCACGGACCACTGGCCGGCGAACGTGCAGGCGAGGACCGCCAGTGTTGTCGCCGGCAGTACCGACTGCCCCGCGATGCCGTGCTGGGAATGCCGGGCGAGCAGCCACCACACGGTCAGCAGGTACACCGCCGTGGGGATCGTCACCGAGGCGCTCGCCGCCAGCTGGGAGACGTGCGCCTGTCCCACGGTGTGTTCCACGAAGATCTCGGTGCCCGCGCCGATCGCCGCTGCCGAGCCCAGCACCAGGTAGTGGCCGTACCCCCACAGGAACGCCTGGCGGTTGCTGATCGTGCGGCTGCGGTTCGGCACCGCAAAGTAGATCCACCACGCGGCGAACACGATCAGCAGACTGCCGATCGAGACGGGGATCAATCGGCCCAACTCGTCGTGCTCGTCGACGGCCGACTTCACGGCGACGGTGGCCGCCGCGATCGACTCGCCCAGCACGATGATCGTGAACAGTCCGTACCGTTCCGCGATGTGGTGGGGGTGCCATGCCGTCGAGTGCTTCCGCTCCGCCACTGCCGGCACGGACAGCTCCGCGATCGCCATCACCAGGAACGTCCACGGGCGGGCGTCCTCCGGGAGGAGCAGCAAGAACAGCCACCCCACCTGGCACAGCGCGATGCCGATCGCGTACCGCATGGCCGTGCTGCGTTCGTCCCCGGTGCATCCGCGCGCTGCCCTCAGCCACTGGGTCACCATCGCGAGGCGCATGATCAGATAGCCGAGCCAGAGCACGAAGAAGTGATGCGCGAACGCCTCCGACACCCCGGCAGCCAGCACCAGGACACCTGCCATCTGCACCAGCGTGACCACTCGGAACAACGCGTCGTCGTTGTCGTAGGCCGACGCGAACCAGCTGAAGTTGACCCACGCCCAGAAGATCGCGAAGAAGACCATCGCGTAGTTCAGCACGCCCTCCCCGGAGTGGCTCTCGGCCACGGAGTGCACCAGCGAGCCGCCCGCCTGCGCGACGGCCACCACGAAGCACAGGTCGAAGAAGAGTTCCAGGGGAGACGCCACACGGTGCGCTTCGTCCCGCCCGCGGGCGACCAAGGGGCGCAGGGGCGCTCCGGGCCCGGCCGCCGATGGGGAGCTGGAGGAGGTCATGCCAGCAGCACAGCAGACGGGGGTGGCGACCCGGGGTCGCGGACGCCTCGTGTCGGCCCGGATACCGCTTGACGCGCACCGCGAGGGATGCCTCCGCGGGGTCCTGTGGGGGCCTGCCCTCGGTCCGCGGGCGCGCACCACCCTCCCGCGGTCGGGGGGCGGGCCGGTCCGTGCGGCGCGGGTCGGGGCCGCACCCTGCGTACGCTGGAGGCATGAGCACCCGTCCCGCGTCCGAGCCCCGAGACCCCCGACCTGCGCTGATCTTCGACGACCCGCTGTCGCAGCCGGCGCCGGACGACTCGGACCGGGGCTGGGGTGACGCCCCGGCGTCCAGCGGCGACGCCGCCGCCTCCGACCTGGCGCGGTTCCTCGACGAGAAGCCGCCCCACCACCTCTGAACCCAGTGCCACACCCGGGGCGCCAGGCGGCCGACACCGTGTCCGGTGCTGCCTGGGCCGGGGGATCGCCTCCTCGGCGACGCCAGGAGACGGTGCACGGCGTCCAGGAGCCGGCGTCGGCGTCGGCTGAGCGAACGCGAGCCCCGCGCGCACCGGCTGACGAGGACGTCCGCCAGTTCGCGCGGGGCTCGTGCCCGCTGAGCCGTTACTGCTGCCGGCCGGTCCCCGGACCCGTGGCCGGACCCGTGGCCGGACCCGTGCCTGTTCCCGGACCGGTGCCCGTGCCTGTTCCCGAGCCCGAGCCCGTGTTCGGACCGCGCTGTGCCACCAGGGCGTCGCGGATCTCCTTGAGCACCTCCAGCTCGGACACCTCGATGACTTCCTGTGCGCCTTCCTTGGCGGCCCTGCGGTCCGCCTGACGCGCCAGGTACTTCGACATCGGCAGCACCATCAGGAAGTACACGACCGCCGCGGTGATCACGAAGGTGAGCGTCGCGCTGAGAACGGACCCCCACATGATCGGGATGCCGCTCGTGGCCGTTCCGGTCTTGGCGTCGTAGCTGCAGGGCCCCTTCAAGCAGGAGCTGTACGCGTCCAGGTTCTTGGTGCCGAACGCGCCGACGAGCGGGTTGATCACACCCTTCACCACGGAGTTCACGACGTTCGTGAACGCGGCGCCGATGACCACGGCCACCGCCAGGTCGATGACGTTCCCCCGCATGAGGAACGCCTTGAAGCCTTCCCAGATGTTCGGCTTCTTCTTCTCGCTCACTAGGAGGCCCCTCTTCGCACGTACAGCTTGCGGAACAAACAACTCCGCAACCTACGTCAGGGCTCCGCCACCCTGTCCAATCCGTTGACGCGATGGAGTGACGTGCGAGTGAACGGATGGTGGCGATCGCTCCGAGGGCATTACGGGGCCACCGGTCGGTGTTCATCGCAGGACCACCGCCAGTCGGGACCCGCTGGTGCCCGCGAGTCGGGCCGCGGCGCTGCGGGTCGTCGCGAGGACCACCAAGGCCCCGCCCTCCGCCGCGCCGTCGGTGGTCGGGGGAAGTTCGACCACGCGCACCCCGGCCGCCACGACCCGGCCCGACCGGCCCGACGGAGTGCCGTCCGTCGCGATGACGTCGATGCGGTCGCCGCGCTTCAGGAGTCGTGCGACCGCCGGATCGGCGATGCGTACCGGTGCACGCACCCGGTCCGCCACGGCGCGCCGCTCCGGGGCCGGCTCGTCTTCCCGCGGGGCGGCACGGCCGGCCTTCCCGTCCGCTCCGGCCGGGGGCAGAGGCGGTTCGAGGGACAGCAGCGCGATCGCCGTGGCCACCAGGCACACCGCTGCGGCCCGCCGCCCGTGACGGGTGATCCTGCGCAACGGCGGGAGTCCGCTGCGGACCCGCACCGGAGGAAAGGGGGGTACCGCGCTCGTCGGCGGGACCTCGCTGCGGACCGGCGGGGCGGTGGGTTCCTCTACGGTGCGGTGCCCTTCGGAGGGCGGCCACAGGTAGCGGGAGGGCTGGGCCGCGGGGGGCCGAGGGGCAGGGGGCGAGTGGGGATGCGGCACGGTTCACCACCGGGGAGGGAAGGACACGTTGCCGTCCACTTTGAGGGACGGGACGAATCCTCGCTGGCGGGTGTGGGCGCCCCGGCTGTTGTGGATAACTGCCTCACCCGAACGGGTAGTTCCGCGCAGCAGGGGCGCTGCAGATCCTCCGGGCGCAGCGGACCCTACTTCCGGACCCGGTGTAACTTCCGTCCCCGGAACCACCCGAGGCCCGGAACCACCCGAGGCCCGAAGCCGCCCGAGGCCCGAAGCCGCCCGAGGCCCAGAGCTGCCTGCGGCCCAAAGCCACGCGAGGCCCGGAGCTACCTGCGGCGGCCCCGTCGCTGCCGCACCGCCGGCGGCGACGGGGCCGGTCCGGGGCCTACGGCAGTTCCACGCCCGGGTCGGTTCCGGCCAGGGCGCCCGTGCACAGGCAGTCCCGCTCGGCGTCCGCGGGGAGCCCGGCCACCGTGTCGAACAGGACCGTCCGGAGTCGGTCGACGTTCGTGGCGAACACCTTGAGGACCTCCTCGTGCGAGACGCCGTCCCCGGTCTCCGCACCGGCGTCCAGGTCGGTCACCAGGGTCATCGAGGTGTAACAGAGCGCGAGCTCACGGGCGAGCGCCGCCTCCGGGTGCCCGGTCATCCCGACCACGGACCAGCCCTGAGCGGCGTGCCACAGGGATTCCGCCCGGGTGGAGAACCGGGGGCCTTCGATCACCACCAGCGTGCCGCCGTCCACCGGTTCCCAGTCGAGGCTGCGGGCGGCCTTCACCGCTATGCGACGGCCCGTGGAGCAGTAGGGGTCGGCGAACGACACGTGGACGACGTTCGGAACGGTTCCGTCGGGGCGAGGGACGCCGTCGAAGTAGGTCTGCGCACGGGACTTCGTCCGGTCGACCAACTGGTCGGGGACGAGCAGGGTCCCCGGGCCGTACTCGGTCCGCAGCCCTCCCACCGCACAGGGGCCGAGCACCTGTCGCACCCCCACGGACCGGAGGGCCCAGAGGTTGGCCCGGTAGTTGATGCGGTGCGGCGGCAGGTGGTGGCCGCGGCCGTGCCGGGGGAGGAAGGCGACCCGGCGGCCGGCGATCTCGCCGATGAAGAGTGCGTCGCTCGGAGCCCCGTAGGGGGTGTCGACGTGCACTTCGGTCACGTTGTCGAGGAAGGAGTAGAAGCCGGATCCGCCGATCACGCCGATCTCTGCTCGGTGCGCCGGTGAGGTGTCGGGCGCTGCGGTGTCCACCGGGAAGGGCTCGGCCGAGGTGTCGGCCGCCGTCGGCGCCGGGGCCTCCGGCGTGTTCTCACGGGCCGCTCGTGTCACGTTCGCCTTGTCTGCCATGGTCTGCACAGTAGCTGTGTGGGACAGCACTGAGGGACCCCGCGTCCTCGGACGGTCGGGGTCCCTCGGTGTGCGCTGCCCGCTACGGGGCCGGCGGGGCTTTCGGGCGTGAGCCGGTGAGCTGCTCAGGCCGCGGACGAGCTGCTCGTGCTCGACGAGCTGCCCGACGAAGTGGACGTCGAGGTGCTTGACGAAGTGCTCGACGAGGACGTCGACGACTCGCCGGAACCGGAGGAACCGGAACCGGACGACTTCGACGCGGCGGCGGGTGAGCTGCTCGACGACGAACCGCGGCTGTCGTTGCGGTAGAAGCCGGATCCCTTGAAGACGATGCCGACGGCGGAGAACACCTTCTTGAGGCGGCCACTGCAGTTGGGGCACTCGGTCAGGGCGTCGTCGGTGAACTTCTGCACCGCTTCAAGGCCCTCGCCGCACTCGGTGCACTGGTACTGGTACGTCGGCACTTGCATCCTCCTGGCACTCTCACTCAATGAGTGCTAACGACGGTCCATAGTGACGTATTCCGTTGAATCAGTCCACCGGCACCGGTGTGCGGTGACCCACGCCACGTGCCACGGTCCGTTCGACGGCGGGTGTCGCGAGCCGGGAACGGAGGCTCACCAGGACCACCAGGGCGAGGGCCGTGCCCCCCAGCGGCACCAGGAACCCGGCGCCGTCCCAGGCCCGGTCCTCCAGCTGGCCGGCCGTCGTGACCGCCGCGGCCTGACCGAGCGCGACGGCCGCGGTCAGCAGCGTGAACGCCTCGGTGCGGGCGGTCGGCGGGACGAGGCGTTCGACGAGCGTGTACCCGGTGACCAGCCCCGGGGCGATGCTCATGCCGATGAGGAGCCCGAGGCCCGCGAGCAGCACGGGCGACTGGGCCGCCCACAGCCCCGAGGTGGTGACGACCAGCGCGAGGTACCCGAGGACCAGTCGGTTGTGGGGCGCCGACTTCCAGGCGAGTGCCCCGCAGACGAGCCCGGCGAGCATGTTGCCCGCGGCGAACACGCCGTACAGCACGCCGTTGAGGCCGGGCTCGCCGATCGACTGGGTGTAGGCGGCGAGGGAGACCTGGAGGCCGCCGAAGACGGTGCCGATGCCCAGGAAGGCGACGATCAGTACGCGTACGCCGGGCACCCGCAGGGCGGACGCGTGCTCCACGCGCGCGGGTGCACCGTTCGCGCCCCGGACGCCCGCAGCCGTACCCGGACCCGTATCCGTACGTGAATCCGCAGCCGTGTCCGCCAGCGCGTGGGTAGTTGCGTCCGCGCTGCCGCGCCGCCGCGCCGGTACGGGCTCCGTGGCCTTCTGCGCGGCGAAGAGCAGACCGCCGACCAGGGTGAGGCCCGCCTCGGTGAGCAGTCCCGCGGCCGGGTGCACCGAGGTGCACAGCGCGGTCGCGAACAGCGGACCCAGGACGAAGGTCAGCTCGTCCGTGACCGACTCGAAGGCCGCCGCGGTCGTCACGAGCGGTGACCCGTTCAGGGTCACGCCCCAGCGGGCGCGCACCATGGGGCCCACCTGCGGTACCGAAGCACCGGTCGGCACGGCCGCCACGAACAGTGCCCACAGCGGGGCGTCGGCCAGGGCGAGCGCCGTCAGGCCGACGACGGAGGCGGTGTGCAGCAGCACCCCGGGGACCAGGACCGCGCGCTGTCCGAAGCGGTCGGCGTACTTGCCGGCCAGCGGCCCGAACACCGCCATGGAGACGCCGGTGACCGCGGACACCGCGCCTGCGATGCCGTAGGAGTCCGTCGTGTGCTGGACCAGCAGGACGATCGAGATGATCAGCATGGCGAACGGGAGACGGGCGGCGAACCCGGGAAGCAGGAACGTCCAGGCGCCGGGTGTGCGCAGAAGCTGCCCGTAGCCGGGGCGGGCGGGCTTCGAGGTGACCGTGGGTGCCACGGCCCGTGCCTTTCTGCCGCCTGGTGACAGTGCCGCCGCGCGGGGCTGTCGAGAGCTGTCCTCTTGCGCGGAACTGCGGTAGATACCGGGCCGCCCACAGCGAAGGGGCATCGCGACGGCCGGCCGCCATACGGTCGCGCCAGCTCTGCATCAGGCAGAGTTGGTTCGATCAGAAGTGTCCAAGCATCGTACAGCGGGAAGCGGAGGCGGGCGGGCGAACGCGGATGAGGCACGTATCACCCGCGCTCGCCGGCCCGGTGGAGGCGCGCCGGCGCGTTCCTGTCGGGTCGAGCGCATGGTCGCGCGCCCGTACGCCGCCACGGGACCGCCGGCACGCCGGTACGCCCAGCGCGCGGTAGAGGAAGGCAAGCCTCCCGCGCGCGGTAGATGAGGCGCCCGCGCCCACCGCGCCCCCACCCCGATGCGTGCGACCCGCCCCGCCGGGCACGGGGCCGCCCACCGTCCACCGCGCCACGGCCCGCCCCGAGCCCGGTCGCCGCACCCGCGGTGCACCCGGCCCCGCATGGCAGCACACGCTCGTGGCGGCAGAGGCCCTGACAGCGCCCACTCGCCCCACTCGCCCCGAGGGCCCCGAACGCTGGGCGAGCGCAGGCACCCCAAGCCGCGGCGCCTCCAGCTGTGGACACCCCTGAACCGCTGGCGCCCCCGAGCCCCGGGCATCCTGAGCCCCGGGCATCCCGAGCTGCGGGCGCCCCCGAGCCGCGGGCGCCGCGTCAGCGTCCCGTACCCAGCCAGCTGGCCAACTTGCCGCCCCGCCCCACCGCCCGCAGCCGAGCCTCCGCCGAGTCCCGGACCGGATCGGTCGCGACGACCAGGAGGTCGTCGCCGCGCCGCAGCACCGTCGACGGCAGCGGCACGAACGACTTGCCGTCCCGGACGACGAGGGTCACGGCGGACCCTGCGGGCAGGCGCAGCTCGTCCACCTCGACCCCGTGCATGCGCGAACCCTTGAGGATCTTCAGGGACAGCAGATGGCCGCGGAGCTGTTCCAGGGGCGCCGACTCGATGCCGAGGTCGGCGGCCTCGGAGTCCTCGCCCAGCCGGAGTTTTCGCGCCAGCCAGGGCAGGGTGGGCCCTTGGATGAGGGTGTAGACGACGACCAGGACGAACACGATGTTGAAGATCCGGCGGCTGTCCTCCACTCCGTTCACCATGGGGATGGTGGCCAGGATGATGGGGACGGCGCCGCGCAGGCCGGCCCAGGACATCAGGGCCTTCTCCTGCCAGGGCATGCGGAACGGCAGCAGGCTGAGGACCACCTCCAGCGGGCGGGCCACGGCCGTCAGGACGAGTCCGATGACGATGGCGGGCAGGATGTCGTCGGCGAGGTCGTGCGGGGTGACCAGCAGACCGAGCAGGACGAACATGCCGATCTGCGCGATCCAGCCGAGGCCCTCGGCGAAGCCCCGGGTCGCCGGTGCGTGCGGCAGCTTGGCGTTGCCGAGGACCATGGCCGCGAGGTAGACGGCGAGGAAGCCGCTGCCGTGCGCGAGGGCGCCCGCCGCGTAGGCGGTGACGGCGATGGCCATGACGGCGATGGGGTACAGGCCGGACGCGGGCAGCGCCACGTGCCGCAGGGCGTAGCCGCCGAGGACGCCGACGGCGATGCCGATGGCCGCGCCGATGGCGAGTTCCAGGGTGATCTTGCCGAGGAGGACGTACCAGCTCTCGATGGGGCCGGCGGTGGAGAAGGCGACGACGAGGATCACCACGGGGGCGTCGTTGAAACCGGACTCGGCTTCGAGGACACCGTTCACGCGGGAGGGCAGGGGCACCTTGCGGAGCACGGAGAACACCGCCGCCGCGTCGGTGGAGGACACCACCGCGCCGATGATCAGTGCCTGCCGCCACTCCAGGCCGACCAGGTAGTGCGCTGCCGTGGCGGTGATGCCGACGCTCACGGCCACACCAACCGTGGAGAGCACCGCCGCGGCGGGCAGGGCGGGTTTGATCTCCTTCCACTTCGTGCCCAGGCCGCCTTCGGCGAGGATCACGACCAGGGCCGCGTACCCGATGACCTGGGTCAACTCGGCGTTGTTGAAGCTGACGTTGCCGATGCCGTCCTGGCCGATGGCGACGCCGATGCCCAGGTAGACGAGCAGGCTCGGCAGCCCGCTGCGTGAGGAGATCCGGACCGCAGCCACCGCGATCAGCAGGACCAGTGAGCAGACGAGCAGAAGCTGGTTGAGGTGGTGAACGGTCAGTGGCCGAATCCTTTCTGCGCACAGTCTCGGTACTTCGTTACCTTACCTAATCGTTAACGCTTCCTTGACGCCCTCGTATGTTCGTATGGTCGGGGTTCCTGACTCCGCGTCCGGTGTGGTCACGCCCTGCGCCTATGGTTGCTCCAGTGTTTCCGTGTACGGCTGCCGAGACCGCGCCGCCCGATTGACCCCCTGCCGCTCGCGAAGGACAGCAAGGACAGCGATGCCCGCCAACACCACCGCCTCCTCCGGCCAGCAGGCCGACAGGTCCGTCAGGAAGAAGGGCCGGAAAGGCCGTTTGTTCGTCATCGTGCTGGTGCTGGCCCTCGTGGCCGGGGTGGGCTACGGGGCCTACTGGAGCGTCAGCACGGTGCGTGCCTCCTTCCCGCAGACCAAGGGCTCCATCAAGCTCGCCGGACTCGCCGGGCCCGTCGACGTCAAGCGTGACGGCAACGGCATCCCCCAGGTCTACGCGTCCTCCGACGAGGACCTGTTCATGGCCCAGGGCTACGTACAGGCGCAGGACCGCTTCTGGGAGATGGACGTCCGGCGTCACACGACGTCCGGTCGGCTCTCCGAGATGTTCGGCAAGAGCCAGATCGAGACGGACGAGTTCCTGCGCACCCTCGGTTGGCACCGGGTCGCGCAGGAGGAGTACGACTCCAAGCTCTCGCCCGAGACCAAGAAGTACCTCCAGGCGTACGCGAAGGGCGTCAACGCCTACCTCGCCGGCAAGGAGGGCAAGGACATCTCCGTGGAGTACGCCGCCCTCGGCTTCACCAACGACTACGCGCCGCAGCCCTGGACGCCCGTCGACTCGGTGGCCTGGCTGAAGGCCATGGCCTGGGACCTGCGCGGCAACATGCAGGACGAGATCGACCGTTCCCTGATGACCAGCCGGCTCGGCCCGTCGCAGATCAAGGACCTGTACCCCGGCTACCCGTACGACCGGAACAAGCCGATCGTGCAGGAGGGCGCGTACGACGCCGCGAGCAAGACGTACGAGCCGAAGGGCACCGGCCAGCAGGGCCAGGCGGGCCAGCAGGGCCAGACCGGTCAGCAGGGCGTAGGCACCGCATCGGGGACCGGATCGGGCGCCGCCGGCGGTGCGCAGGCCGCCACCGACGGCCTCCAGAGCCAGCTCGCGGGCCTGTCCGAGGTCCTCGACGGCATCCCCGCGGTGTTCGGCCCCAACGGCAACGGCATCGGCTCCAATTCGTGGGTCATCGCCGGCAAGCACACCATCACGGGCAAGCCGCTGCTCGCGAACGACCCGCACCTGTCGCCGCAGCTGCCCTCGGTCTGGTACCAGATGGGCCTGCACTGCCGGGACGTCTCCGAGAACTGCTCGTACGACGCGTCCGGGTTCACCTTGGCGGGCATGCCGGGCGTGGTCATCGGCCACAACCAGGACATCTCCTGGGGTCTGACCAACCTGGGCGCCGACGTCACCGACCTGTACCTGGAGAAGTTCACCGGGGACGGCTACCAGTACGACGGCAAGGTGGTGCCCTTCAAGACGCGCAAGGAGACCATCCGGGTCGCCGGGGGCGAGTCGAAGCCGATCACCATCCGGGAGACCGAGAACGGCCCCCTGCTCTCCGACCGCAGCGACGAGCTCGGCACGGTCGGCAAGAAGGCCGCCGTCGACAGCTCGGCGCCCGACCGCGGCGACGGTTACGGCGTCTCGCTGCGCTGGACCGCCCTCACCCCCGGCAAGTCCATGGACGCGCTCTTCGCCATCAACCGCGCGAAGAACTGGAACGAGTTCCGCAAGGGCGCCGCCGACTTCGAGGTGCCCTCGCAGAACCTCGTCTACGCGGACACCGAGAACAACATCGGGTACCAGGCCCCCGGCCGGATCCCGCTGCGCGCCGAGGGCCACGACGGGTCGCTGCCCGCGCCCGGCTGGGACCCCGCCTACCGCTGGACCGGATACATCGACCAGGACGCGCTGCCGTACGAGTACAACCCGGAGCGGGGGTACATCGTCACCGCGAACCAGGCGGTCGTCGACCCGGACAAGTACCCCCACGCGCTCACCGCCGACTGGGGCTACGGCGCGCGCAGCCAGCGCATCACCGACCTCATCGAGTCGAAGACCAAGGCCGGTGGAAAGATCTCCACCGAGGACATGCGGCAGATGCAGACCGACAACAGCAGCGAGATCGCCAAGCTGCTGACGCCGATGCTGCTGAAGATCGACGTGTCCGACAAGCACGTGCGCGAGGCGCAGAAGCTGCTGGAGGGCTGGAACTACACCCAGTCGCCCGACTCCGCGGCGGCGGCCTACTTCAACGCCGTGTGGCGCAACGTCCTGAAGCTCACCTTCGGCCACAAGCTGCCGAAGGAACTGCGGGTCAAGGGCGAGTGCCTGTACGTGGAGCCCGCCGAGAACACCGGGCCCGCCGACGAGGACGTCCGGGTGCAGGAGTGCGGCGAGCGGGACGCGGACTCGGCGCAGCCGGACGGCGGCGACCGCTGGTTCGAGATCGTCCGGGGGATCGTCAAGGACGAGGACAACGGGTGGTGGAAGACCCCGTCCGACAAGGAGATCGACACCCGGGACGAGCTGTTCGCGCAGGCCCTGGAGGACGCGCGCTGGGAACTGACCGCCGAGCTCGGCAAGGACATCGACAGCTGGAGCTGGGGCCGGTTGCACCAGCTCACGCTGGAGAACCAGACGCTGGGCACCGAGGGTCCCGGCTTCCTGAAGTTCGCCCTCAACCGGGGTCCCTGGAACCTCGGCGGCGGCGAGGCCGCGGTCAACGCCACCGGCTGGAACGCGGCGGGCGGCTACGACGTGATCTGGGTGCCGTCGATGCGCATGGTGGTCAACCTCGACGACCTCGACAAGTCCAAGTGGATCAACTTGACCGGTGCCTCGGGCCACGCGTACAACGCCCACTACACCGATCAGACGGACAAGTGGGCCAGGGGCGAGCTGCTCGACTGGGCGTTCTCCGAGAAGGCCGTGGAGGAGACCACCGCGGACACGCTGTCGCTGCGGCCGTGATGCGGCCGGCGGACGGGTGACCGTCCGAGCACAGGGAAGTGGCCCTGCACCGTCGGGTGCAGGGCCACTTCGCGTCCGCCGGGGAAGGGGGACCGGCGGCACGGGCATCAGCGGGCGAGTGAGCCGTCGGTGCAGTTCTGGACGATGCTGCTCGGGTCGGCGACGGTGGGCAACCCGCAGGTCCTGAGCACTTCCAGCCCCGTCTGCGCGGCGCCCGCGACGCCCTCCGAGGTGACGGGGCCGGCGCTGACCGGGCTCTCGGCCGCCACGGCCGTGTGCGCGCCGGGCAGCAGGGCCCCGACGGCGAGGACGGCGGCGGTGGACAGGGTACGGAACGTCTTCGTCATGCCCAGCCAACAGTCCCTGGCCGGTCGGGGGCACGCGCTCTCATCCGTCCGGGCGTGGCGGGTGGACCGGTGTGTCCCGCGCCCGGTCCGTCCGTGCGGGTCCGGAACCGCAGGCCCCGCCGTCGCACGACCTGTGCAGGGCCGTCGCGCGGCCTCCCGAGGCGTCAACCGTGCTCCCGGAAACTCACCCTCGCGGGTGGCCGTGGGCTCATGCGCGGCCCGGCGTTCCCCCGCCGGTCGGGAAGCGGTGGACCCCCGAGGGGGTGACCACCGCGTGCACCGGCCGGTCGTGCGCTTCGACGGGCACCCGGGCGACCACCTCGGTGTCGTACAGCAGCACGACCAGCCACGGATCGGCTCCGGCACGTTCCAGTCGGGCGAGGACCCGGTCGTACGAGCCGCCGCCGCGGCCGAGGCGCATGCCGCGGTCGTCGACCGCGAGGCCGGGCAGCAGCACCGCGTCGGCCTCCAGGACCGCTTCGGGCCCGAGCCGGGGGCCGCCGGGTTCCCGCAGGGTCATGCGGGCCGTGCGGGGGACCGCGACGAGCGACTCCGGTCCCTCGTAGCGCCCCCAGTCGAGGTCGTTGTCGTCCAGGAGCACCGGCAGCAGGACGCGCACCCCCCGCGCGCGGAGCTCGTCGAGGAGGGGGAGGGTGCCCGGTTCGTCACCGACGGAGACGTACGCGGCCACCGTGCGTGCGCGGGACAGCTCCGTGAGGTCCCGCGCCCGCGCGGCCAGAACCAGCGAGGCCCCCTCGACGTCATCCTGAGGCAACCCGCTCCTCATACTGAGGATCCGTCGTCGCAAACTGCGCTTGTCAGGCTCGGCCCCGCCCTCGGTCACGCTCATGATCGTCGCGCCTGCCCTTCCATGTCCTGTCATATGCGGATCACTTATGTAGAGCTACAGAATCCCTACAATGCCACCGGTTAGGGTGACGTCCATGACTGAGTCGAACTCCAGGATCACCAAGGCCGTCATCCCCGCCGCCGGCCTCGGCACCCGCTTTCTGCCCGCCACCAAGGCCACTCCCAAGGAGATGCTGCCGGTCGTGGACAAACCGGCTATCCAGTACGTGGTCGAGGAAGCGGTGTCCGCCGGGTTGGACGACGTCCTGATGATCACCGGACGCAACAAGCGTCCCCTGGAGGACCACTTCGACCGCAACTACGAGCTGGAGGAAGCCCTCACCAAGAAGGGCGACCGGGCCCGGCTCGCGAAGGTCCAGGAGTCGAGCGACCTGGCGACCATGCACTACGTCCGCCAGGGCGACCCCCGGGGCCTCGGGCACGCCGTGCTCTGCGCGGCCCCCCACGTCGGTGACGAGCCCTTCGCGGTCCTGCTCGGCGACGACCTCATCGACCCCCGCGACCCGCTGCTCGCGCGCATGGTCGACATCCAGGAACGGCACGGCGGCAGCGTGGTCGCGCTCATGGAGGTCGCCCCCGAGCAGGTGCACCTCTACGGTTGTGCGGCCGTCGAGGCCACCGCCGAGCCCGACGTCGTCAAGGTGACCGGCCTGGTCGAGAAGCCCGACCCCGCGGAGGCGCCCAGCAACTTCGCCGTCATCGGCCGCTACGTACTGGACCCGCACGTCTTCGAGATACTCCGCTCCACCGAGCCCGGCCGCGGCGGCGAGATCCAGCTCACCGACGCCCTCCAGCAGCTCGCGCTGGACGAGAAGGTCGGCGGCCCGGTGCACGGCGTCGTCTTCACCGGCCGCCGCTATGACACCGGCGACCGCGGCGACTACCTGCGTGCCATTGTCAGACTCGCGTGCGAACGTGAGGACCTGGGCCCGGAGTTCCGGACCTGGCTGCGCGGTTACGTCACCGAGGAGATGTAGCGACTTGAGCGGAACGACCACCGGCACCACCGACCAGGACCGGGTCTGGACGGTGGCGGAACACCTGGAGGACGTCCTCCGGACCGTCCGCCCCCTGGAACCCATCGAGCTCCAACTCCTCGACGCCCAGGGCTGCGTCCTCGTCGACGACGTCGTGGTGCCGGTGTCGCTCCCGCCCTTCGACAACAGCTCCATGGACGGGTACGCCGTCCGCACCGCCGACGTCGCGGGCGCCGGCGAGGAGTACCCGGCGGTCCTCACCGTCGTCGGGGACGTCGCCGCCGGACAGGGCGGACCCCTCGCGGTGGGTCCCGGACAGGCCGCCCGCATCATGACCGGCGCCCCGCTGCCCCCCGGCGCCGAGGCCGTGGTCCCCGTGGAGTGGACCGACGGGGGGCTCGGCGGCGGCCCCGTCACCGGCATGCGGGCCCGCAGCGCCGCTCCCGAAGGGGCGTCCGGCCAGGTGCGCGTGTACCGGACGGCACCCGCCGGGGCGCACATCCGCGTGCAGGGCAGCGACGTGCGCGCCGGTGACCTGGCGCTGACCGCCGGCACCGTGCTCGACGCCCCCCAGATCGCCCTGCTCGCCGCGATCGGACGGGGCACCGTACGGGTGCGCCCCCGGCCCCGCGTGGTGGTCCTCTCCACCGGCAGCGAACTCGTCCCGCCCGGCGAACCGCTGGGCGAAGGACAGATCTTCGACTCCAACAGCTACGCCCTGACCGCCGCGGCCCGCGCGGCGGGCGCCCTCGCCTACCGGGTCGGCGCCGTCGCCGACGACGCCGAGACGCTGCGCGCCACCATCGAGGACCAACTGATCCGCGCGGACCTCGTCGTCACCTCGGGCGGGGTCAGCGTGGGCGCCTACGACGTCGTCAAGGAAGCCCTGTCCTCGGTGCGCGACGAGGACGTCGCCGGCGGCGGGGTCGACTTCCGGGTGCTGGCCATGCAGCCCGGCAAACCGCAGGGGTTCGGTTCCATCGGCCCCGACCACACGCCCCTGCTGGCGCTGCCCGGCAACCCGGTGTCCTCGTACGTGTCCTTCGAACTGTTCGTCCGGCCCGCCATCCGCACCCTGATGGGCCTGTCCGACGTGCACCGGCCCACCGCCCGCGCGGTGCTGCGCGCCGACAGGACGCTGACCTCGCCCGCCGGCCGCACCCAGTACCTGCGCGGACGCCATGACGTCGACACGGGCGGGGTGACCCCCGTCGGCGGGGCCGGATCGCACCTGGTCGCCGCCCTGGCGCACGCCGACGCGCTGATCGTGGTCCCGAGCGGGGTGACGTCGGTGGAGCCGGGCGAGGAGGTCGAGGTGGTGCTGCTCGCCCGGGCCGCCGCGCCCGGTTCCGGGTAACGGCCCCGCCCCGGGTGGGTCCTGGCCCGGAACACCCGCCCCGCGCGCGGTACGGTAGCCCGCACACAGGCTCCGCGCGCCGCACCGTGAGCGGGCCCGGACCGGGAGCGTCACAGCACATGACCGCGAATTCCCGGGGGGACACCCCCGGTACCTCCGCACAGGGCCGCCTCACGCACATCGACGGGGCCGGCGCGGCCCGCATGGTCGACGTCTCCGCCAAGGAGGTCACCACGCGCACCGCGCGCGCCAGCGGCCGGGTCCTGGTGAACGACCGGGTCGTCGCCCTGCTGCGCGGGGAGGGCGTGCCCAAGGGCGATGCGCTCGCCACCGCCCGCATCGCCGGCATCATGGGCGCCAAACGGACCCCGGAACTGATCCCCCTGTGCCATCCGCTGGCGCTGTCCGGGGTGAAGGTCGACCTGTCCGTCGCCGACGACGCCGTGGAGATCACCGCCACCGTGCGGACCACCGACCGCACGGGCGTCGAGATGGAGGCGCTCACCGCGGTCACGGTCGCCGCCCTCACGGTCGTGGACATGGTGAAGGCGGTCGACAAGGGCGCCGTCATCACGGAGGTCCGCGTCGAGGACAAGACCGGCGGAGCGTCGGGTGACTGGAGCCGGGCGTGAACACGGGCGCACACAGGGGTGACGGGGGCGCGGACGGTACGCGCGCGCCCTACCGGGCGCTGGTGGTGACGGCGTCCGGACGCGCAGCGGCGGGGGTGTACGACGACCGTGGCGGTCCGCTGATCGTGGCGGCGCTCAGAGCGGCCGGGTTCACCGTCGACGACCCGCGCGTGGTCCCGGACGGCGACCCGGTCGAGGCCGCGCTCAGGGAGGGCGTGGCCGCTCGCTACGACGTGATCCTCACCACCGGCGGTACGGGCGTCTCACCCACCGACCGCACTCCCGAGGCGACCGCCCGGGTCATCGACTACCCGGTCCCGGGCATCCCGGAGGCCATCCGCGCGTTCGGTCACCGCACGGTGCCCACCGCCGCACTGTCCCGGGGCGTCGCGGGCGTCGCGGACCGCACCCTCATCGTCAACCTGCCGGGTTCCACGGGTGGAGTGCGCGACGGACTCGCCGTGCTGGAGCCCCTGTTGACGCACGCCGTCGACCAGTTGCGCGGCGGCGACCACCCCCTGCCGTCCACCGCGGACGGCGCGCCCGCCCGCGACGCCTCGGGGCACCCCGGCGCGCCGGGCGAGGCGCCCGCGCCGGGCGCCGGACCGATCGGGAGCCCACGCTGAACAGCTCCGCATGGCCCGTCCAGTTGGGGGACGGCGATGTCGTCCTCCGCCCCATAAAACTGCGTGACCAGCGCGCGTGGCGTGAGGTCAACCGGCGCAACCGGGACTGGCTGCGCCCCTGGGAGGCGACGATCCCGCCGCCCACCCCGAGCGGGCCGATCACCCACCGGCCCACGTACCGACAGATGGTGCGCCATCTGCGGGCGGAGGCCAACGCGGGGCGGATGTTGCCCTTCGTCATCGAGTACCAGGGGCGGCTGGTGGGGCAGCTCACGGTCGCGGGCATCACCTGGGGTTCGATGTGCTCGGGCCACGTCGGTTACTGGGTCGACGAGGGCGTGGCCGGCCGGGGGGTCATGCCGACGGCCCTGGCGCTCGCCGTCGACCACGGCTTCCGCACGGTGGGTCTGCACCGCATCGAGGTCTGCATCCGTCCGGAGAACGCCCCCAGCCGCCGGGTGGTGGAGAAACTCGGATTCCGCGGTGAGGGGCTCCGGCCGCGGTTCCTCCACATCGACGGTGCGTGGCGGGACCACCTGGTGTTCGCGCTCACGGCGGAGGAGGTGCCGGAAGGGTTGTTGTACCGCTGGCACCAGCGCGCCCGTGCGCTGCGCGGGACGTCGGGGGAGCACTCGTCGTCCGCCCCGCCCGAGCCGCCGGACTCCCCGAAGAATTGAATGCATGTTCGATAGCGGTCGCGAAATTGTCATCCGAAGGCGCCAAGCGGGGCAATCGTGACCCCCGTTACCGAGCCGCTGATCGCATCAGTCGCAAAAAAAGTTCGGAATATGAGCTAGATCGTGCGACACACCGCCCCAATTGGCGGATGGCCCCGCGCAAAGACCTCTACGGTGTGAGACGTGAGCAGCAGCGGCCTCATCTACGCAGTCATCGTCGGGGCCTGGGCCGCCTACTTGGTGCCGATGTGGCTCCGTAGGCAAGACGAGCTGAACGAGGCCCGTCCGACGGAACGCTTCAGTACCGCCATCCGGCTCCTGTCCGGGCGGGCGGGCATGGAGCGCCGTTACGCCAAGGACCTACGGGCGCGTTCGACCGAGGAGGACGAGCAGGTCGCCGGCCCCGGTCCGGCCCCGGACGGCGTCACCGACTCGGTGGACGTCCGGGCCTTCGCCATGCCTCCGGCGCCCTCGCGCCAGGAGGTGGAGGCCGCGCTGGCCCGGCAGGAAGCAGCCCGCGAGGAGGCGGCCCGGCAGGAGGCCGTGCGCAAGGAGGCCGCCCGCCAGGAAGCCGAGGCCGCCCGGCAGGAGGTCGCCCGCCAGGAGGCGGAGCGCGACGGCGCGGCGCGGCTGGAGGCGGCCCGCCAGGAAGCGGTGCGACAGGAAGCGGTCCGCCAGGACAAGGTGCGCCCCGCTCGGGCCGTGCGTCGCGGCGAGGTCCGTGCCGAGGTGCGCGGGAGCGAAGGCGGCAGCGGCCGGGAGAACCGCGACAACGCAGAGCGCGGGCGCGAGCGCGAGCGCGGGAATCGCAAGGCGCGCAAGGGAGCGCCCGCGCGCCCTCGCCCCACGGCCGAGGCCACCGCACGCGCCCGGCGCACGAAGGTGCTCGCGCGTCGCCGCCGCACCACGGTGATGCTCTTCCTCGCTTTCACCGCGGGGGCGGTCGTCGCCGCCGTCGGCGGCCTGGCCTTCCTCTGGGCACCGGCGTTGCCCGCCGTGCTGCTCAGTGGGTACATCGCCTATCTACGCCGACAGGAACGCCACCGGTTCGCGTACGTCATGGACCGTCGGAGTGCCGAGTTGGCCGCCCAGCGCCTGCGGGAGCGCCAGCCGCGCCGCCCCCAGTCCGAGGCCGCCGCGGTCGCCGACCGGTCGGACCGCGCGGACCGTTCGGAGGGCGAACCGGTGGAGCCGGCGACCGACCCCGAGCTGTCGGCGCTGGCCGCCGATCGGCGGGCGCTGGTCGAGCAGACCGATCACGCCGAGTGGGTCGACCAGCAGCGTGAACGTCATCGGAGCCCCGGGCAGGGCGGCAGCTGGGACCCGGTGCCGGTGCCGCTGCCCACCTATGTGACCGCCCCGGTCGCCCCGCGCGCCTCGGGTGGCGTGGACCTCGGCGCACCGGACGCGTGGAGCCCCGCCCGCTCCAGCGCCGCCGAACCGACGGCGCGCCGCACGGACCCGGGCGCGTCCCCGACCGCGGGGGGCGGCGTCGACGCCGGAGGTGACGGCGCCCCGGACGGTGCCGGCTTCGAGGACGGCGACGAACGGTGCGACGCACGCCGGGCCGCATCGGCGCGCCGCTCGCGTGAGCGGGGGCGCACCCCGCTCTTCGACCAGTACGAGGAGAAGGAACGGCCCCGCGCGGCCAACGAGTGACCGTGCGCCCGGGGCTCCCGTGTCCCGGTGCGGTCAGGGGTGTTCGGGCCTTCGCCCCGTGCCGGGTGATCGGCTCGGGGCGGCCGGTTGATCAGCGCAGACCGGTCGGGGAGCGGATTTCCGAGCACCGTTGCGGGGGTGCTAGAGTTTCACCCGTTGCAAGGGCCTGTGGCGCAGTCCGGTAGCGCACCTCGTTCGCATCGAGGGGGTCAGGGGTTCGAATCCCCTCAGGTCCACAGCACACGTCACGAGATCCCGTCCGATCGTTCAGATCGGGCGGGATCTCGTCGTTTGTTTCCGGGGCTGGTGTCCGCGAGGTCGGGTACCGGCGCGCTCGCCGTTCCGCGGGCGGGGGTTCGCCGCTCGCGACGTCGGTCGACGGGGCGGCCCGGAGTGCGTGCGTCAGTCCCGCACGCCCAGGTCCAGGCGGTCGATCAGACCGGCCGCGGTGAACGCGGCGACCAACTGGTCGCGGCCCTCGGTGAAGTGCGCCCAGCTGTCGTAGTGGACGGGAACCACCCGGCGGGCGCCGAGGATGGTGGCGGCCTCGGTGGCCCCCGCGCTGTCCAGGACGATCGGGGCGCCGCCGAAGAGGGCGGGGAAGCGGGGCGCGCCGGCGAACAGGACGGCGGTGTCCACCGGGCCGAAGCGTTCGGCGACCTGCCTGACCGGTTCGAGCGCGGCGTTGTCGCCGCTGACGTAGAGCGTGGGCAGGCCCTCCCCGGTGAGGACGAAACCGACGACCTGGCCGGTGAGCGGTTCGACGTCCTCGCGGGCGCCGGGACCGTGGAGGGCGGGCACGCCCGTGACGGTGACCGTGCCGCCGCCGTCGGGGCGGGCGAGTGCGACCGACTCCCAGTCGGCCAGCCCCTTGGCCCCCTTGCCCAGGCGCTCTCCGCCGCCGGGGGTGGTGAGGGTCAGCGGCACGTCGGCGAGGAGTGCGCGGCCGGAGGTGTCGAGGTTGTCGGGGTGCTCGTCGTGCGAGAGCAGGACCACGTCGACGGGGCCGAGGTCGGCCGGTGCGGCGGTGGAGGGTGCCGTCTTGGTGAGCCGGCCGCCCGGTATGGGGTAGTCGCCGGGGGCGTCGAAGGTCGGGTCGGTCAGGAAGCGCAGGCCGCCGTAGGAGAAGAGGGCGGTCGGGCCGCCGAAGACGCGGACGGGGATCTGCTCGGGGGACGTGCCAGTACGGGCCATGGCGAAACCTCACGGATGGGTAGCGGCTGTTCCGTGATGGACAGTAGTGATGTCTCACGGAAGAGCGCAAGCTGTACCATGAGGTTCATGAGTGAGGCCCCGACCGTCGAGCCCGTGCTGCCGCCCGCTCCCGGAGCGGAGGACCATCTCGCCCTCGACTTCGTCAACAGCGCCGTCGCGCTGCCCGGCGGGCACTTCGTCGACTTCCTCGGCACTCCGGCGGGCACCAACCGGTGGCTCGCCGAACGCGGTCTCGCTCCGGCCGATGCCGGGGTGCAGGAGATGTGCGCGACGCAACTGCGCTCGCTGCGCGAGAACGTCAGGGCCCTGTTCTCCGCCCGGGTGCTCGGGCTGCCCGCCCTGCCCGCGGCCCTGTCCGCCGTCAACGACGCGTTGAGCCGGGCCCCCACGGCCGCACTGCTGCACTGGGACGAGAAGAACGGCCCCTACCGCGCGGTGCCGTGCCCCACCAACGAGGTGCTCGACCGTGCGCTGGCGACCCTCGCGGCCAACGCGGCCGACCTCCTCACCGGGCCCGACGCCGAACGTCTCACGGCCTGCGGCTCCACCCCCTGCAACCGTTACCTGCTGTCCCACGGTCGCCGCCAGTGGTGCTCCACCCGGTGCGGTGACCGCGCCCGCGCCGCCCGCGCCTACGCCCGACGGGCCCGGCCGAAGTCGGACTGAGGCGGGGCCCCGTGCTCAGGGGGTTCGGTAGCCGGGTGCGAGCCCGTTCGGCCGCGCGGGGTCAGCGCCGGTCGGTGGCCCGGGGATGCCCGGTGCCCGCGAACGTGATCCAGCAGGTGGTGCGGGCGGTGTCCAGGAGGTACCAGATGCGACCGCCGCCGGTCACCTCGATCTGCCACTGCTCGCAGGTCTGTCCGCGGTGGGTGCCATGGGCCAAGCAGCCCTTGAGGCGGTGGTGCCGGGGCGTCTCGGTGGCCGGCCTGGGGTTCGTACGTAGGGTCATCCAGGCCCGATAGGTGTTCTCCCTGGCCTGCTGGGTGAGGCTCTCCCAGCCCTTCGCTGAGGCCGGCCTTCCGGTGCTGGTGGTGCGGCGCGGTCGCCGCGGCCCGCGGTCACGCGGTGCCCCGCGGGTCGGGTGTCGGGCCGTAGTCCTCGCCGTGGTCCCGGGTCAGCGCGGCCAGCAACTCGGGATCGGAGTGCACCTCGGCCGTGTGCTGCCAGGCGATGAGCAGGTGGGCGACGGACGCGTTGTTGCCGAGGGAGTCGGCGGCACGCATGGTGTCGACCAGTTCGACCGCGAAGGCGTGCAGATCGGCGTCGGGCAGGAAGCGCACCCAGGGGAAGGCGTCCGGCAGTATGTCGAGGAGCAGTTCCATGCTCCCGGGCTCTCGGCGCGCCATCGCGACCAGCATCCGCGTGGCTGCCGACACCACAGTCTGGTCCTGCTCGGCCCGTGTCGCGGTGGTGAGGACCAGATCCTCGCCGTCTCTGCGGTGCAGCAGCAATCTCGGTGATTCCTGGAGTCGGGCGAGCGTCTGTTTGTTCTTGTTCACCAGTTCGGAGAAGTTCACAGCAAGGCCCTCAGTGGTCATGACTTTGAAACTACTTCGAAACTCATCGGGGTGCCATCACCCACACGAGCGGTGCGGCGAGGTGGGCGCAAGGAGCGCCGAGGGCGGCCGGGGCTGCGGGCGGGAGTGGTGTACGCCACTGCGTGGGGGGTGGGGGTGTCCACTACTGTGCCTAGTGGGCCGTGACTGGCGCTTGGGTGGGGCACCACCGGGGAGCGGCCTGACGACAGCGTCGATGCCGTGCGCCTGGGCAAGTGGTCCACCACGCCTGGGAGGCGACCGTGTCCCCTACGTCCCCGACACCGACAGCGCGACTCATGGACGGCACCGGCCTCGCCCGACGCCTCGTCGACGAGACCGCAGCCAGAGCCGCCGCACTCACCCGCCGCACCGGAACCGCCCCGTGCCTGGCGACCGTACTGGTGGGCGACGACCCCGCCTCGGTCACGTACGTACGGATGAAGCAGAACCGCAGTGCCAAGGCCGGGGTGGTGTCCCGGCACGTCGGGCTGCCCGCCGACACCACCACCGCGGAACTCGTCGACACGCTCACCGCGTTGTCCCACGACCCCAACGTGCACGGCATCCTGCTCCAGCACCCCGCCGGACGGCACATCGACGAGCGGGCGGCGTTCGAGGCCATCGCGCCGGAGAAGGACGTCGACGGGGTGACGATGCACTCCTTCGCCGCGATGGGCTTCGGGCTGCCCGGCTTCGCGTCGTGCACCCCCGGCGGCATCATGCGGCTGCTCGCCGCGTACGAGGTCGAACTGGCCGGCAAGCACGCGGTCGTGGTGGGGCGCAGCGCGATCCTGGGCAAGCCGGTGGGCATGCTGCTGCTCGGTCGGGACGCCACGGTGACGTACTGCCACTCCCGTACCGCGAACCTGTCCGCGCACGTCCGGGAGGCGGACGTCGTGGTGGCGGCGGTGGGGGTGCCCGAGCTGATCCGGGGGGCGGACGTCAAGCCGGGCGCGGTGGTGATCGACGCCGGGTACAACCCGGGCAACGTCGGTGACGTGGAGTTCGACGTGGCCCGCACCCGAGCCGGTCTGATCACGCCGGTGCCCGGCGGGGTCGGGCCGATGACCATCGCGGTGCTGCTGGCCCAGACGGTGGACGCCGCGGAACGCCAGAGCGCCGGGTGACCGTACCGGTCGCGGTGCGCGTCAGGCGGGGTCGCCGCCTCGGCCCTGGGTCGGGACCAGGGGTTTGGCGTAGCAGCGGCTGAGTTCGCTGTGGCGGTAGTGGCCGAACTTGGCGCAGGGCGCGTAGCCGCTGGACTCGTACAGGGTGATGGCCTCGGGCTGTTCGGTGCCGGTTTCGAGGACCATGCGGGTGCGGCCCGCCGCGCTGGCGTCGGCCTCCAGTGCGGCGAGGAGGCGGCGGGCCAGTCCGCGGCCCCGGGCCTCGGGGGTGACGTACATCCGCTTGATCTCGGCGTCGCCGTCCGCGTACCCCTCGGGGTTGGTGTCCTGGCGGCGCCAGCCGCCGGTGGCGAGGGGGGTGCCGTTCTCGTCGTACGCGATGAGGTAGAGGCCGTGCGGCGGTGCGAACATGGCGGGGTCCAGGGGGGTGACGTCGCCTTCGTCGCCGTAGCGTTCGGCGTACTCGCGCTGGACGCGGTCGTTGAGCTTCACGGCGTCGGCGTGACCGAACGAGACCTGACGTATATGCATGCGGGTTATCGTACTTCTATGCGGTCGGGTGGGGGGGGGTGCACGGCGGCGGGCGCGGGCCCCGTTCAGTGTGCCGGTAATCTGCCGGAATGCTCAGTGTGACCTCTGTCAATGTGAACGGACTGCGGGCCGCCGCGAAGAAGGGCTTCGTGGAGTGGCTCGCGCAGACGGCCGCCGACGTGGTGTGCCTCCAGGAGGTCCGGGCCGAGCCGGAGCAGCTGCCGGCGGCGGTGCGCGCGCCCGAGGGGTGGCACGTGGTCCACGCGCCGGCCGCCGCCAAGGGCCGGGCCGGTGTGTCGCTGCTCACCCGCCGGGAGCCGGACGCGGTGCGGATCGGTTTCGGGACGGCGGAGTTCGAGGACAGCGGACGGTACGCGGAGGTCGACCTGCCGGGGGTCACCGTCGCCAGTCTCTATCTGCCGTCCGGTGAGGTCGGCACCGAGCGCCAGGCGGAGAAGGAACGGTTCACGGCGGCCTTCCTGCCGTACCTGGTGGAGCTGCGGGCGCGGGCGGCGGCCGACGGGCGCGAGGTGCTGGTGTGCGGGGACTGGAACATCGCGCACCGCGAGGCGGACCTCAAGAACTGGCGGAGCAACACCAAGAACTCCGGCTTCCTGCCCGAAGAGCGGGCCTGGCTGGACCGGGTGCTGGACCCGGCCGACGGCGGTTACGTGGACGTGGTCCGGGCCCTGCACCCGGAGGTGGCGGGTCCGTACTCGTGGTGGTCCTACCGGGGCCGGGCGTTCGACAACGACAGCGGGTGGCGCATCGACTACCAGATGGCCAGCGCCGGCCTCGCCGGTCGGGCGCTCAAGGCGACCGTGGAGCGGGCCGCCAGCCATGACCTGCGCTGGTCGGACCACGCGCCGGTCACCGTCGTCTACGGGAGCTGAGCCGCCGCGCGGGGTGCTCCCGCGGGGCCGGCCGGGGAGGTCCGGGCCGGGCGGAGCACCTCGTACTCGCCGAGGTCGACGCGGCGGGTGGCGGCGCGGAACCCGGAGGTGGTGCCGGGCCAGACGGTGGTGTTGCGGCCCTGCGCGTCGAGGTACCAGCTGCGGCAGCCGCCGGTGTTCCAGACGGTGCGCGCGAGCCGTCGTTGGAGGGTGGCGTTCCAGGCGTCGACGGCGTCCGCGCGGGGGGTGAGCGCGACCCGGCCGCCCAGGGTGCGCAGTCGACGGAGGAAGTCGGCGAGGTAGTTCAGTTGGGACTCGATGATGAGGATCATCGAGGAGTTCCCGAGGCCGGTGTTGGGGCCGATGAGGGTGAGCCAGTTGGGGAACCCGGTGGCGGTGGTGCCGCGGAGGGCGTGCATGCCGTCCTGCCAGGACCGGGCGAGGGTCCGGCCGCCGAGGCCGACGACCCGGTCGGCGATGGGGAGGTCCGTGACCCGGAAGCCGGTGCCGAAGACGAGGGTGTCGGCTTCGGTGGCGGTGCCGTCGGCGGCGATCAGGGTGGAGCCGCGGACTTCGGCGAGGGCGCCGGTGACGTGGACGTTGGGGCGGACGAGCGCCGGGTAGTACGCGTTGGACAGCAGGATGCGTTTGCAGCCGATGCGGTAGTCGGGGGTCAGCCGGGCCCGGAGGGCGGGGTCGGCGACGGCGCGGGCCAGGTGGCGCCGTGCGCTCCGTTCGACGAGGGCGAGTTCGCCGGGCCACCGGGTGAAGGCGTGCGTCTGGAGTTCGCGCACCCCCCACAGTGCGCTCCGGCGCAGTCGCAGGGTGAACGGCAGCGTGCGGTGCAGTCGGCGTTCGGCCGCGCCGATCTCGCGGTCGGCGCGGGGCAGCACCCAGGGCGGGGTGCGTTGGAAGAGGGTGAGCCGGGCCACCCGCGGTTGGATCTCGGGGACGAACTGGACGGCGGAGGCGCCGGTGCCGACCACGGCGACGCGCGCGCCGCGCAGGTCGTGCTCGTGGTTCCAGCGGGCGGAGTGGAACACCTCGCCGGGGAAGGTGTCGAGGCCGGGGACCTGCGGCACCGACGGGTCGGACAGCGGGCCGGTCGCGGAGACGACGAGGTCCGCGGTGAGGGTGCCGCCGGTGGTCTCCAGTCGCCAGTGCAGTCGGTCCTCGTCCCAGCGGGCGCGGGTCACCTCGTGGCGCAGCCTCAGGTGGGGGCGGAGCCGGAAGGTGTCGGTGACGTGTTCCAGGTAGCGGCGGATGTCCTCGTGGCCGGAGAAGCTGCGCGGCCAGTCGGGGTGCGGGGCGAAGGAGAAGGAGTACAGGTGGGAGGGGACGTCGCAGGCGCTGCCGGGGTAGGTGTTGTCGCGCCAGGTGCCGCCGACGGCGTCCGCGCGTTCCAGGACCACGAAGTCGGTGACGCCCTCGCGGCGCAGCCGGACGGCCGCGCCGAGTCCGCTGAAACCGCTGCCGATCACGGCGACCCGGACGTGCGGGTGCGGTTGTGGGCGGTGCTCGGTCATCCTGGTGCCTCCGTGAACCTGCTCCGCGTCCGCGCGGGCGGCGGTCCGGTGACGGTGCGCTCCCATCATCGCGGGCGGAACGGTGCGCGGGCCAGGTGACCCCGCTCACGGATCCCCGCCGTTCACACCGGTCGCGGGGGCAGGGGCGGGCGGGAGCGGTCGGGGACGGCCGAGAGGTCGGGGGGCGCGGCGGCCGGGTGCCCGGCGAGCAGGTCCAGGGCGAGGGCCACCGCGTCGTCGAGGACCGCGTACCGTCCTTCGGCCCAGTCCAGGGGGGTGCGCAGGGTCGCCAGGTCGGGTTCGACGCCGTGGTTCTCCACGGACCACCCGTACGCGTCGAACCAGGCGGCGTTCATCGGGACGGTGATCACGGTGCCGTCGCCCAGTTGGTGACGGCCCGTCATGCCGACGACCCCGCCCCAGGTGCGTTGGCCGACCACGGGCCCGAGGCCCAGAAGTTTGAACGCGGCGGTGATCATGTCGCCGTCCGAGGAGGTGGCTTCGTCGGCGAGGGCGACGACGGGTCCGCGGGGTGCGTTGGAGGCGTACGAGACGGGTTGGGCGTTGCGGGTCAGGTCCCAGCCCAGGATGGTGCGGGTCAGCTTCTCGACGACGAGTTCGCTGATGTGGCCGCCCGCGTTGCCCCGGACGTCCACGATGAGCGCGGGGCGGGACACCTCCATCCGCAGGTCGCGGTTGAACTGGGCCCAGCCGGAGCCGCCGAGGTCGGGGATGTGGAGGTAGCCGCACTTGCCGCCGCTCAGGTGCCGGACGACCTCGCGCCGTTTGGCCACCCAGTGCTGGTAGCGCAGCGGTCGGTCGTCGACGAGCGGGACCACGGCGATCCGGCGGGCCGGCCCCTCGCCGCCGGCCGGTCGGAACGTCAGCTCGACGGTCGTGCCGCCGGCGGCGTCGAGCAGCGGGAACGGGCCGGCGACCGGGTCCACCGGGCGTCCGTCGACATGGGTGAGGACGGCGCCCTCGCGCAGTCCGGTGCCGGCGAGCGGGGAGCGGGCCCTGGAGTCGGACGAGTCGCCGGGCAGGATGCGTTCGACGAGCCAGCCCTCGTCGCGGCGGACCAGGTCCGCGCCGAGCAGCCCTTGGGGGCGCTGGTAGTGCGGGGGGCCCTCGTTGCGTCGGGCGGGCGTCACATAGGCGTGTGAGGTGCCGAGTTCGCCGAGGACTTCGCGGAGCAGGTCGGCGAACTCGTCGGGGGTGGCGACCGCGTCGACCAGGGGCCGGTACTGGTCGAGGACGGCCGCCCAGTCGATGCCGCTCATGTCCGGGTCCCAGTAGTAGGCGCTGGTGATCCGTCCGGCCTCCCGGTACGCCTGTCGCCATTCGGCGGGCGGGTCGACGTCGTGCAGGATGCGCCGCAGGTCGATCCAGACGGTGGAGTCGCCGTCGCCGGGTTCCGTGGCGGGCTGGGCGCGCAGTTCGTCCTCGTCCATGACGACCAGTCGGGTGCCGTCGCCGCTGACGGCGAACCAGTCGAGGTGGGCGACGAGTTCGGTCCGTTTGGCCTTGGTGATGTCGAAGTGTTCGAGGGTGGGGCGGCCGGAGGTGTCGGCGGGGTTGGCGAAGGTCTCGCCGAGCGCCCCGGAGATCGGCCAGCGCAGCCAGACCAGTCCGCCGCCGGCGACCGGGCACAGCGCGGAGTACTTGGAGGCGGGGGCCGGGAAGGGGGTGACCCGGTTCTCCAGCCCTTCGGCCTCGACGGTGACCGCGCCGCCGCCGTCGACCGGCTCGCCCTCCTCGGCCGGGTCCAGGCCGCCCGCCGCGGGCCGTCCGTCGGGCAGCAGGGCGAAGGGCGAGGGGGTCGCGGAGGACAGCGGCACCAGGTAGGGGCGGCAGCCGAGGGGGAACGACAGATCGCCGGTGTGGACGTCGTAGACCGGGTCGAAGCCGCGCCAGGACAGGAAGGCGAGGTAGCGGCCGTCGCTGGTGAAGACGGGGTTCTCGTCCTCGAAGCGGCCCTGGGTGACGTCGATGACGGACCCCGCTCCGGGCCCCGCGACCCGGGCCAGCTTGATCGATCTGAGGCTGCGTCCGATGCCGGGGTGCGACCAGGTGAGCCAGGCCCCGTCCGGGGAGAACGCGAGGTCGGTGACCGGGCCGTTCAGCGAGCGGATCAGCTCCGTCACCCCGCCCTCCGCCGCCGCCCCGCCGCCTGCCGACTCCGCCTCGCCGTCCGGTTCCGCCCCGCCGTCCGGTTCCGCCTCGCCGTCCGGTTCCGCCCCGCCGTCCGGTTCCGCCGCGTCCTCGCCGGTGTCGAGCAGGAGCAGCCGTCCGTCGTGCGCGGCGATCGCGAGCCGGTCGCCCTCCGGGTCGGGCACGAGTTCCTGGACGTGGCCGAGCGCCCCGACGGCCAGTCGTCGGGGGGAGCGCTCCTCGGAGGCGCGCGGCAGGTACGCGATCTCGACGGCGTCGGCGCCCCCGGCGTCGGTCACGTAGGCGACGCGTCCGCCGCCGGAGCCGAGCAGGACCGGCAGGCGCACCCGGACGCCGGGGGTGTCGGCGAGGGTGCGCGCGGGGCCGTCGCGGTGGGTGAGCCAGTAGAGGCTGCCGCGCACCACGACCGCGCTGGCCCGGCCGGTCTCGTCCACCGACAGGCCGTCCACGTGGCGGGCGGCCGGTACCTGGTGGGTGCGGCGGCCGGCGCGCGGGCCGCCGAGCCGGACGTCGAGCCGGCGGGGCGTCGCGCCGGGGGAGAGGTCGTCGACGAGCCACAGGGCGCCCGCGCACTGGTAGACGACGCGGTCGCCGTCGCTCGCGGCGTTGCGTGCGTAGAACGCGTCGTGGTCGGTGTGGCGGCGCAGGTCGGTGCCGTCGGGCCGGCACGAGTAGAGGTTGCCGATGCCCTCGTGGTCGGAGAGGAAGGCGATCCGCCCGGCGACGATCATCGGGGACTCCAGGTGTCCGCCGAGCCCTTCGAGGAGACGTTCGCCGTGCAGCCACAGCCGTCCGGTCGCCCCGCCCCGGTACCGCTTCCAGGACGCCGGTTCGTGCGGGGGCTTCCCGGTGAGCAGCAGGGTCTTCGGTTCGCCGTCGAGGGGGGCGAGCGCGAGGTCGCTGACGGGCCCCCAGGGCAGTCGTCCGCCCGGTGATCCGTCGGTGGGCAGCCGGTACGCCCAGCCGAAGTAGCTGAAGGGCTGGCCGTGGGAGGCCACCGCGAGCACGTCGCACTCCCCGGTCCCGTCCCCGGTGCTCGCCTCGGGGGGCGCCCATCCGCAGACCCGGGTGTCGGGCGCGCCCCAGTAGGTGAGGCGTCGGGCGGGGCCGCCCGCGACGGGGACGAGGTGGACCTCCGGGTCGAGGCTGCGCCAGGTGGTGTACGCGATCTGGGTGCCGTCCGGGGAGAAGCGGGGGTGGCCGGCCCGGGTGCGGTCGACGGTGAGCCGCCAGGCCCGGTCCGCGGGCCGGTCGTCGCGGGGCAGCGGGGACAGCCAGAGGTCGTCCTCGGCGACGAAGGTGAGCAGGTCGCCGTGGAGGTGGGGGAAGCGCAGGTAGGCGGGCGGGGCGGCGGTCGCCGCGGCGGAGGGGACGGGACGCGGTGGCTGGCCTGTGGGGTCGGTCACCCCTCCATGGTTTTCCCGGGGCACGGCACCGGCAACTCGGTGCGGTGCCCCGGGACGCGCCGAGCCGTCCTGTGCCGTGGTGCGCCGTGCCCGCCCCGTGCCGTGCCGTGGCATGCCGTGCCGTGCTGTGGTGCAGGACACGTACGAAACCGTTTCGTTTCGCTAGTGGGGTCCGGTACTGTGAGACGCGTACGAAACGGTTTCGTACCGATCAGGAGGCTGTCGTTCCGGGTACCCGTGAGGGGGTATAACGAGGACGGCGGTCAGGAGGCCGCCGCGCGGTCAGGAGGGGGACGAGGATCATGGCCGAAGTGACGATGACGCGCCGCAGCCGGATCACCCCCGAGCGCGAGGCGGAGCTGTACGACGCCGTACTCGACCTGTTGCGTGAGGTCGGGTACGACGGGTTGACGATGGACGCCGTGGCGGCGCGCACCCGATCCAGCAAGGCCACCCTCTACCGCCAGTGGGGGAGCAAGCCCCGACTGATCGTCGAGGCGTTGCGCCGACGGCAGAACACCCATGTCGGCGAGGTCGACACCGGCTCGCTGCGCGGCGACTTCCACGCCATGGTGCAGCGTGCCGACGACTGCGAGATGGAAGAGGACTCGGCGCTCATCCGTGGCCTGGCCATGGCCGTGCACGCCGATCCCGACCTCCTCCAGGTCTTCCGGGAACGCATCATCGAACCGGAACTCGCCGAGCTGGACGCCGTGTTGAACCGAGCCGTCGAGCGCGGCGAGGTCAGTGCGGACAACCCCGCCCTGGGGTACGTCATGCACATGATGCTGGGCGCTTTCGTCACCCGCACCCTGATCGACGAGTCACCCCCCACGCAGAGTTACCTCCTCGACTACATCGACGCCGTGATCATCCCCGCTCTCGGCCTCTGAACACCCCCTGGTCGCGGCCCGGGTTCCGTACGGTCCCGGTCCCGTCCACAGCACCTCCACCTCCCCACGCACCACTGGGCTCCGTCCCGCTCCGTCGGGCTGCGCCCTGCTCCACCTGACGCGACCGCTCACGTCGTCGGGCTGGTGATCCCTGCCCTGTAAGCAACACGACCTGACCGGGAGTACCACTGTCGTGGCCACGTTCCTGTACAAAGTAGGCCGGTTCGCCTTTCGGCGCCGGCACTTCGTCGCCCTCCTCTGGGTGGCGCTGCTGACCCTCGCGGGGGTCGGCGCGGCCACCGCACCGGCCCCCGGGGCCGGCTCCTTCTCCATACCCGGCACGGAGGCGCAGCGCGCCTTCGACCTGCTGGACGAGCGGTTCCCGGGTTTCGCCGCTGACGGCGCGACCGCCCGGGTCGTCTTCAAGGCCCCCGAGGGCGAGAAGATGACCGACAGCGAGCACAAGGCGGTCGTCCAGGACACCGTCAAGGAGCTCAGCTCGGGCAAGCAGGTGGCGAGCGCCACCGACCCGTTCGCGACCAAGTCCTTGAGCGAGAACGGCGAGATCGCGTACGCGCAGGTCTCGTACAAGGTCAACGGCATGGAGCTCAAGGACGACTCCAGGGACGCCCTGGAGAAGGCCACCGAGGACGCCCGGGTCGGCGGACTGACCGTCGAGGTCGGCGGTGACGCCCTCCAGGCGATGCCGCACACCGGCACCGCCGAGATCATCGGCATCGGCATCGCCGCGGTGGTCCTGGTGATCACCCTCGGCTCGCTCGTCGCGGCCGGTCTCCCGCTGCTGACCGCCCTCATCGGCGTCGGCATCGGCGTCTCGTCCATCGCCGCCCTCGCGAAGGTGCTGGACCTCGGCACCACCACGTCCACCCTCGCGATGATGATCGGCCTCGCCGTCGGCATCGACTACGCCCTGTTCATCGTCTCCCGCTACCGCGCGGAACTGGACGAGGGACGCGAGCGCGAGGACGCGGCCGGACGTGCGGTCGGCACCGCCGGGTCCGCGGTGGTCTTCGCCGGTCTCACCGTGGTGATCGCCCTGGTCGGCCTGGCCGTCGTCAACATCCCGGTGCTCACCAAGATGGGTGTGGCCGCCGCCGGGACCGTCGCCATCGCCGTGCTCATCGCCCTCACCATGATCCCCGCGCTGCTCGGTTACGCCGGGCGGAAGATCCGCCCGGCCAGCGCCAAGGGCCGGCTGCGCGGCGGCAAGAAGGCCAAGGACGCCGCGGACGCCCCGGCTCCGGTCGCCGACGCGGAGAAGGTCAACCTGGGCACCAAGTGGGCCCGGTTCGTCCTCCGCCGCCCGGTCACGGTGCTGCTGATCGGTGTGCTCGGCCTCGGTGCCGCGGCGCTGCCCGCCAGTTCGCTGGCGCTCGGACTGCCGGACGACGGCGTGCAGCCGACCGACACCACGCAGCGCAAGGCGTACGACATGCTGTCGGACGGCTTCGGCCCCGGCTTCAACGGTCCGCTGATGGTCGTCACCGACGTGCGTGGCGTCGACGACGCGAAGGGCGTCGTCGACGAGGTCCGCAAGACCATCGAGGGCGTCGACGGGGTCGTCAACGTCTCCCCGGCCACCTTCAACAAGGCCGGCGACACCGCGATGATCACGGTCATCCCGAACTCCAAGCCGAGCAGCACGGAGACCGAGGACATCGTCCACGCCATGCGTGACGCCGGTGTCGGCCTGGAGTCGAAGCACGATGCCGAGGTCTTCGTCTCCGGTGCCACGGCGATGAACATCGACTTCTCGGAGAAGCTCAACGACGCGCTGCTGCCGTACCTGGCGCTCGTCGTCGGCCTCGCCTTCCTGCTGCTGATCATCGTCTTCCGGTCGCTGCTCGTGCCGCTGAAGGCCGCCCTCGGGTTCCTGCTCTCGGTGCTCGCCGCGCTCGGCGCCGTCGTCGCCGTCTTCCAGTGGGGCTGGCTCGGCGGGCTGTTCGGGGTCGAGGAGACCGGCCCGATCATGTCGATGATGCCGATCTTCATGGTGGGCGTGGTCTTCGGTCTTGCCATGGACTACGAGGTGTTCCTCGTGACCCGGATGCGCGAGGCGTACGTGCACGGGGAGCGGCCCGGCCAGGCCATCGTGACCGGCTTCCGGCACGGGGCGCGGGTCGTGACCGCCGCCGCGGTGATCATGATCGCGGTGTTCGCCGGATTCATCGGGGCGAGCGACCAGATGATCAAGATGATCGGGTTCGGTCTCGCGATCGCCGTCTTCTTCGACGCGTTCGTGGTCCGGATGGCGATCGTCCCGGCCGTGCTCGCCCTGCTGGGCGACAAGGCGTGGTGGCTGCCGAAGTGGCTCGACCGCGCGCTGCCCAACGTGGACGTGGAGGGCGAGGGCCTGAAGGACCTCGACACCGAGCACCGCGGTGACCGCGGGGACGACGACCGGGAGTTGGCCCGGGTCTGACCCCTGATCCACCGGTGCGGGGCCCCGGGCGGCGCGAACGCGGCGCTGCCCGGGGCCCCGTCCGTGCGTCCGGTGCGCCTTCCCGGTGCGCCCCGCGCGGGCGGTGCGCTCGGGACCTTTGGCCTAGTGCCTTCCGCCCGGGCGGTGTCCGCCCGTGGACGGTGGGCCCGACCGGCACCGTTCCGATAGCTTTTCCCGTGCCACCTGCTCCCCGGTCGGTGCCCGCCCCTTGGGGAGCCGGTGGCGTGCACACGTACGGGGACGGGCGCGGCCACGGGAGGCCCTGATGAACGTCGCCGAACCGGTCTCCGCACTGTTCCCCGGCGCGTCCGGGCGGATCGTCACCGCACTGGCCCGCCACCGCCGGGCGGGCGGCGAACACCTGACCCTGACCGAGCTGGCCCGCTCCTCGTCCGTCGTCGCCTCCCAACTGGAAGCGGTGCTGTTCCGGCTGGGACTCCTGGGGCTGCTGGACCCGCGGCCCCGCGGCGCGGACGTCCGGATCGTCACCGGTCACCTGGTGTGGGAGGCGCTGGACGGACTCCTCGACCTCGGCCCCGCGCTGCGCGAACGGGTGCGCGTCCGGGCCCTGCGGGACCTCGATCCCGCGCCCCGGTACCTCGGGATCAGCGGTGCGGTGGCCGACGGTACGGCCACCGCACCCTCCGACACCCTGCATCTGACGGTGACGGCCCCGACACCCGTGCCGGACGGCTGGGTCGGCGCCCTGGCGGAACTGGTCCGAGGGCTCGCGGCCGACCTCGGCAACATCGTGACGTACGACGTGACGTACGAGGTGCCGGACGCACCGGCCGCCGAACGGGCGCCGGGAACGGTCACCGTGCTCGACGCCGAGCGGTAGCCGAGTGGTGGCCGGGCGGGCTCAGCCCAGTCGTCTGACGCGCGCCGCGGCCACCGCCGCATAGGTCCGGCCCAGGAAGCGGATCAGCGCCCGCGAGTCGAACTGCACCAGGGACACCCCCGTGGCCGAGTGCAGCTCCACGACCGCCTGCGCGCGCCCGCACGGCCAGATGCTGACCGGGCCGTTGGCCACCGGTGCGGTCAGTCCGCGTTCCAGCAGGTCCCGGGTGAAGACCCAGTCGTCGGGTGCGGTCCCTCCGACGACGCTCGCCGGGAGGGTCATGTGCACGGCTCCGGGGTCGTTCTCGGGGTCGTAGGACAGGAACACGGGCACGGCGGAACGTTCCCCCGCGGAGTCCGTGACGACATGGGCCCGGGCGCGCTCCTTGACGGCGGTCATCGGACGACTCCTCACGCTCGCTGCTCTGCGCCCCCAATGTCGCATATCTTCCTGTATGTGCACCAGGGGTGATCGAGACGGGGTCCGAGGCGGGGTCACGGGGCGGGGGCTGAGGTGGGGTCCGGGGCGGCTCCCGGTTGCTTGCCGCGGCGGCCAGCGGCGGGGCGGGTCCCGGCTCCGGTGTCGGGGCGGCACGGCAGGCGCTCTTGCGGGGTCTGTGCAACGGCGCCATCATCGGACGGCTCACCGGGCCCCCATCCCGTTGCAGTGCCGCGCACTCCCCGACGCCGGAGGCCGCTCATGCACGTGCCCGATGGATTCCTCGACGCACCCGTCTCGGTCGCCGCCGGCGTGTTCGCCGCGGGGGCCGTGGCCGTCAGCCTGCGGGGCGCCCGCCGCGAACTGGACGCGCCCCCGGGCCCCGGCGCCCCCGGCGCGTCCACCGGGGGCGAACGGCTGGCGCCGCTCGCCGGGCTCGTCGCCGCCTTCGTGTTCGCCGCCCAGATGCTGAACTTCCCCGTCGCCGCCGGGACCAGCGGCCATCTGATGGGCGGCGCCCTCACCGCGATCCTCGTCGGCCCCTGGACCGGGGTCCTGTGCCTGTCGGTCGTCCTGCTGCTCCAGGGCGTCCTGTTCGCCGACGGCGGGCTCACCGCGCTCGGCGTCAACATCACCGTGATGGGCGTGGTCACCGTCCTCACCGGATACGTCGTCTTCCGCGCCCTGGTGGCCGTGCTGCCCCGGGGCCGCCGCGCCGTCACCGCGTCCGCGTTCGTCGCCGCGCTCCTGTCCGTACCGGCCGCCGCCCTCGCCTTCACCGGGCTGTACGCGGTCGGCGGCACCACGGACGTGCCGCTCGGCAAGGTCGCCACCGCCATGGTCGGCGTGCATCTGCTCATCGGACTCGGCGAGGCGGCCATCACCGCACTGACCGTCGGCGCGGTGCTCGCCGTCCGACCCGACCTGGTGCACGGGGCGCGGAGCATCGGCCGACCGCTGAAGCTCCGGATCGACGGCCGACTCGTCGACGCACCCGTACCCAGCGCGCTCACGACTCCCCGGACCTCCCGCCGGCGGCTGTGGGCGGGCGGCCTCGCCGTCAGCCTGCTGCTCGCCGGGGCGCTCAGCTTCTACGCCTCCGGGGCGTCGGACGGCCTGGAGAAGGTCGCCGCGGACCAGGGCATCGACGCGGAGGAGCGGGACCACGCCACCGCGGACTCCCCGCTCGCCGACTACGGGGTCGGGGACCTCGGCGACACCTGGCTGTCCGTCGGGCTCGCCGGGGTCATCGGGGTCGGCGTCACCGTCGCCGTCGGAACCGGGATCTTCTGGGCGGTGCGCCGGCGCGGCGGCCCGGACCCGGGATCGGAACGGGGCCCGGCGGACGTGCGGGAGCGGTGACGCGCATGGGCACGGGGACGGGGGCCGGCGTGGGCGCGGGGCACGTGCGGGGGCTGTACCTGCCGGGGACGTCGCCGGTCCACGCCCTGCCGGCGCACACCAAGATCGCGTCGCTGCTCTGCTTCGTGCTGGTCGTCGTCTCGACGCCCCGGACCGCCGTGGAGGCGTTCCTGGGATACGCGGTGCTGCTCGCCGTCGTCGCCCGGCTGGCCCGGGTGCCGGCCGGCACGCTGCTGCGGCGGCTGCTGATCGAGGTGCCCTTCCTCGCTTTCGCGGTACTGCTGCCCTTCGTGGCCGAGGGCGACCGGGTGACGGTCCTCGGTCTCGCGCTCAGCGTCGACGGACTGTGGGGTGCGTGGAACGTGCTGGCCAAGGGCACGCTCGGGGTCGCCGCGTCCGTCCTGCTCGCCGCGACCACGCCCCTGCGGGAGCTGCTGTCCGGCCTGGAACGACTGCGGCTGCCAGGGCCGCTCGTCCAGATCGCGACGTTCATGGTCCGGTACGTGGACGTCATCGCCGACGAACTGCGACGGATGCGGATCGCCCAGCTGTCCCGGGGGTTCGAGGGCAACCGGCTACGGCACTGGGGGGTCCTGGCGCACACGGCCGGGGCCCTGTTCATCCGCGCCTACGAACGGGGGGAACGGGTGCACCTGGCGATGCTCAGCCGCGGGTACACGGGTGCGTTGCCGGCCGCCCGGGAGGTGGCCGCGGTGCCTCGGGACCGGGGGCGCGGGGGCCGGGCGCAGGGCGGTGGGGCGCGCGGGGATTGGGTACGCGCCCTGGCGTTGCCCGCCGCCGCGGTGGTCCTGGGCCTCCTGGCGCGGGCCCGGTGACCCCGGACCCGGACCCCGCGTCCGACACCCCCGCCGCGCCGCCGCCCTCACTGGACGTCCGGGGGCTGGCCCATGCCTACCCGGACGGCCACCAAGCCCTGTACGGGGTGGACCTGCGGGTCGAACGGGGCGAACGGGTCGCCCTGCTCGGACCCAACGGCGCCGGGAAGACCACCCTGGTCCTGCACCTGAACGGCGTGCTCACCGCGGGTGCGGGCAGCGTGCGGGCCGCCGGTCTGACGATCGGCCCCCGCACCGTCCGGGAGGTGCGCCGTCGGGTCGGCATCGTCTTCCAGGACCCGGACGACCAGCTGTTCATGCCCACCGTGCGCGAGGACGTGGCGTTCGGACCCGCCAACGCCGGGCTGCGCGGCGCGGAACTCGCCGACCGGGTCGCCGAGGCCCTGGACCTGGTCGGCATGGGCGCCCACGCGGACCGCGCCCCGCACCACCTGTCCCTCGGGCAGCGGCGCCGGGTCTGCGTGGCGACGGTCCTGGCCACCCGCCCCGAGGTCCTCGTCCTGGACGAACCCTCCTCCCACCTCGACCCGGCCTCCCGTCGCGAACTCGCCGACGTCCTGCGCGCCCTGGACCTCACCGTCCTGATGGTCACCCACGACCTCCCGTACGCCCTGGAACTCTGCCCCCGCTCGGTGGTCCTCAGCGAGGGCGTCATCGTCGCCGACGGCCCCACCGGCGCCGTACTGACGGACCCGGAACTGCTGCGCCGCCACCGTCTGGAGCTGCCGTTCGGCTTCGACCCCCGGGCGGTGCCGCCGCCCGTCACCGGGCCGGGGCCGCACCGGGAATCGTCCTGACCCGGTGGGCGTTACACGCGGTGCCACCGAGTACGGGGGGAACAGCACCATGGCCGCCGAAGCGGACACACAGATAGCCGGCACGCACATCCACGGCACGGTCGCCGAGGGCTTCGAGGGCGTGCGGGACGCCTTCGAACGCAACTTCACCGAGCGTGCCGAACACGGCGCGGCGCTCGTCGTGCACCGCGACGGCCAGCAGGTCGTCAACCTGTGGGCGGGCGCGCGTGACCTCGACGGCGGCCCCGACGGCGCGCCCTGGGCCCGGGACACCGCGCAGATCGTGCGCTCCGCGACGAAGGGCGTGGCCGCCGCCGCCCTGCTGCTGCTCCACCAGCGCGGTGCGCTCGACCTGGACGCCCCCGTCACCGCGTACTGGCCCGAGTACAAGGCCGAGGGCAAGGACGGCACCACGGTGCGGCACGTGCTCGCGCACCGCGCCGGCGTCCCCGCGCTGGACCGGCCGCTGACCCCCGCCGAGGCCGCCGACCCGGAACTGACCGCCGCCGCGGTGGCCGCGCAGCGCCCGTTCTGGACACCCGGCACCGACCACGGCTACCACGCCCACACGTACGGCTGGCTGGCCGCCGAACTCGTCCGCCGGGTCACCGGGGTGCCGTTCGGGCCGTGGGTGGACGAGCACATCGCCCGGCCCCTCGGGCTCGACCTCTGGGTCGGACTGCCGCCCGGCGAGGCCCACCGGGTCGGCCGGGTGGGTGCCAGCGAGGCGCCCGCCACCGCGTCCGACGGGCCCCGGCTGCGGCCCCGGCGCAGCGTCTCCGCCGCGTACGCCGACCCCGGGTCGCTCACCCGGCGCACCTTCGGGGCGATCACCCCGGTGCCCGACGAGAACGACCCCGCGTACCGGGCGGCCGTGCTGCCCGCCTCGAACGGGATCATGACGGCCCGGGCGCTGTCCCGCTTCTACGCGGCGCTGATCGGACCGGTCGACGGCCGGCCGCGGCTGTTCACCCCCGAAACGGTGGACCTCGCCCGGACCGAGGCGTCCGCGGGGGCCGACCGGGTCCTCGTCATCAACACCCGGTTCGGCGCCGGGTACATGCTGCACGGGCCCGCGTCCCCGCTGCTCGGCGCCGGATCGTTCGGGCACCCCGGGCGGGGCGGCCCGCTAGGGTTCGCCGACCCGGACAGCGGCATCGCCTTCGGTTACGTGACCAACGGGCTGCGCAAGTCGGTCACCTCCGACCCCCGCGCCCAGGCGCTGGTCCGCGCGGTGCGGACGGCCGTCGCCGACTGAACCGCGGCGGGCACCGGGGTCCGACCGGAAGGTGCTCGCAGGGGGCTCGATCCCGAGCGATCTTGGCGGGTAGGTTCCGTTCATGACAGCTTCTGCACGGAGGTTCGAGGGACACGGGGTCATGGTCACCGGCGCGGGGCGGGGGATCGGTGCGGCGACGGCCCGCCGGTTCGCCGCGGAGGGGGCGCGCGTCCTCGTCACGGACGTGGACGCGGACTCCGCCGAGCGGCTCGCGGCCGAACTGCGGGACACGGGTGCCGTCGCCGAGGGCATGCGGTGCGACGTGAGCCAACGCGCCGATGCGGAGGGGGCCGTCGAGCGGGCGGTCGGGTCGTTCGGGTCGCTGGACGTCCTGGTCAACAACGCGTTCGCCGCGGCGGACGAGCCCGGGCGGATCGAGGAACTCTCCGACGAGGAGTGGGCGCTCGGCCTGGACGTCACGCTCACCGGGGCGTTCCGCTGCGCCCGGGCCGCGATGGCTTCGCTGGAGGCGTCCGGACGCGGGGCGATCGTCAACGTCGGCTCCGTGAACGGCCTCCAGGACTTCGGCGGCCACGCTTACAGTGCGGCCAAGGCCGGGCTCGTCTCGCTGACCAGGACCCTTGCGGGGCACGGTGCGGGGCGCGGGGTGCGGGCCAACCTCGTCGCACCCGGGACGGTGCGGACGCCCGCCTGGTCGGAACGGGGGGACGACGTGGACCGGTTCAGCCGGTTGTACCCGCTGGGGCGGGTGGGGGAGCCCGCGGACGTCGCGGCGGCGGTGGCGTTCCTCGCGTCCGCGGATGCGGGGTGGATCACCGGCGTGACGTTGCCGGTGGACGGCGGCATCCTCGCGGTCAACATGGCGTTCCAGCGGGTCGCACCCCACGGGTAGCGCGGGTGCGCGGGGTGCGCGGGGTGCGCGGGGCGGGGGTCGCTGGGGGTCTGTGGTCTGCCGCGGGTGCGTGGGGGTTGCTCGCGCAGTTCCCCGCGCCCCTTCGGTGCGCTGTGGTGCGGGTTCGCTGTTCGGCGGGGTGGGCCTCAACGCGCCCTGATGGTGTGGCGGGCCCTTTCGGAGGTCTCGCGGGCCGCGCGGTGCGCGAGATGGGGGCGGAGAAGACGGGGGATCTCCGCCGCGTGCCGTTCGGCGCGACCGGATCGGACCGCGTGGTAGCCGTCGAGAACGGCGCCCCAGGTCGTGCAGGCTTCCTCAAGGTGACCCATCTCCAGTTGCCGCTGCGCGAGGAGAGCGTTGAATCGTAGGGCGGACCTGGGGGTGTCGCTCTCGTCCCGCAGACGGAAATGGAGTTTCAGCGAGTCCACGCTGCCCTTGACGTCACCCGAGTGATAACGCACTTGTGAGGTGGCGTAGGCCAGGGTGGAGTAACTGAATCCCCCGAACCCCCCTGCACCGCTGTCCGCAATGTCCAGGAACTTCTCGGTTTCCCGGATGCCGTTCAGCGCCGTCCGCCTCTCGCCCGCGACGGCAGCGGCGTATCCCCGCTGTGCGGCGAAGAACGCCCGCATGCGGGGACCTGTCGCGGGGGCGGCTGCTGCGGCGGCGTCTGCCAGCCGGACGGCGTCCGGGCCGTGACCCAGGTCGGCGGCTTGGACGGACATGCCCCGCAGGACATGGCAGTACGTGAGGTGGTCACCGCCCTCTCGGGCGAGTTCGAGCCCCTTCACGTAGTACCGCTGTGCCAAGCCGTGCAGTGCCTCGTCCTCCGCCATCCATCCCGTCAGGTAGCAGAGGAAGGCGGCTGCGGACAGCATCGCGCGGTGGGGTGCGTCGGGAGAGCGCGTGTGCAGTCCGGGGGCAACGGTGTTGACGAGGAACTGAGCTGCCAGTGGCCGGGTGTGCCGTCCGCCGAACTCCTCGAAGACCTTCCACAGGCGGTCGGTCATCCTGGTGACGAGTTCGACATCCGTCATTCCGATGCGCTGTGCATCACCTGATCGGATGGCTTCGATCCGGCCCACCGAATCCTGCCACTCGGGAATCTGGACAGCGATGCTGAAGAGGGAAGCCTCAAGGAAGGTGCGACGCTCCATGTCCTGCCTGCCTAGGTCGATCAAGCCACCTGCCGCCGATGCCCCCGCACCGGCCCGACTGCGCTGGGTGTGCAAGAGGGCCGGAATTCCGGATCGATGGGCTCAGGCGACAGCCTGGGAAACCGCTCGGGACCTCTCCACGGTCTCCTTCGCCCTTCCGTTGGCGGCGTAGCGCCGGAGAAGGCGAGGAATGTTCTCCACGTGCTTGTCGACGCGCCCCGAGTGAACCTGGGGGTACGCATCCAGGACATTCCCCCAGGTGACACAAGCCGCTTCCAAGTTCCCTGAGTCCAGCTGCCGTTCGGCGATGAGTGACTGGAAACGCAACCCGGAGACCTGTGTTTCGGACGTGCCCCTCAGCCGGAAATGGAGCATGAGGGATTCGACGCTACCCGTGACGTCTCCCAGAGCGTGTCTGACCTGTGCGGTGTGGTACGCCAGGGTGGCAGGTCCGTATCCGCCGAAGGGGCCTGGTCCGCTCTCCGCGATGCTCAGGGACTTCTCCGTCGCCATGATGCTTCGCAGAGCGGCTTCGCGATCACCTGCGACCGCGAAGGAATGGGCCTGCTGCCCCAGCATGAAGGCCCGCAGCCGTGGCCCCGCGTTCGGGGAGGTGGCGGCAGCGGCGTCGGCCAGACGCACGGCGACGGACCCGTGCCCCAGGTCGGCGGCTTGGACGCTCATCCCACGGAGGACGTGGCAGTACGTCATGTGGTCCGTACTGGCACCCGCTAGCTCCAGAGCTTTGACGTAGTAGTCCTGCGCGAGTCCGTGGAGCCCTTCGTCCACGGCCATCCAACCGGTGAGGTAGGAGAGGAACGAGGCCGCCGACATCATGGCCTTGCGCGCCGCTTCCGTAGCGTCGGCGCGCAGATAGGGCGCGACGGTGTTGGCGAGGAACAGCGCGGCCAGTGGTCGGGAGTGCTGACCGCCGAACTGGCTGTAGATTCCGGCGAACCGGTCCGTCATCTTGGTGACCATGTCCACCTCGGGCATGCCCATGCGCGGGGCCGCTCCGGACCGGACGGACTCCATTCTCCCCACGACGTCCTCCCAGCCGGGAACCGCCAGGGCGACCGAGAACAGGCTGACCCCGAGGAACGCTCGCCGACCGGGAACCGTGTGGGTCACGCCTAGGTCTACGAGCGCGTCCACGGTGCCCTGCTCGAAGGGGTCGGAGGCCGGGAACCCCGCCGTGGCAGGGGTGATCGGGCGCCGCAGCTTGCGGGCGAGTGCTTCGAGGACGAGCGGCCGGGTCGACTCCCTGGGAAGGTGCCCCCTCAGCCACTGGTGCACGGAGGGGGGCCGGAAGTTCGTCGGGGTGCCCCGCTCGGTTCCCATCCGGTTCACCGCTTGCGAGAACTGCCGCAGAGTCCAACCCGCCTCGCGGTGCAGGAGCGTGAGACGTTCGTTCGGTTCACGGATCGCCACGGAGCCGTCAACTCCTCGTATAGCAAGCCTTAATGACTTGAACGTCGAGCGTGGACCCCACCGTACCGCCGTGAGCCCCGGGGATGTCGCCTGGAGTAGTGCGCCAGTCGCAAGGGGTCGCGACGGCGTGGGGGCTGTGCCCCGAACGGCGCACAGCTGTCCACGTGGGAGTGGAAGGCCGCTGCCGCCCGCTCCCACGGGAACGCCTCCGCAAGTCCCGGGCGGGGCGCCGCAACGCCCCGCCCGGGGAGGGGGATTGCGCTACCGGCCGTGTCGCACGGGACCGGTGCGACACGACGGGCAGCGGCAGGCCGGCCATGCCAGTGGCTGGGCCATCAGGGCCGGATGGCCGATGACCGTCACCGGGAGTCGCCGTTCACCGACCCGTTCGCCGTCCAGTCCGAGCTGGTACGTAGAGAGCCGCATCTTCGCGTACATCGGCCTCGGAGAGGTCACCGGATGGCACCTCCCCGGGTGCACGGGCACGGGCACGCGGGGTCGCGGCCGAGGATCCGCAGCCGTATGCGCAGGCCCTCCACGCGGATCCGGGTCACCCCGTGGCAGCCGTGCGCGTACCAGGGGTGCCCCAGGATCCGGGCCAACACGCACGCCGCGCACGGCACCGCCCGGACCGTGTCCGTCTCGCTCACCCGTCGACCGGTTCGACAGGGCGGGGCAGGCGGCCACCGCGGCTGTGCGCCACCCGAAGCGTCTCGTCCAGTGACTCCACCAACCGCGTCGCCACGAACCGCAACTCCCGCTCGTTCGCCTTCGGATCGCCCAGCAACGCCCGTGCATGGCCGAGCAACTGAACGGCCATGTCGAGCTGGGTGGCCTCCATGCGGTCCGCGACCCTCGACAGGTACCCGTTGCCGCTGTCGGTCGCGAGGTAACACGGCTTCCCGTCCGGCGTCGACCACGGCAACAGCCGCACCGCAGCCCCTCCCTCACCGCTCACCGGCGCACCTCCACACCGGCCGCGCGGTCGGCAGGGCCGTGGCGACGATGCATGGACGGTGGCAGTAACCACCACAACACGCACTCGAAAACCCGACCGATACACTTCGGCACGTCAACAGCTCCTCAAGCTGATGGCCACGCCCCCGGACGGTTCGCCCCGTCGCGGGGGTCTCTCGTGGCAGCGAGTGCAACGACCCTAGGGAGCACTGAGGCGGGGATCACGAGCGCGCGGTGGTACTTCTCGCAGCTCTGCGGGACGCGCCTGCACGTCAGGCAGCAGGCGCGTCCACTGCGCCGTCCGGTGGGAGCGGTATCTACCGCGGAACGCGGTAATTACGCGTCGGCCAGCATCAGGTTGCTCAGGCGGCGCATGTCCCTGGTGAGCTTCCGCTTGCGCCCTTGGACGACGGTCCGCATCACGTCTTGGGCGGGGCGCTGGTGCTTCAGCCAATCCGCGTTGCTGGACTCGATCCTGACCAGTCGGTCCACGGCGCTTTCGTGATCCCCCACCATGACGTAGGCGGATGCGGTGGTCAGACGATGGCGGTTCCACTCGTTGTCCGTTTCGGGCACTCCGGCGGCCCGCATGGAGAAGTCCGACAGCGGCGCCTTGCCCGTGGACTCCTCAATGACCCGGTAGGGATCTCCGCCGTCCCTGATGAGTTCGTCTTCCAGGTCCTTCATCGCTACGACGGTCGCGTCGAACCGGCCGTAGCGCGTGTTCTCGTCGGGCTGACGTCCCAGCGCGGACGCAGCGGACGCCGCCATTCGCCGGACGGCCGCAGCCTCCTTCGCCCGGTTGTTCCGGACCGCAGCCGCAGCGGCGTGCAGCGCCAGCCAACCCCAGGAACTCAGCCGCTCGGGTGTCGCCTGGGAGATTCGGGGCTCGATGCGATCCGCTGTCTCGATCGCCAGGCGTTCAGCGTCGTCGAAACGGCCCTGGCGCGTCATGAGCCAGGACATGATGCCGATGGCGGTGGCTGCCGTGTTCGTGTCGTCCACGGCACGTGCGTCCCGAATCGCGCCGGACAGCGCGTGGTAGGCGAGGTCGAACTGCCGCACAGCGGTCAGGTACCGACCGGTCAACAGCAACGCTTCCGACCGGACCGACAAGGCCGTCTGGAATTCGGGCCCGTTGTCGAAGTAGGTCACTGCCGAGGCTGAATCCCTGACGACTTGCGGAAGGTGAGCCGCCACCGGTTCGAACTTGAGTGCGTCATAGGAAGACGACCCCCCGCGGACGACGTGCCGGAGCGCTGCCAAGTCCGGGGCATCTGCCGCGACCGGCCTCAGATCGTCTGCCAGGCCAACGGGTGGCGTGAGTGCGTTTCGCAACTCGACCAGTCCGACCGGTGAAGACTCCTGATTGCCAAGGGCCTCAGGTGTACTCGATGCCATCAACGCGGACGTCTTCAGGTGCAGGGCCCGCGCGAGCTTGTGGAGCGTCTCGATGCGAACGCTTCCGCCCTGTTCCAACTTGGCGACGGTGGAGGGTGCCAAGCCGGCGGCGTGCGCCAGTGTCTCCTGGGTCAGCCCTGCGGCCAAGCGCTTGTCGCGGACGTTGTCGCCGAGTGCGCTCATGCTTCCCCGCCTTACACGTGTGGTGGACGGTCCCCCACCACGGTACGCCTGCGGCACTGCGCCACGGGGACTGTCGGGGCGGCGTCCGTGCCGACCCATGCGGCGAGCGAGGCGAGACCCTGTGGTGCTCGGCGTTGTCGGCGTACCAGGACGGCGATGGTCTCCCGCATCAGCGGGTGGTACCTGGCCTGCTGCGGAGCCACCTCGCGTGCGCGATGCAGGGCGGCTTCGGCCGACTCGGGCTTGCCCATCTGCGCGTAGGCCCGGGCCATTTCGATGTGGTAGCGACCGATGCGCATCTTGGGGTGGTCGGCGGGGAAGCGCAGTCGGCGGGCGGATTTCATCGCCTCGCCTAGGTTCCCCAACTCGACGGCCGTCGCGACGTCGAAGTGCGCCACGTTCGTCACGCCGAAGGACGTCCAGTAGACGCGGGGAACGTCCCGGCCGATCTGCTTGGCCGCCTGGCGAGCCAGCTCCAGTTGTCCGCTGACCGCGTCCTCGTTCTTCGCCTGAGCTGCCGCGATGGCGCCTGCCAGGTGGAGGGTTCCCGACACCGCCAACGCCGGGACGGATTCCGTCTCGTCGTGCTGGTCGATCAATTGGTGGCCGCGTTCCAGCACCTTCAACGCCAGTTGGTTGTTCCCTCGCCGTAGCAACATGCTGCTGCGTTTGCTCAGGCGGAGGGCGAGCAGCAAGGGGTCTTGCGCTTGTTCCGCCATCCAGCCCATGCGCTCCAGCGCGATCGTCGCGAGGTGGTGGTAGCCCAGCCGATAGGCGAACTCGTAGGCCACCCAGTAGGCCCAGCTCAGGGAGGACTCGGCGCTTCTGCGCTCCCCTCCGTGCGGGAGGAGGGCCACGGCGGTCGTCAACTCGCCGAGGAGGCCGGGAAGGCGGGTTCCGACGCCTTTGTACTCCGTCGCGCAGGCACCGGCGCACAGCTCCTTGACGTCGGCCGCGATCTCGGCAACGGGTCGGGGACGGATCTCCGGATCCGGTCCGAGGTCGTACAGGTCCAGCGCATCGGAGAGCGGCGAGATCATACGGTCGAGCTGGTCCTGCTGGAGTTCGGAGACGTACGGCTGGCCGTTGAGGATCGCTACGTCTACCTCAAGAGCCCGCGCCACGGCGGCAACGACCGCTGGCGTTGCAGGGGTGAGCCCGGCCTCCACCTTGGCGATCGTGCCCCGGGAGACGAAGGCGCGCTGCGCCAGGCCCGTCTGTGTGAGGTGGCGCAGCTTCCGGTAGTCGGCGATCCGTGCGCCGATGTGACCGTCGGTGGGGTGAGACATGCTGACTCCGTTCTGCCACGGTCACTCAGAACGGTACTCCCGTCGAAACGGTGACGGCGTCCGCTCCGACGGGGCGTGCGGCGCCCTCGCTCAGGTCAGCATCAACCCGATGCCCACCGTCAGCAGCGCCGCCGCGGCGACCCGCACCGCGCCGAACCGTTCCTTGAAGAGCACCGCGCCGATCGCCGCCCCGACGAGGATGCTGGACTCCCGCAGCGCGGCGACGGGGGCGAGGGCGGCCCGGGTCTGCGCCCACAGCACCAGGGCGTACGCGGCGACGGACAGCGCCGCACCCAGGAGGCCGATCCACAGGCTGGGCCGCAGCCGCTCGGCGAAGGCGCCCCGCCAGCGCCACAGGGCGTACAGCGGGACGGCGAACCCTTCCAGGATCATCAGCCAGGCCAGGTATCCGGGGGTCGTACCGGCCGCCCGGACGCCGAGTCCGTCCACGACGGTGTACGAGGCGATGGACACGCCGGTGGCGAGCGCCGCGAGGATCGCGGGCCAGTCCGGGCGGCTGCCGCGCAGCCCCCACAGGGCCACCCCGGACAGTCCCGCGCAGGCGACCGCGATGCCGGCGCCCTGCCAGGCGTCCGGGTACTCGTCGGCGAACACCGCCGCCAGCACCGTCACCACCAGGGGTGCGCTGCCCCGGGCGATCGGGTACGCCTGCCCGAAGTCGCCGAGTTGGAACGACCGCATCAACAGGACGTAGTACGCGACGTGGAGGACCGCCGACACCGCCAGGTACGGCCAGGCTGCGGCGGCGGGCAGCGGGACGAAGGGGGCGAGGGCGAGGCCGATCAGGGCCCCGCCGCCGGATATCAGGGTGAAGCCGACGAGCTTGTCGGTGATGCGGTGCGCGAGGGCGTTCCAGGACGCGTGGGTGACCGCGGCGAGCAGGACGGCCGCAGCGACCAGCGGGGTCACCGGCTCACCGCGACGGTTCCCGCACGGCGGTCGTCTCGATGAACCGGGGTTGCGCCAGCGGCGGTTGGGCAGTCATAGCGACTCACCGTAGCAATCCGTGTACTCCGCAGGCGATCGGAATCAAGCCCCGGACGTCCGGGGCGCCCCGGACGACCCGGGCGCCCCGGTGAGCGGTGGCCGCGTCGGTGGCTCGGCCCGTGCGTGGCTCAGCCCGTGGACTTGAGCAGCTTCGCCACCAGCGGGCCCGCCGAGGAGCCGCCCCGGCCGCCCTCCTGGACGACGGCCGCCCCCGCCACGTCACCGCGCCAGGCGGTGAACCAGCCGTTCGGCTTCTTCTGGCCGTCGACCTCGGCCGATCCCGTCTTCGCCCCCACGTCCGAGCCGAGTCCGGCCATCGGCTTCGCCGCGGACCCGGACGTCGCGGTGTACCGCAGCAGTTCCCGCAACTGGCGCTGCGCGTCGCCGTCGAGCTTGCGGGGCGCCGACGCCAGCTTGCGGTCGTCCACCTCGGGCGACACCAGGTAGGGCTGCTCGAAGGTGCCCGTCTTCGCGGTGGCCACCACGCTCGCCATGTTCAGCGGGTTGGCCCGCACCCCGCCCTGCCCGATGAGCGAGGCGGCCTTGGGGGCGTCCTGCTGCACGGGCACCGCACCGTCGAAGGTCGGCACGCCGATCGTCCAGTCGTTGCGGCCGAGTCCGAAGACGTCCCGGGCGTGCCGGGTGAGGTCGTCGTCCTTCAGCTTCTTGGACTGGGTGATGAAGGCGGTGTTGCACGAGGCGGCGAAGCTCGCGCGGAACGTGCCCTTCTTGATCTGGAACTTCTCCAGGTTCTGGAACTTCCAGCCGCCGTAGGAGGCGTACTTGGGGCACGGGTGCTTCTTGTCCATGCCCGCGAGGTCCTTCTCCAGCAGCAGCGCCGCGGAGACGATCTTCATGGTGGAGCCGGGTGCCAGCGAACCCTGGAACGCGGTGTTGAAGCCCTCCGGGCGGGAGTTGGCGACCGCGAGTATCTCGCCGGTGCTCGGCTTGAGCAGCACCACCGACGCCTGCTTGCGCTTGGCGGTCTCCCGTTCGGCAGCGGCCTGCACCGTGGCGTCGATGGTGGTGCGCAGGGTCCCCGGGGTGCCCTTGCTCAGGGTCAACAGGGTCTTGTCGGGTGCCTGGTCGGCCTTCTTCCGCCCGGCCCCGGCGTCCGTGCGTTGCGCGCCGTCCTGCTTCGCTCCGGCGCGGACCACCCGGAGTTCCACGCCCCCCTTGCCGCCGGCCTTCTTCCCGTAGCGCTCGCGCAGCGCGTCCAGGACGCCCCCCAGCGACGGGTGCTCCTTGACGGTGAGTTCCCGGCCGGAGCGGTCGACTGCCTTGATCGGCGGGGTGCCCGACTCCCCGGTCAGCAACCGGTCGCCGGGGCGCAGGTCCGGGTGCACCACGGACGGCTTCCAGCCGACGAGCGGCTTGCCGTCGGAGGCCCGGCGCACCACGGTCAGCGCGGACGCGTACTCCAGGGGCTTGCTCTGCCCCGCGTGGGTGACGGTCGCCCTGACCGTGAACGGGAAGTGGGCGTCCGCGCGGGTGCCGGGCTTCTCGGTGGTGGGCGCCTCGCTGCCGGGTGTCTGCGCGGGGGCGTCGGGCGTCAGGGCCACGGCACTGACCTTGGCGTCCTTGGTGAAGCCGGTCAGGGCGGCCCGGGCGGCCGGTACGTCGTCGGTGAGGGCCGCCGCCTCCGCGGTCCGGCCGCCGCGCCAGGCCGCGAGGAACGCGTCGCCCACCCGGGACACCTCGGCCGCGGTCGGCGGCCCCGTGGGTATCTTCGGTTTCGCCGCGGCCCCGTCCCCGTCGCCGCCGGACAGGGCCCAGACCCCCAGGCCCGCCCCGCCCACGGCCACCACGAGCACCCCGCCCAGCAGGGCCGGCCGCGTCTTCGGGCGCTCGGCGCGCCTTCTCTTGCCCACACGTCCTCCGTTGTTCCCCCGCGGTGCCCGCGAACCCGCAGGGTCCCGCGGCCGTTCCGGCCTCAGCCTAGAACGCTCCGGGGGCGGGCCCGCACGCCCACCCCACAGGTGAGGAGACCTGCGGCGCCCGTACGGTTCCGGATCGAGGCGTTCGCGTCGAACCGATCGCCGGGGGCGGGTGCCCGGGGCCTCAACTCCCGTTGCGCAGCACGTCCGCCACGATCGGTCCGGCCGAGTCGCTGCCACGTCCGCCCTGTTGGGCCACGGCCGCAGCGGCCACGTCACCGCGGTACCCGACGAACCAACTGTTCGCCGTCGCCTGCCGGTCCACCTCGGCGGAGCCGGTCTTCGCGCCGATGTCGCCGCTGAGCCCGCGCATCGCGCCGGCTCCGCTGCCCACCCGCGCGGTCGCCGCCATCATCTGCCGCAGTTGGGCGACGGTGTCCGGGGCGAGCCCCTCGGCCTTCGCGAACTCCCGGTCGTCCAGCGACTTCGCGACGAGGTGCGGCTGGCGGAACGAGCCGGTCATCGCCGTCGCGGTCACCGAGGCCATCGTCAACGGGCTCATCTGCACCCGTCCCTGCCCGATGGCGTTGGCCGCCCGGTCGGGGCCGGTGGAGACGGGCACCCGACCGTCGAAGGACGCGATGCCCGTCCGCCAGTCGTCACGGCCCAGACCGAACTTGTCCTCGGCGGTGCGGGTCAGCGACTCGTCGGTCACCGGCTCCTCGTCGATGAGCTTGATGAACGCGGTGTTGCACGAGCGCTGGAAGCTGTTCGTGAAGTCGGCCGCGGTGTTCGGCCTGAGACCGGTGATGTTCTTGAACGTCTGGCTCTGCCACACCGCCGTGTCGGGGCAGGGCGCGGCGCCGTCCGCCGTCACCACACCGCCCTCGATCAGCATGGCGGCCGTCACGATCTTCATGGTGGAACCGGGTGCCAACTCGCCCTGGAACGCGGCGTTGAACTCGTCGGCGCGGTGGTTGGCCACGGCCAGCACCTCGCCCGTGCTGGGGCGCACCGCCACCACCGACGACTCGGGGTAGCGCAGCACCGCCTTCTCGGCCGCCGCCTGGGCCCGGGCGCTGAGGGTCGTCGGCAGTTTGCCCGGCTGGCCCTCGGCGAGGGTGACGAGCGGGGTGTCCGGTACGTCCCCGGCGTGCCGCACGGCCAGCTCCACCCCGGGCGTGCCGCCCACCCGCTCCCCGTAGACGCTCCGCAGTTGGGTGAGGACCGGCGCCAGCGAGGGGTACTTCTTGCTGTCCAGCACCCGCCCGTCCCGGTCGACGGCCTGCACCGAGGGGGTGGACGCCTTGCCGGTGACCAGGGCGTCGTCCTTGTCCTTGAGCTTGGGGTGCACCACCGACGGCTTCCAGTCGACGAGCGGCCGTCCGGTGGTCACGCCGCGGACGACGGTCAGCGAGGACTCGTAGGCGACCGGTTCGCTCAGACCTTCGTGGGTGACGGTGGCCCGCACCGAGTACGGCACGGTGGCACCGCGTGCCGCCTTGGGCGTGATCTCCACATCGGTGAGGCCGGCCGCGTCCTTGTAGCCGATGAACACGGGTCGCGCCTCGGCCGCGTTGTTGGTGGCCTGGGCCGCCCCGCTCGGGTCGCCCTTCTCCCAGGCGGTGAAGAACGCCTCCGTCGCCGTGCGGACCTCCGCGGCCGACGGGGGCCCGGACTTCTTCGGCTCCGCATCGGATCCGAAGCCCAGTTCGTCGACGAGTACGTAGCCACCGTAGGCCGCGCCGCCGACCATGGCGGCGAACACCCCGCCGATGATCGCCGTCTTCGCTCCGTTGCGCATGCCGTCCTCTCCCTGGGTCGCCCGCTCTTGGAGCAGTGTGCGAACCGTGCTTCGGCCGTGTCGTGGCCCAGAGTAAAGGGCGCACGTGCACGGTGTGACAGAAGAGGCGCGGCGAGGGGCGACGCGCCGTTCGGGGGGCGTACGCGACGGTCGCTCACCCCGGTTCGCTCCGGGCGTCGGACGTTCGCCGGAAGGGGGAGCCCGCCCGTTCCACCAACAGCCAGCCCGCGACGGCCAGGGCGACCGCCGTGGGCGCCGTGACCCGGACGGCGACCAGGACGGCGCCGTGCCCCTCCAGGAGGTCGGCGAAGCCCACCATCGACAAGCCGAGGACACCGAACAGGGCCAAGGTCACCCCCGTCGCCGCGACCGCCCCGGCACCCCGTCCCCCGCCCACCGGTCCGCCCGGGGCGGGACGTTCGAAGCGGCTGAACACCGCCACCAGCAGCACCGTCAGGGCGAGCGCCGCGCCCAGCCGCAACGGCACCTGGGCCCACCAGACGCCGGACGCCGGTTCCGGCAGCGGCACGTCCCACGCGAACAGCACCCCGTACACGCCCAGCATCGCCGTCAGGTGCCACAGGAACGCGGTCATCGAGAACCCGCCGGCCACCACCACGCCCCGCCAGACCCGCGGCCGGGCCAGCAGCCGGGCCGCGGGGGACCGCAGCGACTCCACCGCGCCGACCAGCCACAGTCCGTGGCACAACAGGGCCAGCGTCGGCGGGGCCATGTTGGAGATCCGCTCACCGGGCATCCCCACCATCGACAACGGGTACGGGCCGAGCGCCACCAACACCGCCGCGCCGAGCAGTCCCGCCCCCGCGAGCAGCGGCGGGCGGCGCAGCGCACCGTCGGCGCGCAGGAACCCGAGTTGGTGGACGGCCAGCCAGACGAACGCGAAGTTCAGGAACTCCACGTACGGCACGCCCAGCGCCAGCCGCGCCACGTCCACCAGGGCCGCCGCACCGGCCAGCGCGCCGAACGCGCCCCAGCCCCAGCGTTCGTGGGCCCGCAGCAGCGGGGGAGTGAGGGCGGCCATCGCGAGGTAGATCCCGACGAACCACAGGGGCTGGGTCACCAGGCGCAGGGCGGCGTCCAGCCGGGCGTCGTCCGCGCCCACGAGCGCGAGGCCGAGCGCCAGCGCGCCCCAGACCAGTACGAACGCCATGGTGGGGCGCAGCAGTCGACGCAGTCGGGCCCGCAGGAACCCGGCGTACGGGGGCGTGTCCGGGTGGCGGCGCACCAGTGAGCGGTACGACAGGGCGTGCGCGAAGCCGCCCACGAAGAAGAACACCGGCATCACCTGGAACACCCAGGTGAGGATCTGGGCGCGGGGGACCTCGGCGAGGAGGTTCCCGACCCGGGCGGCTCCGTCGGCGTCGACCGTGACGGCGGCCATCAGCCAGTGCCCGAGGACCACGACGCCCAGCGAGGCGACGCGCAACAGGTCCATGTAACGGTCCCGGTGCGCCGGGGTGGCACCGGCAAGTCGTTCCGCTTCTCGAAGACGCGTTCCCATGTCCGTACGCTCGCTCGCCCGGACCCCGAACGACAGGGTGCGGGTACTCAGTTCACTCCTGAGTACCTGCCAGGGGTCGCCCGTACCGCAGCTTGTCGAGGACGGCGCCGCCGTCGTGGTCCTGGGTGGTGGTCCCGTCGAAGCGCCAGCCCGCCGCCTCGTAGAAGCGGCGGGCCCGGGTGTTGTCGGCGAGGACCCACAGGGTGGCGTCCGTGTACGCGGCGCGGTGCATCGCGGTCACGGTCGCGGCGAGCAGGTCCCGGCCGACGCCGGTGCCCCACACGTCGGGGTGTGCGTACAGGGTGTTGACCTCGCCGCAGTGCGGGGCGTGTTCGGCGGGGCCGTAGCCGGCGAAGGCGAGGATCCTCGTTCCGGCTTCGGTGAGGAGGACGTCCGTCCGGGGTCTCGTCATCCCGGTCAGCAGTGTCGTCCACGTGCGGGTGGCCTCTTGGACGTCCAGGGCGTCCAGGAACGGTTGCGGGACGATCCCCGCGTAGGCCGTCTGCCAGGTCCTTACGTGGACCTGGGCGACGGCTGCTGCGTCCGTTGCTCGTGCTGGGCGAATGCGCATCCGTTCATGGTCGGCTCCGTTGCCCGGTGCGCACCACGGCTTTTCCCTGCGGGTGCGTAGCGGTTGCTCGCGCAGTTCCCCGCGCCCCTTGGGGTGCGTCCGCCCGGGGGTGCGCTGTTCTGCGGGGTGCGTCCCGCTTCCGCGCAGTTCCCCGCGCCCCTTGATCGGGGCGCTCCTCGACGCCGTCGTCCGCCCCACGGGAAACACCCGCCCCAGACACCAGGCACCGCACCCGCGCAGAACACCGCACCCGCGCAGGAGCGCACCGAAGGGGCGCGGGGAACGGCGCGAGCAACCACGACGCACCCGCAGTGGACGACCGGCCCGAGCAGCGGACACCGCACCCGCGCAGGACAGCGCACCCGCGCAGGAGCGCACCGAAGGGGCGCGGGGAACGGCGCGAGCAACCACGACGCACCCGCGCAGAACAGTGCACCCGCAGGGGGACGCACCTGAAGGGGCGCGGGGAACGGCGCGGGGAACCACAGCACACCCGCGCAGGGCAGCGCACCCGCAGGGGGACGTACCGGAGGGGTCGCGGGGAACTGCGCGGGCGGTACGACTCAGCGCCAATCGCCCGTCACCCAGGCCACCAGCCGAGGACGATCCACGGACCCGTCACACGGCACGACGACCGACACGTCGACGACCTGGACGGCGGCGACGTCTTCCAACTGGCCGGCCAACCGGGAAACGTCACCGGAGAAGTCGCCGGGCTCCCCGACCCGCGCCGGCAGGTCGGACGCGCTCGGCGGATCGGAGTCGCGACAGCCGACGTGGGGGAGCGGCTGGCCGAGGTACCAACCCCCGACGAAGACGGCGTACAGGACGGCGGTGGCGCCTAAGCGCCGCGGGGTTATCCACGTGGGCATCCCGGGAGTATCCCAGGGGCCCCGGAAGGCTAGCCGGGGAGGACCGTCGCCCCGTCCGCGGGGGACCCGGTGACCCGAACGGCCCGGCACAGCCCACTCCCCCGCAGGGCCGCCGCAACCGCGACCCCGGCGTCCTCGTCCGCGACGAGGAACGCCGTCGTGGGACCGGACCCGGACACGATCCCGGCCAGCGCCCCCGCCCCGCGGCCCACCGCGAGGGTCCGCGCCAGCGACGGGAACAGGGACAGCGCCGCGGGCTGGAGGTCATTGGTCAACGCCCCGGCGAGGGCCACCGCGTCGCCCTGCCACAGCGCGTCCAGCAACTCGGGCGCGGCCTGCGGCACGGGCACCTCCGTCCCCGCGGTGAGCCGGTCGAACTCGCGGTACACCGCGGGCGTCGACAGCCCGCCCTCGGCCGCAGCGAACACCCAGTGGAAGGTCCCGCCGACCTCCAGGGGCCGCAGCCGCTCCCCGCGCCCCGTGCCGAGCGCCGCCCCGCCGACCAGGCTGAACGGCACGTCACTGCCGAGTTCCGCGCAGAGCGCCAGCAGCTCGTCCCGGCTCGCCCCGGTGCCCCACAGCGCGTCGCAGGCGACCAGCGCGCCCGCCGCGTCGGCGCTGCCGCCGGCCATGCCGCCGGCCACCGGGATGTCCTTGTCGATGTGGATGTGGACGCCGACCTCGGGGCCGCGCCCGTACCGCGCGGCGAGGAGCTGAGCCGCCCGGGCCGCCAGGTTGGAGCGGTCCAGCGGCACCTCACCGGCGTCCGGCCCGGAACAGGTGATCCTCAGGCCGTCGGCGGGCGTGACGGTGACCTCGTCGTACAGACCGACGGCGAGGAAGACGTTGGCGAGGTCGTGGAACCCGTCGGGTCGGGCCGCGCCCACCGCGAGCTGGACGTTCACCTTGGCGGGAACCCGCACGGTCACCGCCGTGCGCGTGCTGTCCGTTCGGTTGCTGTCCACGGTCATCCGGCCGGGTCCTCCTCCGTGGCGACGGGTACGGCGTTCTCGGCGATCCGGGCGAACTCCTCGACGCTCAGCGACTCGCCCCGCGCCTGCGGGGAGACCCCGGCGGCCACCAACGCCGCCTCGGCCGCCGCCGCGGACCCGGCCCAGCCGGCGAGCGCCGCCCGCAGGGTCTTGCGGCGCTGCGCGAACGCCGCGTCCACCACCCGGAAGACCTCCTTCCGGCTGGCGGTCGTGGCCAGCGGTTCGGTGCGCCGGACCAGGGAGACGAGCCCGCTGTCGACGTTGGGCGCGGGCCAGAACACGGTGCGGCCGATCGAGCCGGCCCGCTTGACCTCCGCGTACCAGTTGGCCTTCACGGACGGCACCCCGTACACCTTCGACCCGGGCCCGGCGGCCAGTCGGTCGGCGACCTCGGCCTGCACCATCACCAGGGTCCGCTCGATGCTGGGGAACGTCTCCAGCATGTGCAGCAGCACCGGCACGGCGACGTTGTAGGGCAGGTTCGCGACCAGTGCGGTCGGCGGGGGCCCGGGCAGCTCGGTGACCCGCATGGCGTCCTGGTGGACCAGGGAGAAGCGGTCCGCGCGCTGCGGCAGCCGGGCCGCGACGGTCGCCGGCAGCGCCCCCGCCAGCGTGTCGTCGATCTCGACGGCCGTGACGTGATCGGCGACCTCCAGCAGTGCGAGGGTGAGGGAGCCGAGTCCCGGCCCCACCTCGACCACCCGGTCCTCGGGGCGCACCTCTGCGGTGCGGACGATGCGGCGCACGGTGTTGGCGTCGATGACGAAGTTCTGGCCGCGCTGCTTGGTCGGCTTCACGCCGAGCGCCGCCGCCAGCTCACGGATGTCGGCGGGGCCCAGGAGCGGGTCGGGGTCGGTGCTGCTCACCGGTCAAGGGTACGGTCCCCGGGCCGGCGACCCCGACCACACGCACCGCTGCCGCCCCGGGCGCGGTCAGTACCCGAAGGCGCGGGCCGTGTTCGCGGCGACGGCCGTCGCCAGGGCGTCCTCGGTCATCCCCTTGACCTCGGCCATCGCCCGCAGCGTGACGGGGATCAGGTACGGGGCGCCTGGCCGCCCCCGGTACGGGGCCGGGGTGAGGAACGGCGCGTCGGTCTCCACCAGCACCAGTTCCGGCGGGGCCACCGCGAGGGCGTCCCGCAGCGGCTGCGCGTTCTTGAAGGTGACGTTGCCGGCGAAGGACAGGTAGTAGCCGTGCCGGGCGCACACCTCGGCCAGCTCCGCGTCGCCGGAGAAGCAGTGGAAGACGGTGCGCTCGGGGGCGCCCTCCTCCTTCAGCACGCGCAGTACGTCCTCGTGGGCGTCCCGGTCGTGGATCACCAGGGCCTTGCCGTGCCGTTTGGCGATCTCGATGTGCGCGCGGAACGAGCGTTCCTGCGCGGCCCGGCCCTCCGGTCCGGTGCGGAAGTGGTCGAGTCCCGTCTCGCCGACCCCCTTGACCTGGGGGAGCGCCGCCAGCTCGTCGATCGTGGCGAGGGCCGCGTCCAGGGCGGCGTCGCCGCCGGCCGGGCGGGCTTCCTGCCGGGACCAGCCGTCGGGGTCGCCGAGCACGATCCGGGGGGCCTCGTTCGGGTGCAGGGCCACCGTCGCGTGCACGGAGGGGTGGGCCGCCGCCGTCTCGGCCGCCCACCGGGACCCCGCCAGGTCGCAGCCCACCTGCACGACCGTGGTCACGCCCACGGAGGCGGCCTTCGCCAGCGACTCGGCGACCGTGTCCGTCTGCATGTCGAGGTGGGTGTGCGAGTCGGCGACCGGGACGGACAGCGGCGCGGGCAGGGGCGGCGCGTCCTGGTCGGCACGGTCACTGCGGGCGCGGCGGGCGCCGTCGGCGGGCTTCGAGGTCGAGGACATGACCCGATCCTACGAACCCCGTCGGCCCCACCGGGAATGCCGGGAACACCCGCAACGCCCGGTGGAGCCGACGGTCCGGGGCCTCAGCCGGCGTCCCGACGGTGGAACGGGTGCAGGAGGTGCGAGAAGCGCCAGTGGTGGTGCAGCCGGTGCGCGGCGTCGGTCTCCGGGGCCCCCTCGGCCTCCGGGCCGTCCTCGTGCTTGCGCCGGTGGGTGATCGGCTCCGGGTGGCGCAGCAGGTTCTGCACGGACGACACCTGTCCGGCCCGCATGATGCGGACCAGGTGCGCACCGCAGTTCAGGCAGGTCGGGCGGCTCAGCGGCGACGGCACCCGCTGCCCGTCCGCCAGGTAGGTCACGTACGCGTGGCCCTCGCCGTCGATGTGGTGCTCGATCTCGTACGACTGTTCCCAGCCGTGCCCGCACCGCATGCAGGCGAAGGCGTACGACTCGTGGACGACGGCGGTCGCCGCACGGGGGTGACCGGTCCCTGCGATCTCACTCATGCCAGCTCCTCTTGCCCTGCGGACAAGCGCCGCCCGGCGCGGGATGCTGCCGCGACGGCGTGGGGGGACGGGTACGTCCTCCTCACCCCAGTGGACGCCTCGGCCGGCCCGGACGCATCAGGGCTGTCGAGTGTTGGCGCCGATTTGGTCTGCTCCTGCCCCGAGGGGCCGGTGAGCGGGCCCGGCTTTGCCTTCCACGGTAGTCCTTTGCCCGGGCTTGGCGCTCACCGAGGCGCGTTCTTTGCCGCCACCACGGCGTCGAACACCTCGCGCTTGGGCACGCCGGCGTCGGCGGCGACCGCGGCGATGGCCTCCTTGCGCCGTTCGCCCGCTTCCTCCCGGTCCCGGACCCGGCGCACCAGCTCCTCGGGGCTCAGGTCCGCGGGGCCCGGCTCCGGGGCGCCCTCGACCACGACGGTGATCTCGCCCCGGACCCCCTCGGCCGCCCAGCTCGCCAGCTCGGCCAGCGGCCCGCGCTTGATCTCCTCGTACGTCTTGGTCAGCTCGCGGCAGACCGCGGCGCGCCGCTCGGCCCCGAACACCTGGGCCATCGCGGCGAGCGTGTCGGCGAGCCGGTGCGGGGACTCGAAGTAGACGAGGGTGCGCCGCTCCCGCTCGACCTCCCGGAACCGGGACAGCCGCTCGCCCTGCTTGCGCGGCGGGAACCCCTCGAAGCAGAACCGGTCGACCGGCAGCCCCGACAGGGCGAGCGCCGTCAGCACCGCCGAGGGGCCCGGTACGGCGGTGACCCGGATGCCGTGCTCCACGGCCGCGGCGACCAGCCGGTACCCCGGGTCGGACACCGAGGGCATGCCCGCGTCGGTCACCAGCAGCACCCGCGCCCCGCCCACCAGGGCCTGCACGAGTTCCTTGGTCCGGGCGCTCTCGTTGCCCTCGAAGTACGACACGACGCGCGCCGTCACCTGGACGTCGAGGCCCTGGGCGAGCCGCCGCAGCCGGCGGGTGTCCTCGGCGGCCACCAGGTCCGCAGCGGACAGCTCGGCGGCCAGCCGCGGCGGGGCGTCCGCGAGGTCCCCGATCGGAGTTCCGGCCAGTACGAGAGTCCCACCCACATCAGTCACCCTTCCAGTCTCCCAGCACTCCCTGCTCCTCGGCCCCGGCCCGTCCCGCCGCCCCGGCGCCCGCGTCGGGGAACGCGCCCCCCGTAGGACGGGTGCGGGGGCGGCGGCGTACGGAGCCGTTCCCTACGATGGCGCGGTGACGAGTACCGCGTCCTCGACGGACACCCGGCAGGACCAGCCCGCCGCACCGCACCCCCCGGCCTGGCGGCACCGCCTGCGCCGCTTCGGTCACAACCCGCGCCCCCGGGGCGACCTCCGCGGCCAGCTGGTGCCCCCGTACGCCGAGCCCGGCCCCCGACTGTGGACGGTGCTCAGGGTGCCCGTCCGGGCGGTGGGACCGCTGCTGCGCTGGTCGTCCTGGCTGGGTCCGCTGGTGGTGGCCGTCGTCGCGGGTCTGCTCCGGTTCTGGCAGCTGGGCAGCCCGAAGGAGGTGATATTCGACGAGACGTACTACGCCAAGGACGCCTGGGCGATCATTCACCGCGGGTTCGAGCTGAACTGGCAGGCGAAGAACATCAACGAGCAGGTGCTCGAACAGGGCTCCTCGGTCGCCCTGCCCGAGGGCGCCGCGTACGTCGTGCACCCGCCGCTCGGCAAGTACCTCATCGGCGTCGGCGAATGGATGTTCGGGTTCGACCCGTACGGCTGGCGGTTCATGACCGCGGTGCTCGGCACCCTCTCCGTGTTCATGCTGTGCCGCATCGGCCGCCGACTGCTGCGCTCCACGTTCCTCGGCTGCCTCGCCGGCGCGCTGATGGCCATCGACGGCCTGCACTTCGTGATGAGCCGCACCGCGCTCCTCGACCTCATCATCATGTTCTTCGCCCTGGCCGCGTTCGGCTGCCTGCTGATCGACCGGGACCGCACCCGGGCCCGGTTGGCCGCCGCGCTGCCGCTCGGCGAGGACGGACTGCCCCGGCCCGACGCCCGGATCGCGGACACCCTGCGGCTCGGCTGGCGGCCCTGGCGGATCGCCGCCGGGGTCAGCCTGGGCCTCGCCGCGGCGACCAAGTGGAACGGCCTCTACTTCCTCGCCGCGTTCGGCCTGCTGTCGGTGCTGTGGGACGTCGGCGCGCGCCGGGTCGCGGGCGCCGAACGGGCCTGGCTGTCGGTGCTGAAGCGGGACGTCTGCCCCGCCTTCCTCGCCACCGTGCCCGTCGCGCTCGTCACCTACCTCAGCACCTGGATCGGGTGGATCATGTCCCCCGACAACGGCCGGGGCGGCTACTTCCGCGACTGGGCGATCACCCGGGGCCAGGACACCGCATGGGGCTGGGTGCCGGACTGGGTGCGCAGCCTGTGGCACTACGAGGCCGAGGTCCTCGCCTTCCACAAGGCCCTCGACTCGCCGCACCGCTACGAGTCGAACCCGTGGAGCTGGATCGTCACCGGGCGCCCCGTCTCGTACTACTACGAGCCGTCCGTGCCCGGCATCGACGGCTGCCCCGTGGACACCGTCGACAAGTGCGCCAACGAGGTGCTCGCCCTGGGCACCCCCATGCTGTGGTGGACGGCCTGCTTCGCGCTGCTGTACGTGCTGTGGCGGTGGCTGCTGCGCCGCGACTGGCGGGCCGGCGCGATCCTGTGCGGGGTCGCGGCCGGGTACCTGCCCTGGTTCCTGTACCAGGAGCGGACGATCTTCTACTTCTACGCGGTCGTGTTCGTGCCGTTCCTGTGCCTCGCGGTGGCGATGCTGGTCGGCGCGCTGCTCGGCCCCAAGGGCTCGACGGAACTGCGCCGCACGGCGGGCGCGGCGGGCGCGGGCGTCATCGTCCTGCTCATCGCGTGGAACTTCATCTACTTCTGGCCCATCTACACCGGCCAGCCCATCTCCATCGACTCCTGGCGCGCCCGCATGTGGCTCGACACCTGGATCTAGCCACCGGTCAGGACATCCGGGCGACCGGCGGCGTGCAACCGTCGGCCCGCCCGGGCGGATGGGTCCGTGATCAGAGGTCTTCTTCCTGGTGGAGGCGGGCAGCGAGGTCGGTCGCCCAGGCCAGTGCCCAGGCACGGAGAGCAGCGGTCCGGTCGGGCGTGAGGCCGTAGGCGGTGAACTCCTCGTCCTCGTACCAGTCGGTCCCGGTGAGACGGTCGCGCAGGTCGTGGAGGTCGAAGGCGATGCGGGCATGGCGGCGGCCGAGGGTTTCGAGATCGGCCGTGGTGCGGTGGCGTGAGGCCGCGTGGACGTCGATGAGGTCGCGGACGGCACCCCGGTCGGCTAGCGCGCGGACCTTCGTGCCGATCACGTCGTCCAGAGACAGGACGGGACCGATCGCGGTCGAGGTCGGGGGCGCCCAGAAGGCTTCCTTGAGGATGTCGACCTCGCACTCCTCGCCGGTGACCGGGTCAGCAGCGATGAGGCGACCGGAGAGCGGGTCCGCTCCGATGAGGCGCACGGACCAGCCCCGGCGGGTGAGCCCCTCAACGACGGTGTGCGTGATGTCGGCCATGGGGGCGGGGTTCTCGGTGGCGACGTCGAGATCCTGGCTGAGGCGTTCGACCAAGCCGTGGGCCTGCACCGCGTATCCGCCGGTCACCACCAGCGGGTAGGGGCTGCCGATGGCGAGCACGTCGGCGAGGAGCCGACGGTGGAGGGGGCTGAGGTTCACGCGGAGGCCGCGGCGGTGCCGGGGGTGAGGTCGGTGAAGGCGGATTCCCACACGTCGCGGACCGTACGGCTGATCAGCGTGCGCAGCACCGGCCACTGGCTGAGCAGGAGGTCGCGGTTGAGGAAGTGCACGAGGTCGTCGTGCTGGCCTTCGGCGAGGACGGCGCGGTAGAGGCTCATGCAGGACCGGGGGCGGTCGAGGTCGAACGAGCGCAGCCCTGACCAGACGACGTGGAGCGGCAGGTCGACGGGGCCGTTCGCGGGGCCGGTGAGCTCGTCCAGGCAGGTGGGAAGCCGTCCGGCGTAGCGGGCGCGCAGCACCTCGGCGGCGGGCGGCAACTGCGGGGGAGGGGAAGCCTGGGCCATGCTCCCGATTATGGCCCGTCCCGGTGACACTGCACGGCAGTGAGGCGGACCGGCCCTGACGGCCCGGGTCGGTGGCCCGCGCCGGGACCGGATCGGGGCCCCGGCGCCCCGGGAGGGGGAGGTGGGCGGGCCGACTAGGCTGGAGGGCCGGTCCATCCCCGCGGCAGGAGCCCCATGGCAGTCAACCTCGTCAGTGTCGAGTCCGTCGGCAAGGTGTACGGCACCCGTGCCCTGCTCGACGGGGTGTCGCTCGGCGTCAGCGAGGGCGACCGGATCGGCGTCGTCGGCCGCAACGGGGACGGCAAGACCACCCTCGTGCGGATGCTCGCCAAGCTGGAGGAGGCCGACACCGGTCGGGTCACCCACAGCGGCGGGCTGAGCCTGGGCGTGCTCACCCAGCACGACTCCCTCGACCCGACCGCCACCGTCCGGCACGAGGTCATCGGCGACCTCGCCGACCACCAGTGGGCCGGCAACGCCAAGATCCGCGACGTGCTGACCGGCCTCTTCGGCGGGCTGGACCTGCCCGGCTTCCCGCAGGGCCTGGACACCGTCATCGCGCCGCTCTCCGGTGGCGAACGCCGCCGGGTGGCGCTCGCCAAGCTCCTCATCGAGGAGCAGGACCTGATCGTCCTCGACGAGCCGACCAACCACCTCGACGTCGAGGGCATCGCCTGGCTCGCGGCCCATCTGCGGGCCCGCCGCTCCGCGCTGGTGTGCGTCACCCACGACCGGTGGTTCCTGGACCAGGTGTGCACCCGGATGTGGGACGTGCAGCGGGGCAAGGTCCACGAGTACGAGGGCGGCTACTCCGACTACGTGTTCGCCCGCGCCGAGCGGGAGCGCATCGCCGCCACGGAGGAGGTCAAGCGGCAGAACCTCGTCCGCAAGGAACTCGCCTGGCTGCGCCGGGGCGCCCCGGCCCGCACCTCCAAGCCCCGGTTCCGCGTCGAGGCGGCCAATGAGCTGATCAAGGACGTGCCGCCGCCCCGGGACACCTCCGAGCTGATGAAGTTCGCCAGCTCCCGGCTCGGCAAGACCGTCTTCGAGTTGGAGGACGTCACCGTCCAGGCCGGGCCCAAGACCCTGCTCCAGCACCTCACCTGGCAGCTCGGCCCCGGCGACCGGTTCGCCCTCGTCGGCGTCAACGGCGCGGGCAAGACCTCGCTGCTGCGGGCCCTCGCCGAGGCCTCCCGCACCCAGGGCGAGGCCCAGCCGGCCGCCGGGCGGGTCACCGTCGGCAAGACGGTGCGCCTCGCGTACCTCTCGCAGGAGGTCTCCGAACTCGCCCCGACGCTGCGGGTCCTGGAGGCCGTCCAGCAGGTGCGGGAGCGGGTCGACCTCGGCAAGGGGCGGGAGATGACCGCGGGGCAGCTCTGCGAGACCTTCGGCTTCGGCAAGGAGAAGCAGTGGACGCCGGTCGGGGACCTCTCCGGCGGCGAGCGGCGACGGCTCCAACTGCTGCGGCTGCTGATGGACGAGCCGAACGTCCTCTTCCTGGACGAGCCCACCAACGACCTGGACATCGAGACGCTGACCCAGCTGGAGGACCTGCTCGACGGCTGGCCCGGCTCGATGGTCGTCATCTCGCACGACCGGTTCTTCGTGGAGCGGACCACCGACCGGGTGTACGCCCTGCTCGGCGACCGTGCGCTGCGGATGTTGCCCCGCGGCATCGACGAGTACCTGGAGCGGCGCGAGCGGATGGCGTCGTCCGCCGCCCCGTCGACGTCCGCCCCGGCCGCCGCCGCACCCGCCGCGGCACCGAAGGGGCGTTCGTCCGCGGAGACGCGGGCGGCGCAGAAGGAACTCCAGCGGATCGAGCGGCAGATCGACCGGATCTCCGGCAAGGAGACCGGGCTGCACGAGCGGATCGCGGAGCACGCCACCGACTTCGAGAAGGTCGCCGCGCTCGACGCCGAACTGCGCGCGCTGGTCGCGGAGCGCGAGGACCTCGAAGCACGGTGGCTGGAGCTCGCCGACGAGGCCGAACCGGCGTGATCGCGCCACGGCGGCCGGCCCTGCGGTCGTCGTCCCGCTCGCCCCGCGGCCGTTGCGGTCCTCCGGATGCACGGGCTGCGGAGAGGGCGTGAAGGGGGCGTAACAGTGGGATCACAGGGCCGTCCGCCCTTGGGCACAGGACCTGTCCGCGCCGGGAGCGCCGGGTGGCGTGGTGATAGAAAGGGCCACCGAGACCAGAACGCGTACGCGCGTTCACGTACCGCCAGGCGCGCAGCAAATCAGTGAAGGGGGAGCGCTGATGAGTCAGCCGCCCGACGACCGCATGCCCACCGAGGGTGCGGCACCGAACGATTCCGGCCAGCCCGCGTCACCGCCGCCCCCTGCGGGCCCGCCCGCCGCGCCGGCACCCGGGTACGGCTACCCGCAGGCCCCGCCGCCCGGTGCGGCGGCGCCCCAGCCGGGCCCGTCGTACCCGCAGTCCGGCCCGTACGGTCAACCGTCCGGCCCGTACGGACAGCAGCCCGGACCCTACGGCGGGCCGGCCGGTCCCTACGGACAGCAGCCCGGTGCGCAGCCGGGGCCCTACGGGCAGCCGGGCCCGTACGGTCAGCAGCCCGGTCCGTACGGTCAACCGGTGGGGCCCTACGCCCAGCAGCCGGGGCCCTACGGTCAACCGACGCACCCCCAGGGGCCGTACGGGCAGCAGCCGACCACGGCCTCCTACCCGGGGGCGCCGCAGCCCCCGGCGCCGGGGAAGCGCAACCCGTTCCGGGGCAGGACCGGCATCGTCGTCGCCGGGGCGGTCGCCCTGGTCGTCGTGGCCGGCGGCGCCGTCATCGCCCTCAGCGGCGGTGACGACGAGAAGGACGACCCCGTCAAGAAGGACCCCGTCGCGGGCCCCAGCACCGCTCCGAAGCCGAGCGCCTCGGCCTCCGTCGACCAGGGCGACGGCAGCGGCAACGGCGGCGACGGGACCGGCGACAGCGTGGGCGTCGAGGAGCTGAACGCGGACCGCAAGGACGGCGACTCCCGGGCGCTCTGGTACCGACCCGCCCCGAAGGTGCCCGGCTCCGGCGCGGACGCCCCGGGCATGTGGGTGCGCGGGGACCTCGTCGCCAAGGCCGCGTACAAGCAGGTCGTCGGCTACGACGCGGGCAGCGGCGCGTCCCGGTGGACGGTGGACCTGCCGTTCAAGGTCTGTTCGGTCACCAAGGAGGCGAGCGGCGACGGCAAGGTCGTCGTCGCCCACATGAGCGGCGTCAGCGACCGCGCCAAGTGCAACCAGCTCCAGCAGATCGACCTGAAGACCGGGGCGAAGGGTTGGACGAAGAAGGTCTCCGACGGCGACCTGTTCGACAGCGTCCTCACCGCCTCGCTCCACCTGGTCGGCGACACCCTGGTGGTCGGCCGGCAGATGTCGGGCGTGGGGTACGACGTGGACAGCGGCAAGCAGCGGTTCACCGTGGAGAAGTACGGCACCGACTGCTACCCGGCCGCGTTCACCGGCGGCAGCAAGCTGTTCTCCGTGGCCTCCTGCGACCTGGGCGGCGACGACGAACACGACGAGCTGCGCCAACTCGACCCGGCCACCGGCAAGGTGCAGTGGACGAAGCGGTTCCCCAAGGACTGGCGGATCTCCCGGGTGTTCTCCCTGGACCCGGTGGTGCTGTACCTGTCCAACGACGACAAGAAGCAGTGGAACATCACCGCGCTGAAGAACGGTTCGGGCACGGTGCGCTCCCAGGTGTCCCTGAACGAGGCACCCGAGCCGGACTGCGGCTGGGCCAGCTTCGACCGCGCGTTGCAGAGCTGCACCGGGGTCGCCGCGGATGCCAACACGCTCTACCTGCCGAGCAAGGTGAAGAACGGCACGAACCAGCTCATCGCCGTCAACCTGAACACCGGCAAGGAGAAGTGGCGCGCCAAGTCCTCCGGCGCCGGACGGTCCCTGCTCCCGCTGCGCGTCGAGGACGGCCGGGTCCTCTCGTACGAGAAGCCCACCTACGAGGCGGGCGGCGTCGTCACCGGGACCCCGGTGGGCGGTGGCACCCCGAAGGTGCTGCTCCAGAACCCCGCGGGCGCCGCGGCCCTGGAGCGCACCTTCTACGCGAAGGCGATCGCGTACCAGGACGGTCGCTTCTACATCTCCACCACCATGCTGACGAACACGAAGAGCGATGCGGAGCAGAAGCTGATGATGGCCTTCGGTCCCTGACCGCCGGCCCGCAGTTCCGCAGTGTGCGTAGTTTTCCGCAGTTCCGTACTCCGAGTCTCCCGAGGTAGACACGTCATGAGCCACCCGCCCCAGCCGACCGACCCGCCCGGCGGGCAGCCCGGGGCCCCGCAGCCCGCGGAGCCGGGCGGCGCCCCCATGAGCTTCGGCAAGCCCCAGGACCCGCCCCCCGGCGGGTTCGGCGCCCCGCAACCGCCGCCCCCGGCCGGGGGCTTCGGCGCCCCGCAGCCCCCCGCCGGTGGTTTCGGTGCCCCGCAGGAACCGCCGCCGGGTGGTTTCGGCGCCCCGCAGCCCCCGCCGCCGGCGGGCGGCTACGGCACCCCGCCGGCCGGCGGCTACGGCTACCCCGCGGCACCGCCCGGGCAGCCGGGTCAGCCGCCGCAGGGTGCGGCGGGGTACGGGTACCCGGGGGCCCCGGGGCAGTCCGGCTACGGCCACCCGGGACAGCAGCCGTATGGGCAGCCCGGTCAGCAGCCGTACGGGCAGCCGGGCCAACAGGGCCACGGTCAGCAGCCGTACGGTCAGTACGCGGCGCCCACGGTGCCCGTGGCCCAGCAGTCCGGCGCCCCCGCCCGCCGCACCGGGCTGCGCAACCCGGTGACGTTGATCATCGGTGCGACGGTCCTGGTCATCGCGTTGATCGTCGGCGGTGGCGTCCTGTACGCCGGGCAGCAGGACGACGACAAGAACACCTCCGCCGGCAAGGACGAGAAGGGCGGCTCCGGCTCCGAGAAGGGCGCCGACGGCAAGGGCGGGTCCGATGGCGGTGGCGGTGCGGCGGGTGGCGGCCCGGCCGTCGCCGGTGGCGAGCCCCGCGAGAAGGCGCCCTCCAACACCAAGGCCAAGCCGCTGTTCCAGGTGGCCGCACCGGTGGTCAAGGACGACAGCACCATCCCGGTCGCCGGTTCCTGGCTCACCGACAAGGTGTACGCGAAGTCGGGCGTCGGCGAGGTCGTCGGCTACGACCCGACCAGCGGCGAGGAGCGGTGGACGGTGAAGCTGACCGGCCCGGTCTGCGCGGCCGGACGCCATGTCACCGCGGACAACCGGACGGCGCTCGTCGCCCAGCCGTCGATGCCCACCAAGGAGAAGCCGTACCAGGGCTGCACCCAGGTGTCGGTGCTCGACCTGGACACCGGCAAGCTGCTGTGGACGAAGACTGCGAAGTCCGCCGACCGGACCGTCTCCTTCGACGAGGTCACCATCGGCGCCGGTACGGTCGCCGCGGGCGGTTCGGCGGGCGGCGCCGCCTGGAGCGCCGCCGACGGCGCCGCCCTGTGGGCCCCCAAGCTGGGCGAGCCCTGCTACGACGCCGGGTACGCGGGCGGCGAGAACCTCGTCGCGGTCCGCCGCTGCGGTGACCTCGACAGCCGGCGCCTGGAGATCCAGAAGCTGGACCCGAAGACCGGCAAGCCGCTGTCCACGTACAAGATGGCGACCGGTGTCGACTACGCGAGCGTGGTGTCCACCAAGCCGCTCGTGGTCGCCGCGGACATCGGCGACTCGGCCGGGGACGGCAGCTCGATCTCCGACTTCTTCGCCATCGACGAGGAGACCGGCAAGCTGCGCTCGAAGTTCACCGCCGAGGGCGAGAAGTACGCGGCCCGGTGCGACGCGACCCGGGTGGAGCAGTGCAAGCTGCTCGCCGTCGGGAACGACCGGCTCTACCTGCCCACCGAGGAGCACGACGGCTCCGAGGAGTTCACCGACACCAACGAGATCGTTGCCTTCGACCTCGCCACCGGCAAGCTGTCCGGCGCCCGCGCCGACGCGGGCGACGGCTGGGTCCTGAGCCCGATCCGCATGGACGGCAGCAACCTCATCGCCTACAAGCGGCCCCCGTTCGACAAGGGCGGTCAGGTCGTCAGCCTGAACGGGTCCACGCTCAAGGAGACCGTCCTGATGGAGAACCCGTCGACGGAGTCCTCCCGGGAGCCCGAGCGGTCCTTCATGCCGGACTACTCCGAGTACCTCTTCGGCAGCGGGCGCTTCTTCATGAGCGCGGTCTACGCGTCGAAGCCCTACAGCAAGGACGAGGACAAGTTCCTGGCCGTGGGCTTCGGCACCAACTGACCCGCGCGTCACGGGCCGACGCCCCCTGAACGGCGCGCCTCCGCCCTCGCCTTCCCCGGTCCACCTCGGGGCAGACGGGGGCGGAGGCGTGTTCAGGGGGGCGCACGGAGGCGCGCGCCCGCGCTCGGGCACGAGCGTGCATTCGGGGCGTTCCGGGCCTGGGGGGCGGTTCGTCCCCGCCGTCGCGGGGGGTGTGCGGTGCGGTGGGGGCCCGTAATCCAGGGGTGGGTGTCGCGAGGCGTGCCCAAGGTATTACCGTCGGCTTCTCATCCGTTACGGCAGCGATCCGTCGAACAAGCGTGTAGCTTCCGGATGACGAGGGCAGGGGGTCCGGATCTGTGGGGGACCGGGCGGGGAAAGTGGGGGGTGACACTGTGGGTGTGCGGCTCATGGTCGTCGATGATCACAGGCTGCTCGCCGAGGCGTTGGCCTCGGCGCTGAAGCTGCGCGGGCACCGCGTGCTGGCCGCGGCGGCGCCCGCGGCGGGCGCGGCGGAGTTGGTGATCTCGCGGGCGCCGGAAGTGTGCCTGTTGGGCACCGCGGCTCCGGCGGAACCAGGCGTGTTCGATCCCGTGGTGCGGATCAAACGGGACCGCCCCCAGGTGGCGGTGGTCGTCCTGGGGCCGGTCCCGTCGCCCCGGGGGATCGCCGCGGCCTTCGCCGCGGGGGCTTCCGGCTACGTGCGCCACGACGAACGGATCGAGGGCGTGGAGCGGGCCATCATGAAGGCCCGCGCGGGGGAGTCCGCGGTGGCGCCGCAACTCCTCCAGGGCGCGTTCAGCGAGTTGCTGAACCCCGCGGCCCAACCCGACGACGAGGGGCAGCGGTTGCTCCAGATGCTGACGCCCCGCGAGGTGGAGGTGCTGGTGCGGGTCGCCGACGGCGAGGACACCCGGCTGATCGCCGCGGGCATGGGCATCGCGCCCTCCACGGCGCGCACGCATGTGCAGCGGGTGTTGATGAAGTTGGGGGTGGGGTCGCGGTTGGAGGCGGCGGCGCTGGCGGCTCGTACCGGGCTGTTGGATCGGGCGGGGCCGTTGGTGCCTTCGCCGGGGGCGGCGCTTCATCCGGGTTCCTCCGGGGGCTGAGTTCCGGTTCTGCTTCAGCGCGCTTCGTCGGTGTTTGCGGCGGGGCGCGCTCCCGTGTGTGCGCAGTTCCGTGCGCCGGGGTGCGCGGGGCGGTTCCTCCCCGGGGCCCTCGGGTGGGGCCTTCCGGCGGTGCGTTGGCCCGTGCGGGTGCGTGGGGGTGCTCGCGCAGTTCCCCGCGCCCCTTGGGTGCGTCCACCTCTGGCTGCGCCGTCCTGCTCGGTGCGTTGTCGTTCTGCGCAGTTCCCCGCGCCCCTTTGGGGCACTCGCCTGCGGGTGCGTTGGTCCCCCTGCGGGTGTGTGGGGGGTGCTCGCGCTCCTTTGGGTCTTGCTGTGCTCGGGCCTGATCGTTGCGGTGGGGGTTTTGATCGGGGGTGGATGTTGTTTGATTCTGATGAGGTGAATTCCGTACATGCCTTGACCGGGGTCGTCGGCCCGTGATTTGTTGTGTTCGATTCTGTTGGATCTTTGGAGGTCGGTAGGGACCACCGACGAGGAGCGCCGCAGTGAAGAAGACGTCGACCCGACTGGCCGACGGCCGGGAGCTCATCTACTACGACAGCCGCGACGACACGCTCCGCACGGCCGCCGACCCCCGGCCGCTCGCGCCCGTCACGACCACGTCCGAGGTCCGCCACGACCCGCTCCTCGGTGACGACGTCGCCATCGCCTCGCACCGTCAGGGCCGCACCCACCTCCCGCCCGCGGACGAGTGCCCGCTGTGTCCTTCCACCGGCGCCCGACCCACCGAGATCCCCGACAGCTCGTACGACGTCGTCGTCTTCGAGAACCGGTTCCCCTCCCTGGCGGGGGACTCCGGCCGGTGCGAGGTCGTCTGCTTCACCCCCGACCACGGGGCGTCCTTCGCCGACCTCACCGACGAACGGGCCGCCCTCGTCCTCGACGCCTGGATCGACCGGACCGCGGAACTGTCCCACCTGCCCTTCGTGGAGCAGGTGTTCTGCTTCGAGAACCGGGGCGCCGAGATCGGCGTCACCCTCGGCCACCCGCACGGCCAGATCTACGCGTACCCCTTCACCACCCCCCGCACCGCCCGGATGCTGCGCTCCACCGCCCGGCACCGCGCGGCCACCGGGCGCAACCTCTTCGACGACGTGCTGGCCCGCGAACTCGCCGACGGCAGCCGGGTCGTGCTGGAGACCGGAGCGTGGGTCGCCTTCGTGCCCTACGCCGCGCACTGGCCGTACGAGGTGCACCTCTACCCCAAGCGCCGGGTCCCCGACCTGCTCGGCCTGGACGACACCGCACGCACCGAGTTCCCCGGCGTCTACCTCGACCTGCTGCGCCGCTTCGACCGGCTCTTCGGCCCACAGGCGCCGCCGACCCCGTACATCGCGGCCTGGCACCAGGCGCCGTTCACCACCCCCACGGCGGGCGGGTCGGGTGAGCTCGCCGACCGGGACGAGTTCGCCCTGCACCTGGAGCTCTTCACCGTTCGCCGTACTTCCGGCAAGCTGAAGTTCCTCGCCGGTTCGGAATCCGGCATGAGCGTGTTCATCAACGATGTGCCGCCGGAGGACGCGGCACGACGACTGCGAGAGGCAGCGCTCCGATGAACACCCAGAGCACCCAGCGCACCCGGACCACGCACGACGCGCAGCAGCACGAGGGGCCCCCGGCCAGCGGCCGTTACTTCGTCACCGGCGGCGCCGGGTACGTCGGCAGTGCCGTCACCGCGCTGCTGCTGGCCGCCGGACACCGGGTGACCGTCCTGGACGACCTGTCCACCGGCTTCGAGGAGGCGGTGCCGCCCGGCGCCGGGTTCGTCCGGGGCCGCGTCCAGGACGCCGCCCGCTGGCTGGACGGCTCCTACGACGGCGTCCTGCACTTCGCCGCGTCCTCGCAGGTCGCGGAGTCCGTCGCCCGGCCCGAGAAGTACTGGCAGAACAACGTCGGCGGCACCATGGCACTGCTCACCGCGATGCGGGACGCCGGCGTGCGCCGCCTCGTCTTCTCGTCGACCGCCGCCACCTACGGCGAACCCGTGCGGACCCCGCTCACCGAGACCGACCCGACCGTTCCCACCAGCCCCTACGGCGCGTCCAAGCTGGCCGTGGACCACATGATCGGCGGTGAAGCGGCGGCCCACGGGCTGGCCGCGGTGTCGCTGCGCTACTTCAACGTCGCGGGCGCCCACCGCGCGCCCGACGGCACCCTGTACGGCGAGCGGCACGAACCGGAGTCGCACCTGATCCCCCTGGTGCTGCGGGTCGCGGCGGGCGAACGGGACACCGTCCACGTGCACGGTGACGACTACCCGACGCCCGACGGCACCTGTGTGCGCGACTACCTCCACGTCAGCGACCTCGCCGAAGCCCATCTGCTCGCGCTCGGCGCCGCGGCCCCCGGCGAGCACCTGATCTGCAACCTCGGCAACGGCAACGGCTTCTCCGTCCGCGAGGTCGTCGCGACGGTCCGCGCGGTCACCGGCCACCCGGTGCCCGAGACGCCCGGGCCCCGCCGCCCCGGTGACCCTGCCGTCCTGGTCGCCTCGGCCGCCACCGCCCGGGAACGGCTCGGCTGGCGGCCCGGCCGGCCGGACCTCGCGGACATCGTGGCCGACGCCTGGGCGTTCGCCCGCCGGGCCGCCGTCCGCTGAGCCCGTCCCGCCCCGCCGCCCCGTGACCGCCAGCCCGACCGGCCCCGCCGCCCCGCGGACCGTCCACCACGTCGAGGGACCCGCCATGACGCCCACCGACCCCACCGCTCCCGCCCCGGGTGCCGGTACCGACCCGTCCACCGCTCCCGAAGCCGTCGCGCGGGCCTTCGAGGAGCTGTACGGGAGCGCCCCCGAAGGGGTGTGGGCGGCGCCCGGCCGGGTCAACCTCATCGGTGAGTACACGGACTTCAACGAGGGCTCCGTGATGCCGCTGGCCCTGCCGCACACCGTGGTCGCGGCCGTGTCCCGCCGCACCGACGGGGTGCTGCGGCTGCACTCGGCGAACGCGCCGGACCCCGCCGCGGCCCTGGTGGAACTGCGTACGGCCGAGCTGGCGCCCCGCTCCGGCGGGGGCTGGGCCGCCTACCCGGCCGGGGTCCTGTGGGCGCTCGCCCGGGCCGGGCACCGGGCGGTCCTCGACGGCGCCGACGTGCACCTGGCCTCCACCGTGCCGACCGGCGCCGGGCTCTCCTCGTCCGCCGCCCTGGAGGTGGCCACCGCGCTCGCCCTGGACGAGCTGTACGCCCTCGGCCTCGACCGTCCCGGACTCGCGCGCCTCGCCCAGCAGGCCGAGAACGCGTACGTCGGCGTGCCCTGCGGGGTGATGGACCAGATGGCCTCCGCTTGCTGCGTGCCCGGTCACGCCCTGCACCTCGACTGCCGGGACCTGAGCACCCGACAGGTCCCCTTCGACCTGGGCGCGCACGGGCTGCGGCTCCTGGTGGTGGACACCCGGGTGCAACACGCCTTGGGCGACGGGGCGTACGCCGAGCGGCGCGCGGGGTGCGAACAGGGCGCGCGGGAGTTGGGTGTCTCCCATCTGCGCGACGTTCCGTACGACACGCTCCCGGACGCGCTCGCGCGCCTCGGTGACGAGCGCGTGCGCCGTTACGTACGGCACGTGGTCAGCGACGAGCAGCGGGTCGCGCAGGTCACCGCCCTGCTCGGCGCGGGCACCCCCGAGGCGCTGCGCGCGATCGGCGGCGTCCTCACGGCGGGCCACCACTCGCTCCGCTATGACCTGCGGGTCTCCTGTCCCGAACTCGACCTGGTGGTGGGCGTCGCGAACGCGGCGGGGGCGCACGGGGCGCGGATGACCGGCGGCGGCTTCGGCGGTTCCGCGCTCGTCCTCGTCGAGGAGTCCGCCGCACCCGTGGTGGGGGACGCGGTGCGGGCCGCCTTCGACCGTGCCGGCCACCGGGCGCCCCGGATCTTCGACGCGACTCCCTCGGCCGGGGCGCGCCGACTCGGCTGAACCCGTTCGACGGCACCGACACCGTTCCCGATCTTCGGGCGGTGTCGGTTCACGCGGTGGATGACCCCCGCACTTTGTCGACTTCTGTCTCAATACGAAGCATCAGACCCGCCTCGAACTGCGAGGTCAAACAGTTCCCCAAATAGGCTTCCGCTTCTGCCGGGCGGCCTTACTCTGATGGGCAGCGCCGGTGGGGGCCGGCGTCGATCAGGGGGCGAGACAGTCGGGTACGACGCCCGAAGTGGGGGTAGCAGTCCAGGCACGGCGACGGTCGTGCGGCTGCGGCGACTCGTACCCGGACCGATCCGGGTCCGGGTTCCACTCGGGGCGCCGCACCCGCTCAGGTCGTCCCCCAAAGGGGGTTTCTGTGGTTCGTATTCGCGCGCTGGTCGTTGACGACCATCGTATTTTCGCCGAGTCGCTCGCGGCGGCGCTCGCCGCCGAGCCCGATGTCGAGGTGTCGGCGGCGGGCAGCGGCCCGGCGGCCCTGCGTTGCCTGGACCGCGCGGCGGCCGATGGGCGCAGATTCGACGTGCTGCTCGTCGACGCCGACCTCGGCGCGGCGGCGGTGGGCGTCCTGCCCGGGGCGCGGCCGGCCGTGGCGGTCGCCGGCGGGACCGACGGGGTGCCCGCCGTGGACGGGATCTCGCTGGTCGCCGCGGTGCGGCAGGCGCAGCCCGGGGTCCGCACGGTGGTGCTCGCCGAGAAGGACGATCCGCGCCGTGCGGCGCAGGCGCTCCAGGCGGGTGCCAGTGGCTGGGTCGCCAAGGACTGTTCGCTGTCGCGGTTGCTGAACGTGATCCGGGGGGTGCTGCGGGACGAGACCCATCTGCCGCCGGCGCTGCTCACGGGGGTGCTGCGGGAGCTGACCGCGGCCCGCAAGCACCGCACGGAGAGCGAGCGGCTGGTCGAGTCGCTGACCCCGCGCGAGCGCGAGGTGCTGCGCTGCATGGTCGCGGGCCTCGGCCGCAAGGCGGTCGCGGAGCGGCTGTTCCTGTCCCCGCACACCGTGCGCACCCATATGCAGAACGTGCTCGGGAAGCTCGGCGTGCACAGCACGCTGGCGGCGGTGGCGCTCGCCCGGCGGGCCGGGGTGGGCCCCGTGGACCTCGAAGCGGCCTCCTAGGCGGATACGGGCGCCCGGACCCCGGGCCCGGTGCGGGGTCAGCCGGGAATGTTGTCGAACGGGGCGGTGAGCTGTCTCAGCAGTGCGGCCAGTTCGCCGCGCTGGGCGCGGGACAGCTCCGAGAGGATCGCCCGTTCCTGGTCGAGCAGGCCCGCCAGGGCCTGGTCGGCGCGGTCCCGCCCCTCGGGCGTGAGCCGTACGAGGACGCCCCGCCGGTCGTTGGGGTCGGGGAGCCGTTCCACCAGGCCCTTCTTGGTGAGCCGGTCGATCCGGTTCGTCATGGTGCCCGAGGTGACCAGGGTCTGCGTGAGCAATTGGCCCGGGGACAGTTGGTAGGGGGAGCCGGCCCGGCGCAGTGACGTCAACACGTCGAACTCCCAGGGCTCCAGCTGGTGTTCGGCGAAGGCCAGTCTGCGTGCGCGGTCGAGGTGTCTGGCCAGCCTGCTCACCCGGCTGAGCACCTCCAGGGGCTCCACGTCGAGATCGGGGCGCTCCCGGCGCCACGCTGCGACCAGCCGATCGACCTCGTCCTCCATGGCGATCAGTGTAATAGGTCTGTCGACGTGAAGTCTCTTGATGTCAAGATAGGTTTGAGGGGGTGGTGGACGGTCCACCGCTCCGCGAGGAGGACGCCGTGCCCGCCGTACCCGTCTGGGACCCGCACCAGTACCTGCGCCACGCGGACCACCGCGGCCGTGCCTTCGTCGACCTCCTGGCCCGGGTGCCCGAGCCGCCCGGCGGGCCGGCCCCGCGCATCGCGGACCTGGGGTGCGGGCCCGGCAACGTCACCACCCTGCTCGCCGAGCGCTGGCCCGCCGCGCGGATCACCGGGTACGACAACTCCCCGGACATGCTGGAACGGGCCCGGAAACTCGCTGGGCCCACCGCCGGCGGCGGCCGGCTCGACTTCGCGCACGCCGACGCGGTCCACTGGGCGCCCGACCCGGCCGAGCCGTACGACCTGCTCATCAGCAACGCCCTGCTCCAGTGGGTGCCCGGGCACACCGACCGCTTCGCCGACTGGATCGCGGGCCTCGCCCCCGGCGGCACCTTCGCCTTCCAGGTGCCCGGCAACTTCGACGCGCCCAGCCACGCCCTGCTGCGGGAACTCACCGGCTCCCCGCGCTGGCGACAGCGGCTCGACGGGGTGCTGCGGCACGGGGACGCGGTGCGCGAGCCCGCCCAGTACCTCGCCGCGCTGGCCGCCCTCGGCTGCGAGGTGGACGCCTGGGAGACCACGTACCTGCACGTGCTCGGCGGGGACGACGCGGTGCTCGACTGGATCACCGGCACCACGCTGCGGCCCGTACTCGCCGCGTTCGACGGCGACCCCGAGGAACGGGACGCCTTCCTGGACGAGTACCGCATCGCCCTGCGCCGCGCCTACCCGGCCGCCGCACACGGCACGGTGCTCCCGTTCCGCCGCATCTTCGTAGTAGCCCGCCGCAGCTGACCCCCCGGGAAGGCCGGACGCCCCTGATCAGGGGCGCGGGGAACTGCGCAAAACCCCCCACGCACCCGCACGGGCCAACGCACGCGCAGCGGATCGCACCTGATCAGGGGCGCGGGGAACTGCGCAACCCCCCCCAGCGCACCCCGCAGAACAGCGCACACGCAGCGGATCGCACAGAATCAGGGGCGCGGGGAACTGCGCAAAACCCCCCACGCACCCGCACGGGCCAACGCACGCGCAGCGGATCGCACGGTCACGTGTGACGGTGCCCCATCAACCGCGGCTTGGGCTCCAACCCGTGGAGCCCATGCCACGCGAGGTTCACGAGATGCGCCGCCACCTCCGCCTTCTTCGGACGGCGCACGTCCAACCACCACTGACCGGTCAGGGCGACCATCCCCACCAGCGCCTGCGCGTACAGCGGCGCCAGCTTCGGATCGAAGCCCCGGCTCTTGAACTCGCGCCCCAGGATGTCCTCGACCTGCGTCGCGATGTCGGAGATCAACGAGGCGAACGACCCCGTGGACTGGGCGACGGGGGAGTCCCGCACCAGGATGCGGAACCCGTCGGTGTACTCCTCGATGTAGTCGAGCAGCGCGAACGCGGCCTGTTCGAGCAGTTCCCGCGGATGCCCGGCGGTGAGCGAGCCGGTCACGCCGTCCAACAGCCGGCGCATCTCCCGGTCCACCACCACCGCGTACAGGCCCTCCTTGCCGCCGAAGTGTTCGTACACCACCGGCTTCGACACCCCCGCCTTCGCGGCGATCTCCTCCACCGAGGTGCCCTCGAAACCCTTGGCCGCGAAGAGGGTGCGGCCGATCTCCAGCAGTTGCTGGCGGCGCTCCGCGCCGGTCATCCGGGTGCGGCGGGTGCGCCGCGGCTTCTCGCTGGAGGTGCTGGAGTCGGTCGCCACGCCGTCCATCATGCCGGTTCGGCGGCTTCCTGCTTGCGTCGGGAGTCGATCCGCGACGGGGACGGCCAGCGCACGTCGTACGCCCAGCCCAGCTTCTCGAACCAGCGGATGAGCCGGGCCGAGGAGTCGACCTGCCCGCGCATCACCCCGTGCCGCGCCGACGTCGGGTCCGCGTGGTGGAGGTTGTGCCAGGACTCGCCGCAGGACAGGACCGCCAGCCACCACACGTTGCCCGAGCGGTCCCGGGACCGGAACGGGCGCTTGCCGACCGCGTGGCAGATGGAGTTGATCGACCAGGTCACGTGGTGCAGCAGGCCCACCCGGACCAGGGAACCCCAGAAGAACGCGGTGAACGCGCCCCACCACGACATGGTCACCAGCCCGCCGATCAGCGCCGGCAGCGCCAGCGAGAGCAGCGTCCAGTACACGAACTGGCGCGAGATGAGACGGATCGCCGGGTCCTTCACCAGGTCCGGGGCGTACTTCTCCTGCGAGGTCTGCTCCTCGTCGAACATCCAGCCGATGTGCGCCCACCACAGGCCCTTGAGGAGCGCCGGCACCGTCTCCCCGTACCGCCACGGCGAGTGCGGGTCGCCCTCCGCGTCGGAGAACTTGTGGTGCTTGCGGTGGTCGGCGACCCACCGCACCAACGGGCCCTCCACCGCGAGCGAGCCCGCGACGGCCAGCGCGATCCGCAGCGGACGCTTCGCCTTGAAGGAGCCGTGGGTGAAGTAGCGGTGGAAACCGATCGTGATGCCGTGACAGCCGAGGTAGTAGAAGAAGACGAGCAGCCCCAGGTCCAGCCAGCTCACCCCCCACCCCCAGGCCAGGGGCACGGCGGCGACGATCGCGAGGAAGGGCACGGCGATGAACAGCAGCAGCGTGATCTGCTCGATCGCCCCCTTCTGCTCGCCCCCTAGGGTCGCGGACGGAATCGCCCGGTCGGACCCTTCTGACGCCGAAGAGGCGTCGTCGAGCACGTCGGATCGGGTGGTCATGGGGAGTTCCCTGGGGGGTCGGGGGCATGGGGAGGGGGACGCGTGCGGCCACGGTCCCTACGGTTCCGTAACCTACGGCGACGTAAGTATGGCAGTGCGCCCCCGCTCGGCAAGAGGCCCTTGGCCGCGCGTTGGTCCGGACACCTATCCTGGGGAGCGGCCGGACAGCGTCGTCCGCTCTGTGTTCGTCCCGGGCCCCGAGCGGTGCCAGCCGCCCTCACCACGGACAACCCCGGGTTCCCCTCCAGAAGCGCCTCAACACTGCAAGGAGCCGCACCTGTGAGCAGTGCCGACGACCGGACCACCACCACCAGCCCCGAGCTGCGGGCCGACATCCGCCGACTGGGTGACCTCCTCGGCGAGACCCTGGTCCGCCAGGAGGGCCCCGAGCTCCTCGACCTCGTCGAACGCGTCCGCCGCCTCACCCGTGAGGACGGGGAGGCCGCCGCCGACCTCCTCGGCGGTACGGAGCTGGAGACCGCCGCCAAGCTGGTGCGCGCCTTCTCCACCTACTTCCACCTCGCGAACGTCACCGAGCAGGTCCACCGCGGACGCGAGCTGCGGGCCAAGCGCGCCGCCGAGGGCGGACTCCTCGCGCGCACCGCCGACCGCCTCAAGGACGCCGACCCCGAGCACCTGCGGGAGACGGTGGCGAACCTCAACGTCCGCCCCGTCTTCACCGCCCACCCGACCGAGGCGGCCCGGCGCAGCGTCCTCAACAAGCTCCGCCGCATCGCCGCCCTGCTGGAGACCCCGGTCGTCGAGGCCGACCGGCGCCGCTACGACACCCGCCTCGCCGAGAACATCGACCTCGTCTGGCAGACCGACGAACTGCGGGTGGTGCGCCCCGAGCCCGCCGACGAGGCCCGCAACGCCATCTACTACCTGGACGAGCTGCACGCCGGAGCCGTCGGTGACGTCCTCGAAGACCTCACCGCCGAACTCGAACGCGTGGGCGTGAAGGTCCCCGAGGGCTCCCGCCCGCTCACCTTCGGCACCTGGATCGGCGGCGACCGCGACGGCAACCCCAACGTCACCCCCCAGGTGACCTGGGACGTCCTGATCCTCCAGCACGAGCACGGCATCAACGACGCCCTCGAACTCGTCGACGAGCTGCGCGGCTTCCTCTCCAACTCCATCCGCTACACCGGGGCCACCGAGGAACTGCTCACCTCCCTCCAGGCCGACCTGGAACGCCTCCCCGAGATCAGCCCCCGGTACAAGCGGCTGAACGCCGAGGAGCCCTACCGCCTCAAGGCCACCTGCATCCGGCAGAAGCTGGAGAACACCAAGACGCGCCTGGCCAGCGGCACCCCGCACGAGTCCGGCCGCGACTATCTGGGCACCGCGGAGCTGCTGCGCGACCTCACCCTCGTCCAGACCTCGCTGCGCGAGCACCGGGGCGCGCTGATCGCGGACGGCCGGATGAACCGCACCATCCGCACCCTCGCCGCCTTCGGCCTGCAACTCGCCACCATGGACGTCCGGGAGCACGCGGACGCCCACCACCACGCCCTCGGTCAGCTCTTCGACCGGCTCGGCGAGGAGTCCTGGCGCTACACCGACATGCCCCGCGAGAGCCGCACCAAGCTGCTCGCCAAGGAGCTGCGCTCGCGCCGTCCGCTCGCCCCGACCCCGGCCCCCCTGGACGCCGCCGGGCTGAAGACCCTCGGCGTCTTCGGCACGATCAAGCGCGCCCTGGAGGTCTTCGGACCCGAGGTCATCGAGTCGTACATCATCTCCATGTGCCAGGGCGCCGACGACGTGTTCGCCGCGACCGTGCTGGCCCGGGACGCCGGACTGATCGACCTGCACGCCGGCTGGGCCAAGATCGGCATCGTTCCGCTGCTGGAGACCACCGACGAGCTGCGCGCCGCCGACGTCATCCTCGACGGCATGCTCGCCGACCCCTCCTACCGGCGGCTGGTCGCCCTGCGCGGCGACGTCCAGGAGGTCATGCTCGGCTACTCCGACTCGTCCAAGTTCGGCGGCATCACCACCAGCCAGTGGGAGATCCACCGCGCCCAGCGCCGGCTGCGGGACGTCGCCCACCGCTACGGGGTCCGGCTGCGCCTGTTCCACGGCCGCGGCGGCACCGTCGGCCGCGGCGGCGGCCCCTCGCACGACGCGATCCTGTCGCAGCCCTGGGGCACCCTGGAAGGCGAGATCAAGGTCACCGAGCAGGGCGAGGTCATCTCCGACAAGTACCTCGTGCCGTCCCTGGCCCGGGAGAACCTGGAACTGACCGTCGCCGCGACCCTCCAGGCGTCGGCCCTGCACACCGCGCCCCGCCAGTCCGTCGAGGCCCTCGCCCGCTGGGACGCGGCCATGGACGTCGTCTCCGACGCCGCCCACGGCGCCTACCGCGAACTGGTCGAGGACCCCGACCTGCCCGCCTACTTCTTCGCCTCCACCCCGGTCGACCAGCTCGCCGACCTGCACCTGGGTTCCCGGCCCTCCCGCCGGCCCGACTCCGGCGCCGGACTCGACGGCCTGCGCGCCATCCCGTGGGTGTTCGGCTGGACCCAGTCCCGCCAGATCGTCCCCGGCTGGTACGGGGTCGGTTCCGGGCTCAAGGCGCTGCGCGAGGCCGGACTCGACGGCGTCCTCGACGAGATGCACGAGCACTGGCACTTCTTCCGCAACTTCGTGTCCAACGTCGAGATGACCCTCGCCAAGACCGATCTGCGGATCGCCCGCCACTACGTCGACACCCTGGTGCCCGAGGAGCTCAAGCACGTCTTCGAAGCCATCGAGGCCGAGCACGCGCTCACCTGCCGCGAGGTCATGCGGATCACCGGCGGGGAGCGCCTGCTCGACACCCACCCGGTGCTCCAGCAGACCTTCGCCATCCGCGACGCCTACCTGGACCCGATCTCCTACCTCCAGGTGTCGCTGCTCGCCCGCCAGCGGGCCGCCGCCGCCCGGGGCGAGGAGCCCGACCCGCTGCTCGCGCGGGCGCTGCTGCTCACCGTCAACGGGGTCGCCGCCGGTCTGCGCAACACCGGCTGACCCGCGGGGGACCTAGACCGTCACGACGGCCGCCGTCAGCAACGCCAGCGCGGCGGCGGCCGTCGCCCACGCCGTCCGGGGCATCCGCACGCCCCCGGCGATGATCACCGCGGCCAGCAGCAGGGCACCGCCGAGCGGCACCCAGGCCCGCAGCAGCCCCGCCCGCCCGGTGCGCACCACCTGGTCGGTGTCCGGCTTCACCACGACGGGTATCCGGTCGCCCGGGTCCGCGCCCACCGACTGGTCGAGCACCACCCGCCCGCGCGCCTGCGAACCCGAGGACCCCGGCGCGTAGGCGCCCACGCACTCCTCCGCGTCGCACCCCTCGACCGTCATCGTGCCGCGTTCGCGCCCCTTGGCCAGCATCACGTGCTGCGCCGTGCCCCAGGACGCCCACACCCCGGCGATCAGCAGCAGCAGCGCCACCACGCCCATCAGGGTCCGGCCGGCCCAGGACACCGCGATCCGGCCGGCAGGGCGGGAGTGAGCTCTGTGACCCGAGTGGGCGCGCGTCGCCATGGCCCGGATCTTTGGCCATCGCCGACGCCCGGTCAACCGCCCGCCGTGACTTGCCCCGAGATGTACACCTCCCTGTGACCGGCCCCACCCCCGGAGCCCGGCCCGATCCGCAGGGAGGCCCTAGGTGTTGTACGTGCTCTGTGCCCGCTCCAGGCCGTCCGCGACGAGGCACTCCACCGCGTCGGCGGCACGGTCGACGAAGTAGTCCAGCTCCTTGCGCTCCGTGGACGAGAAGTCCTTCAGCACGAAGTCGGCGACCTGCATCCGGCCCGGCGGCCGGCCGATCCCGAACCGCACCCGGTGGTAGTCGGGCCCCATCGCCTTCGTCATCGACTTCAGCCCGTTGTGCCCGTTGTCCCCGCCGCCCAGCTTCAGCCGCAGCGTCCCGTAGTCGATGTCCAACTCGTCGTGGACCGCCACGATGCGCTCGGTGGGCACCTTGTAGAAGTCGCGCAGCGCCGTCACCGGGCCGCCCGACAGGTTCATGTACGACAGGGGCTTGGCGAGCACCAGCCGACGGCTCGCCGGACCGGGCGGACCCGTCCGCCCCTCCAGCACCTGCGCCTGCCCCTTGGTGGCCCGTTTGAACGTCCCCCGCATCCGCGCGGCGAGCAGGTCCACCACCATGAAGCCCACGTTGTGCCGGTTCATGGCGTACCCCGGCCCGGGGTTGCCCAGGCCCACCACCAGCCAGGGCGCGTTGACGTCGTCCGTCATCGGTTCGTGCCTCCTGAAAGTCCCCCACGGCCACAGCCGTCGCCCGGACGGGGCGACGGCTGTGGGAAACGGCGATGCTGCGGTGGAGCGGACGTCCCGGTGACCGGGACGCACGGCTCACGCCTCGGCGGTCTCGCCCTCGGCGGCGGCGGGGGCCTCCTCGGCCTGCGCGGCCAGCACCTGGATGACGACGGCGTCGTCCTCGACACCGAGGGACACGCCGGACGGCAGCACGACGTCCTTGGCGAGCACCGAGGCACCGGCCTCCAGGCCGGCCACGGAGACGGTCACCGACTCGGGGATGTGGGTGGCCTCGGCCTCGACGGGCAGCGAGTTGAGCACGTGCTCCAGCAGGAAGTTGCCCGGCGCCAGCTCACCCTCGGTCAGGACGGGGATGTCGACGCTGACCTTCTCGCCGCGCTTCACGAGGAGCAGGTCGACGTGGTCCAGGGTGCCGCGGACGGCGTCGCGCTGGACGGCCTTCGGGATCGCGAGCTCGGTGTGGCCGTCGAGGTCCAGGGAGATCAGGACGTTCGGGGTGCGCAGCGCGAGCAGCAGCTCGTGGCCCGGCAGGGTCAGGTGGACGGGGTCCGTGCCGTGCCCGTAGAGGACGCCGGGGACCTGGTCGGCGCGGCGGATGCGGCGCGCGGCGCCCTTGCCGAACTCGGTACGGGACTGGGCGGTGAGCTTGACCTCGGACATGTGCACTCCTCGTAGATGGGGAATCGATGATGGCCGTCACCCGGCCGTACGACTGGCCTGCTACGAAGAGCGCGTCGATAACGGACCGCCGCACCCAAGAAGTGCGGCCTCCCTCGCCGAGCAACTCGACCAGCTTACTCGGCGGGCAGGCCGCACTCCAAAAGGATCATCCGGGGATCACCCGGGACCCGCGCTCACGGGCCCCCGAGCGGCGCACCGCAGGACCCGCGACGGCTCCCGGGGTCCGGCGCGCGGCCTACTGCTCGTCGAACAGGCTGGTGACCGAGCCGTCCTCGAACACCTCGCGCACGGCACGGGCGATCGTCGGCGCGATGGACAGGACGGTGATCTTGTCCAGCTCCAGCTCGTTCGGGGTGGGCAGGGTGTTCGTCAGCACGAACTCGCTCACCTTCGAGTTCTTGAGCCGGTCGGCCGCCGGGCCGGACAGCACGCCGTGCGTGGCGGTCACGATGACGTCCTCGGCACCGTGCGCGTACAGGGCGTCCGCCGCGGCGCAGATGGTGCCGCCCGTGTCGATCATGTCGTCCACCAGGACGCAGACGCGGCCCTTCACGTCACCGACGACCTCGTGCACGGTGACCTGGTTGGCCACGTCCTTGTCGCGGCGCTTGTGCACGATCGCCAGCGGTGCGCCCAGCCGGTCGCACCAGCGGTCGGCGACCCGGACCCGGCCCGCGTCCGGCGAGACGACCGTGAGCTTCGAGCGGTCGACCTTGGCGCCCACGTAGTCCGCGAGGATCGGCAGCGCGAACAGGTGGTCCACCGGGCCGTCGAAGAAGCCCTGGATCTGGTCGGTGTGCAGGTCCACCGCGAGGATGCGGTCGGCGCCCGCGGTCTTCATCAGGTCCGCCACCAGGCGCGCCGAGATCGGCTCGCGACCGCGGTGCTTCTTGTCCTGCCGGGCGTACCCGTAGAACGGCACGATCACGGTGATGCTCCGCGCCGACGCCCGCTTCAGGGCGTCGATCATGATGAGCTGCTCCATGATCCACTTGTTGATCGGCGCGGTGTGGCTCTGGATCAGATAACAGTCCGCGCCGCGCGCCGACTCCTGGTAACGGACGTAGATCTCACCGTTGGCGAAATCGAACGCCTTGGTCGGCACGATGCCGACTCCCAGCTGGTGGGCGACCTCCTCGGCCAACTCGGGGTGGGCGCGGCCGGAGAAGAGCATCAGTTTCTTCTCGCCGGTCGTCTTGATCCCGGTCACAGCACAGTCTCCTCGACGTGTTCGCAGCTGCTGCACCCGTCCGCGTTCCGCACCGACGAGTCAGCCGAATCAAATGCCCCAGTCCAGCGGAATGAGTGCACCTATCACGGTACGCGCTATCAGACGCACCCGAATCCGGTCAGCTTTCGCCAGTGGCCTCCCCGGCCGCCGACTCGGCGGCCTTCGCCGCCGCGCTCCCCGGACGCTTGCGGGCCACCCAGCCCTCGATGTTCCGTTGCTGGCCCCGGGCCACCGCCAGCGAACCCGCCGGCACGTCCTTGGTGATCACGGACCCGGCGGCGGTGTACGCGCCGTCCCCGATCGTGACGGGCGCCACAAGCATGTTGTCCGCGCCGGTGCGGCAGTGCGAGCCGACCGTGGTGTGGTGCTTGTCCTGGCCGTCGTAGTTCACGAACACGCTCGCGGCGCCGATGTTCGTGAAGTCGCCGATCGTCGCGTCCCCCACGTACGACAGGTGCGGCACCTTGGTGCCCTCGCCGATCGAGGCGTTCTTCATCTCCACGAACGACCCCGCCTTGGAGGCCGGACCGAGCCGCGTGCCGGGCCGCAGGTACGTGTACGGGCCCACCGACGCCCCCGCGCCCACCTCGGCGGAGTCCGCCACCGTGTTGTCGACCCGGGCGCCCGCGCCGACCACCGTGTCCCGCAGCCGCGTGTGGGGGCCCACCTCGGCGCCCTCGCCGATCCGCGTCGCGCCGAGCAGCTGCGTACCCGGCCACACCACCGCGTCCCGCTCGAAGGACACCGACACGTCGACCCAGGTCGAGTCCGGGTCCATCACCGTGACGCCGTCCAGCATCGCCCGCTCCACCAGCCGCGCGTTCAGCGTCCGCCGCGCCTCGGCCAACTGCACCCGGTTGTTGATCCCGGCGATCTCCCGGTGGTCCGCCGCGACCGAGGCGCCCACCCGGTGCCCCGCCTCGCGCAGGATGCCCAGCACGTCGGTCAGGTACTCCTCGCCCTGGCTGTTGTCCGTGCGCACCCGACCCAGGGCGTCCGCCAGCAGCGCCCCGTCGAAGGCGAACACCCCCGAGTTGATCTCCCGGACCGCGCGCTGCGCCGCGGAGGCGTCCTTGTGCTCCACGATCGCCGTCACCGCGCCCGACGCCGGGTCCCGGACGATCCGTCCGTACCCCGTGGCGTCCGGCACCTCGGCCGTCAGCACGGTCACCGCGTTGCCGTCCGCGGCGTGCGTGCGCGCCAGCTCCCGCAATGTCGCGCCGGTGAGCAGCGGGGTGTCCCCGCAGACCACGATCACGGTGCCGGTGAGGGTGCCGTCCCACTCCGCGAGGCCCGTGCGGACCGCGTGGCCGGTGCCGTTCTGCTCGTGCTGCACGGCGGTGCGGGTCAGCGGGTCGATCGCCGCCAGGTGCTCCGTGACCTGCTCGCGGGCGTGCCCCACGACCACCACGAGCCGCTCCGGCTCCAGTTCGCGGGCGGCGGCCAGCACGTGGCCCACCAGGGAACGGCCGCAGATCTCGTGCAGGACCTTGGGTGTGGCCGATTTCATACGGGTGCCCTCACCCGCTGCGAGAACGACGACGGCGGCCGGGCGAATGGCGCTCACGGTATGCCCTTCGGCTTTCGGTGCTTGGTGCTGACATCCGCAGGATACCGGGGCGTACGGGGCCGGAAATGGGCGCGGGCCCCGACCTGCTGGCAGGGGCCCGAGCGCCGTGGCTCCGCCGGCTGGATTCGAACCAGCACTACAAGGCTTCAAAGGCCTGCGGGCTACCGTTACCCCACGGCGGATCACTGCCCCGAACCTTACCCGAGTCGACCGTGCCCGCCGTCAAGTTCCCGGTCGAACACCGGCCGTCCGACGGCGGGGTGGCCCGGCACCGTCCGCGGGTCGCACGCGCCGCGCGCCCGCCCGCCGAAACTCCCCGGGCGGCGTGCACCCGCCCCCGTACGCTGGGGGCATGACCACGACGGGGGAAGTCCACCGCGCGGCCTTGACCGGGCCGTGGTGGTGGGCACGGCGGCGCAGTGCCGTACTGGACGTCACATTGGCCGTGGTGTCGGCCGTGGAGTGCGCACGACAGGGCATCACCTTCGCGCGGGACGTCGGCCTGCCCTTCGCGGTGGGCCTGGTGTTCGGCCTGCTCGCCGGCGCCACCCTGCTGGTGCGGCGGCGGTGGCCCGTCGCGGTGGTGCTCGTCGCCATCGCGGTCACCCCCGCGGAGATGGGCTTCCTGCTCAGCGTGGTGGGCCTCTACTCGCTGGCCGCCTCGGAGTGCCCGCGCCGGATCACCGCGGGCCTCGCCGGGATGTCCCTGGTCGCCGTGCTGATCGTCTCGTACGTGCGCACCGACCAGCAGGCGGACGCGGGGGTGGTGCCCGGCGAGGGGTGGGTCGTCACGTTCATCGCCCTGACGATGTCCCTCGGGCTGACCGCCCCGCCGGTGCTGCTCGGCCTGTACGTCGGGGCGCGGCGCCGGCTGATGGAGAGCCTGCGGGAACGGGCCGACTCGCTGGAGCGGGAGTTGCAGTTGCTCGCGGAGCGCGCGGAGGAGCGCGCGGAGTGGGCGCGCAGCGAGGAGCGCACCCGGATCGCCCGCGAGATGCACGACGTGGTGGCGCACCGGGTCTCGCTGATGGTGGTGCACGCGGCGGCGCTCCAGGCGGTGGCCCGCAAGGACCCCGAGAAGGCGGTGCGCAACGCCGCCCTGGTGGGCGACATGGGGCGGCAGGCGCTGAGCGAGCTGCGGGAGATGTTGGGGGTGCTGCGGACCGGCGACGGCTTGTCCGCGCCCGCCGCGGGCAACGAGCGCCGGGGCCGTGCCGAGCCGGTGCCGCTGGCCGCGGTGGGGGCCGCCGCCGCGGCGGCGGCCTCGCGGGCCGCCGGCCCCGCCCCGGTGGGGGAGGGCCCCTGTCTGGCGGACCTGGACGAGTTGGTGGGCCAGTCGCGGGTGGCGGGCGTGGCGGTCGTGCTGTCCGTGGAGGGGGAACTGCGGGCGTACGCGGCCGAGGTGGAGCAGACGGCGTTCCGGGTGGTGCAGGAGGCGCTGACCAACGTCCACAAGCACGCGGCGGGCGCGAAGACGTACGTGCGGCTGGCGCACCGGTTGTCCGAGATCGCGATGCAGGTGGAGAACGAGGCGCCGCCGCCGGTCACCGAGGGCGGCGCCGGCGCGCGGCTGCCCAGCGGCGGCAACGGGCTGGTGGGCATGCGGGAACGGGTCGGCGCCCTGGGCGGCGTGTTCGTGTCGGGGCCCACCGACGCGGGCGGGTTCCGGGTGTCCGCGGTGATTCCCTGCGGGACGGCCTGACCGGAGCCCCCGCCGGTCGGCCCCTGCCACGGGCCCGTTACGACGCCGGTGCGGTGGCCAGGCGGGGCGGCAGGGCGCCGGTGACCAGGGTGATGAGCGCGGTGTCCAGATCGGGACCCAAGTACCAGTCGCCGGTGTGGTCGAGCCCGTAGACGCGGCCTTCGGCGTCGATGGCGAGCAGCGCCTGGTGGTCGCCCGGGGCGGGGGAGCCCGCGACGATCTCCTCGCCGAGGGGGCTGACTTCGGTGCCGAGCGCACGGCCCAGGTCGGCGAGGGTGCGGGCGAGGTGCAGACCGTGCAGCGGGTCGAGGCGGACGGCGGTCGGCGCGACCGGCCGACCCGGCCCGGGAGGCATCGGCCCGGGGGCGAGGTGCAGGCCGCCGAACTCGGCCCACGCCTCGACGGCCGCGGGGAAGACGGCGTGTTCGTGTCCGCCGGGCGAGGTGTGGGCGCGCAGGGTGTCGGCCCAGTACTCGGCCTGCTTTATGTCCCAGCGGCCGGGCTCCCAGCCCGCCGCGCGCAGCGCGGCGTCGACGGGGACGGGGAAGCGGGTGGTGGAGCTGCGGTCGGGCTGCATCTGCTCTCGTTCGTGGGGGTGCGGGGCCGGTGCTACGCGTACTACCGGGTCCTACGGGCTACGGGGTGCTACGGGTCAACGGGTGGTGCGGGTGGCGCGGGCGGGCGTCGGGCGGTCGACCGGCGCCCGCCCGGGGCGGTCATCGGGGGCCGATCACGCGGACGCCGAAGTGGCTGGCCAGGGCGGTGCAGGCCCGGCACGGGTGGGAGAAGGTGCCGTGCAGCGGGTCGTCGTCCTCGCGGATGCGGCGGGTGGTGAGCTTGGCGTGCCGCAGCGCCTTGCGGGCCTCGCCGTTCGTCATCGGCTTGCGGCGGGCGCGCTTGGAGCGCTCGCCGTCCGCGGTGGTGAGGTGCCGGGAGATGAGGAGCGTCTCCGCGCAGCGCCCGGTGTAGCGGTCCCGGCGGTCGCTGGTGAGGGTGTCCAGGAAGTCCTGGACGAGGGGGTGCAGCGCGGGGGGCCGGTCGCCGCGGGCCGCCGTGCCCGTGAGGGTGGCGCCGTGCACGGAGAGCGCCGCCGCGACGGTCGGGAGGATGCCGTCACGACGGTGGGCGAGGACCGGGGCGTCCAGGGTGCGCTCGGTGCTCCAGCCCACCCGGGGGTCACCGGTCGCCGTGGCGGACCTCGTCGGTCCGGCGGGCCGCGCGGACCCCGTCCGCGATGCCGGTTGTGCCTGTGGTGTTCTCATCGGGTGCGTGTTCCCTCCCCGCGGGAGGGTGCCTGGCTGGTCGTCGCCACCCCGCGTGCGGTGTATCAGCCTGCCAAATTCCGGCGCCGCTGTGGAAGCTGCGGCGTTGCGGGGCAGGCCGTCTCGCGTGTCGCTCGTCGTACGGTCACGTCGGTGTGACAGCAGGTCACCGAATCGGTGACCCGATGACCGCCGTTGCGGTTCGGCATAGGCTGTCGCCGACTCACGTTCCGTCCGCATCGATGACGTACATGATCACGCATCGATCGATCCCAGCGCCGCAGGGGGGCTACCGCCATGACGACAGGTCGGCTCGGGCAGCAGGCCGCGCCGCCGAACGCGGCGTACGCCGGGCAGGTCGTGCACTTCCCGGACCCGGTCCGGGCCGCACGCCACCCCCGGGGGGTGCGGGTGGACGAGCGGGGTCACCCGGACTTCGCACCGTACGCCCGGGCCGCCGCCGAGATTGCCGAGCCACCGGCCGGCTTCGGCGTGGACGAGCTGCGGTTGACGGACTACGTCTCGGCGAACGCGGTGCTCGCTGCGGAACGCCACGCGCTGTGGGAGTCGGGGTCGCCGGTGGCGACCCCGCACGGCTGGACCTGGCACCACGTGCCGGGGACCCGGCGGCTGGAGTTGGTCCCCGTCGAGGTGAAGGCCCTGTTGCGGCACCACGGCGGACTGACGACCACCCCGGTGGACCAGGACAAGCGCGGTACGCGCCCGCTCCAGGAGACCCGCCCCGTGCACTTCGACCTGCCCCGCGGCGCGGTGGCGGTCACGGAGACGCAGGTCCAGTCGGTGGAGGAGGAACTCGGCTACCGACTGCCCGGTGCCTACCGCTCGTTCCTGAAGGCGGCGGGCGGCTGCGCCCCCGTGGGGGCGGCGTTGGACGCGGAACTGGGCCTGCTGGTGGACCAGCCGTTCTTCACGGTGCGCGACGAGGCCGCGATCAACGACCTCGTCTACATGAACAAGTGCCTGCGCGACCACCTGACCAAGGACTACCTCGGCATCGGGTTCGTCCAGGGCGGTCTGTTGGCGGTCAAGGTGCGGGGCGAGCTGCCCGGTTCGGTGTGGTTCTGCGCCCATGACGACGCCCGGGACCGGGACGGCTTCCCGGTGGAGGAGCGGATGCGGACGTTGCTGCTGCCGTGCGGCGACGACTTCGACGTGTTCCTGTCGCGGCTCGCGGGCAGTCCGCCGGAGTTGGAGACGGTGGCGAACCTGATGGTCGACGGTGGGTTCGCGCGGTCGGTGCCGGTCGGCGGCGCCGAGTCGAACGCGCAGGTCGCGGGGGAGTGAGTACTCGATGGTGACGTTCGTACAGGCGCAGGAGCGCGGCGAGGAGTGGGTGAACGGCGACGTCCCCGCGTACCAGCACCGGGAGGTGCGGGTGCGCGAGTTCGGGCTCGGCTTCGTGGTCTGGGCGGAGGACCGCCCGGAGGGCCCGCGGTCGGACGGCGGCGCACAGCGGCTGGTCATCGCCCGGGACGGCGGTGAGGCGACGCTGTGGCCGGGACTGCCGGTGGGCGAGGTGATCCGTCGGTACGAGGAGGAGTACGGGGCGGTGCCGGGCCCGGCGGAGGACGCCGCACCGGCGGCGCCGGAGCGGATCGACCTGCACCAGACGTCGTTCCTGCTGAGTCCTCCGGAGTGGTTGCAGGAGGCGGCGGACAAGTTGGGCATCCCCGATCAGCGTCGGGACGCGGAGCAGCGTCGGGACGCCGGGGATGTCGGTGCCGCGGGCGCGGGCGCGTCGGGCGCCGTCTCCGCTGCGAGCGGGGTGTCCGGGCCGTCCGGGGACTCCTTCCCCGGGGCCGCGGTTCCGCCGGCGCAGACGATGGCCGGCCCTCCTGGGTTGGCGCAGACGGTCGCGGGTCCGGGCGGGGCCGTCGACGGCCCGGTCGGGGCTCGGGTTCCGGACGCCGCGCCGGCGCCCGGTGGTGGCCCGGCATCCGGAGAGACCCCGTGGGCCGGGACCGACACCGCGCGCGGCGCCGACGAGGCGGGCTCGGTGCCGCTGCCGGACACGGTGTTCGCGGCGCCCGTCGTCCCGGAGAACGTTCCGCCCTCGGTGGCGCCGGACGCCCCCACCGCGCTGATCCCCGGGGGGAGCCAGTTGCCGCCCACCGCGCTGGCGCAGGCGCTGCCCCCGCCGGCGGGTGAGCCCGGTGCTCCGCAGGGGGCCCCGTACGGTACGCCGCCACAGGGCTCGCCGACCGGCCCCGTTGCTCCGACCGGCCCGGTCGCTCCGACCGGACCGGGTGGTGCGGGCGGCTCGTTGCCGCCGGGCGCCCAGGACATCGCGGACGCGGCGACGAGCAAGGCCCAGCGACCGCGCCGCAACTCCCGGGGCGGTGCCGTGCCCCCGCCTCCTCCGCCGCCCGGTGTTCCGGGCGTCCCCGGGGCGCGTCCGGGACCGCCCCCGCCGCCTTCGGGCCCGGGCGCTCCCGGAACGCCCGCCGGGGGTTACGTCCCCACCCAGCTGATGCCGTCGCTCCCCCCGGAGCAGTCGGGCGGTCCCGGCACGCCGCCGGGCGGTACCGCGGGCGCACCGCAGCCCCCGGCGGGCTCCCCGGTCCCGCCCGGTCCGCCGGGTGGTCCCGGTGGTGGGGTGCACCACGCGGCGACGATGCTCGCGGGTCCGGCGGTGCAGGGCCCACCGGGTCCGGGCGCCCCCCCGCCGCCCGGCGCGCCGGGCGTTCCCGGTGCCCCCGGTGCGCACGCTGTTCCCGGGGTGCAGCCGGTCGGCGCGGCTCCCGCCTACGGGTACCCGCCCGCCCCCGCGGGGCAGCCGATGGTGGGCCCCGGGTACCAGGCGGTGCTGCGGTACCGGGCGGCCGACGGTTCGGAACAGCAGCTGATCCGGCGGTCCGCGCCGGGCACCCCCCACCCGGAGTGGCAGATCCTGCACGAACTGCGGGCGCTGAACGTGCCTCCGCAACAGGTGCTGGAACTCCACACCGAGTTGGAGTCGTGCGAACTGCCGGGCGCGTACTGCGCGCGCATGATCCGGGAGAGCTGGCCGCAGGCCCGCATCACGAGCATCGCCCCGTACGGCACGGACCACGCGTCACGGCAGCAGGGCATGCGACAACTGTTGGAGCACCAGGGCGAGCTGCACCAGGTCGCGGACGGGCCGGCCCGTCCCGCGCCGGTACGGGCTCCGCTGCCGCCGCCGCAGCCGGTGCCGCCCGTCCCGCCGGAGGCGGTCGCCCAGGAGTTGGCGGCGGCGTTCGGGCCGGGGGTCTTCCGGTTCGACCAGCACGCGGTGTCCCGGCAGGGCGTGCCCGAGGCGGTCGCGGTGACGCTCATGTGGGCCGGGCTGCCGATCGAGGTGGGTCCGTTCTTCTGGGCGCAGGCCCAGCCGGGGCGCCCGGTGCCGACGTTGGCGGAGCTGGCGCAGGAGCGCGGGGTCCAGCCCGCTCCGGACGCGGGCTCGTACCTGGTGGTGGGCAGCGACTTCGGCAAGGCGATCTGCGTCCAGTACGGCACCGCGAACATCGTCGCCGTGCCGGTCGAGGCGGGCCCGGGCGGCACGGTGGTCGCACCGCAGTTCGTCAACTCGGGACTGCCGGAGTTCGTGCGGTGCCTGGCGCTGCTCGGCCGGATGTGGCGACTGCGGTACGGGCTCAACCAGGAGCAGGCCGCGCGGTGGACGGTCGACTTCCAGGCCCAGTTGGTGGCGCTCGATCCGGCGGCGCTGGGCTCGCCGGAGGGCTGGTGGTCCGTGCTGCTGGAGCAGATGTGGGACGGCTTGCTGTAGCTCAGTGAGAAGGCGCTCGACCTGGCCCAGGTCGAGCGCCTTTTACGTGCGCCCCCTTCCGGTACGGGGCGCTGTGCGGGTGCATGGTGGTTGCCCGCGCAGTTCCCCGCGCCCCTATCGGGTGCGTCCCGCCGGCGGTGCGCTGTCCCGCTCGGTGCGTGGTGGTTTCGCGCAGTTCCCCGCGCCCCTCATCGGGTGCGTCCCCCTGGCGGTGCGCTGTTCCCTGCGGGGTGCCTGGAAGCGCCCCGACCAGGGGCGCGGGGAACTGCGCAAAGCCCCAGCGCACCCGCACAGAACCCCGCACCGGCAGGTGAACGCACGGGATCAGGGGCGCGAAGCAGCAGCGCACCCGCACGGGACAGCGCACCGCAGGTGGACGCACCTGATAGGGGCGCGGGGAACTGCGCAGGACAACCGCGCACCCGCACCGGACAGCGCACCGCAGGTGGACGCACCCGATAGGGGCGCGGGGAACTGCGCGAAACCACCGCACACCGAGCGGATCAACGCACGCGCAGCGGGACGTACCGAGGGGGCGCGGGGAACAGCGCGAGCAACCACAGCGCACCCGCACGCCACACACGGGACAGGGTGGCATGGGCGTGCTGCGTGGGTATGGGGAGCGAAGGCCCCGATTCCGACTTTCGGCGGCTTTGGGAGCATCCTTGAGCAAGCGGACGGACGGAGCACGGGGTGGAACCCGTTCCCGGAGGGATCGGGACGGGCCCGGCTCCCCCGTGGGTCCCGGTCGCGCGAGGAGAGGAATCACAGGTGAGCAGTGCAGCAGCGGCGTCGCCCCACGGCTTCGGAACGCAACGCGGCCGTGGCTACCGCCCGGAACAGGTGGACCAGCGGATCGCGGAACTGTCCCGGCTGCGCGACGACGCATGGGAGCGGGCCGCCCGACTGACCGTCCTGGCGAAGGAGATGGACGCGGAGGCGGCGTCGCTGCGGGAGAAGGCGGCGACCCTCGCCCCGCAGACGTACGAGTCGCTGGGGGAGCGCGCGGTGCTCATCCTGACCTCGGCCGAGGCGGAGGCCGCCGCGGTCCTGGAGGCCGTCCTGGAGGAGGCCGCGCAGACGCTCGCCGAAGGCGAGGAAGCCGGGCGACTGCTCCGGGCGGCAGCCGAACAGCACGCACGCACGGTCCGCGACGCGGCGACTGCGCGGGCCGAGGAACGGGTCGCGGCCGGGCAGATGGAGGCGGCCACCGTCCGCACGTCGGCGCAGGAGGACGCGAAGGAGTGGCGCGCACAGGCGGAGCGGGTGCTCGACGACACCCGGCAACGGACCGCGACGGTCCTCGCCGAGCAGGAACGGGACCTCGCGGACCGGGGCCGCACGGCCGACCGGTCGCTCGCCGAGCGGGAGACCGAGGCCGACGCGGCGCGCGACGAACTCCTGACCCGGGCCGAGGCCCGGCTCGTGGAGGCCGAACGCGCCCACGCGGACACGGAGGAGGCCGCGCGGCGCGGCCAGCAGGACGCGGAGGCCGAGGCCGCACGGGTGCGCGCGGAGGCGGAGGCCCGCGAGGAGCGGATCGCCCGGGAGACGGAACGGGTGCTGCGGGAGCACGGGGAGCGGTGGGACGAAGTACGGGCCCACATGGCGCACGTGCGCAGCAGCCTGGCCGCGCTCACGGGAGCGGTGCCCGAGGAGTAGGCCCCGGACGCGGGCCCCGGTGGAGGTGAACGGCAGTACGGCGTCCCGGCCGAGGCCGTCGTCGGGCGCGGGCTTGACCTTCACGTAACGGGAGGGAGCAGCCTGGGCTGCGAGCAACGGAGTACTCGACCCTGAGAGTTCTCCGTCCGCGGGTGGAGAACCCCTAGGGGTACCTCGGTAGGAGGGTGTGGTTCGGCTTCGTACCACCGGAGGAGGTGGCGGCCCGCTCACGTCCTTAGATTGGTCCTACACGGCGGGGGAGCGCCGGGACCGACGGGTCCGGTGGGCCCCTGCTGTGGACCGCAGGGCCGGGGGTGGGGTTTTCCCCAGGGAAAGACTGCGCTCTGCACCAGGGCGCCGCACCCCCTCCGCGTTCCAGACTGGTTGGCGTCAGGACACCACCGCACCACACCGCATCACCCGCCGACCGGGCCCGCTACTGCTCGACCCATCGACTGCTGGTGGAAGCCTGCGCGCTTCTGCTGACCGACATAGGAGACATACCGTGACAACGGCTGTGACCACCCCCCAGCACGGGGGTACGGGAGGGCGTACGGCCGTAGCCGCCCGGGCGCGGCAGGTCGTGAAGGCGTACGGCTCCGGGGAGACCCGGGTCGTCGCGCTGGACCGCGTCGACGTCGACATAGCGCGCGGGCAGTTCACCGCGATCATGGGCCCCTCGGGCTCCGGCAAGTCCACGTTGATGCACTGCCTCGCCGGGCTGGACACGGTGACGGAGGGGCACATCTACCTGGACGAGACCGAGATCACGGGCCTCAAGGACAAGAAGCTGACCCAACTGCGCCGGGACCGGATCGGCTTCATCTTCCAGGCGTTCAACCTGCTGCCGACGCTGAACGCATTGGAAAACATCACCCTGCCGATGGACATAGCCGGCCGCAAGCCGGACCGCGCCTGGCTGAACCGGGTGGTCGAGACGGTCGGTCTCGCCGGGCGGCTCAAGCACCGGCCGACCCAGCTCTCCGGCGGTCAGCAGCAGCGGGTCGCCGTGGCGCGGGCCCTCGCCGCCCGCCCCGAGATCATCTTCGGTGACGAACCGACCGGCAACCTCGACTCCCGTGCGGGCGCGGAGGTCCTCGGCTTCCTGCGTCGCTCGGTGGACGAGCTGGGCCAGACGATCGTGATGGTCACCCACGACCCGGTGGCCGCCTCCTACTCGGACCGCGTGCTGTACCTCGCCGACGGCCGCATCGTCGACGAGATGCTCCAGCCCACCGCCGAGGCCGTCCTCGACCGCATGAAGGACTTCGACGCCCGGGGGCGCACGTCATGACGGTCATGAAGACGTCCCTGCGCAACTTCCTGGCGCACAAGGGAAGAATGGCGCTGTCGGCGGTGGCGGTGCTGCTGTCGGTCGCGTTCGTCTGCGGCACCCTGGTGTTCACGGACACCATGAACACCACGTTCGACAAACTGTTCGGCGCGACGTCCGCCGATGTCACGGTCAGCGCCAAGAACACCGAAAGCGCCGGTGAGGCCACCCCCACCGGACGCCCCGAGACGGTGCCCGCCTCCGCGGTGTCCAAGGTGGCGAAGGTCGAGGGCGTCCGGTACGCCGAGGGCTCCATCGCCTCCACCGGTGTCACGGTCGTCAACGCGAAGAACGAGAACATCGGATCGACGAGCGGAGCCCCGACCTTCGCGGGCAACTGGACCCGCAACGACCTGCGTTCCATGGAGATCACTTCGGGGAACGCCCCGCGCGGCCCCACCGACGTCATGGTCGACGCCGACACCGCCGAGAAGCACGACCTGAAGCTCGGCGACGAACTGCGGACGATCACGGCCCAGGGCGACTTCACGGCCAAGATATCCGGCATCGCCTCCTTCAAGGTCACCAACCCGGGCGCGGCCATCGTCTACTTCGACACCAAGACCGCGCAGCAGCAACTGCTCGACAGCACCACCGCGTTCACCCAGATCAACGTGACCGCCGCCGACGGGGTCAGCGACACGACCCTCAAGGGCGACATCGCCGAGGCGGTCGGCTCCGGCACCTACAAGCTCCAGACCCAGGAGGAGGCCGCCGAGGCCGGCCGCGACGAGGTCGGCTCCTTCCTCGACGTCATGAAGTACGCCATGCTCGGCTTCGCCGGGATCGCGCTGCTCGTCGGCATCTTCCTCATCGTCAACACCTTCTCCATGCTGGTGGCCCAGCGCACCCGCGAGATCGGCCTGATGCGGGCCATCGGTTCCTCGCGCAAGCAGATCAACCGGTCCGTGCTGGTCGAGGCGATCCTGCTGGGCGTGGTCGGTTCCCTGCTCGGAGTCGGAGCCGGAGTCGGCCTCGCGGTCGGCCTGATGGAACTCATGGGTTCCATGGGCATGGAACTCTCCACGGAGGACCTCACCGTCAAGGCGACGACCCCGATCGTCGGCCTGGTCCTCGGCATCGTCGTCACGGTCCTCGCGGCGTACCTCCCGGCGCGTCGGGCCGGCAAGGTCTCCCCGATGGCCGCCCTGCGGGACGCGGGCACCCCCGCCGACGGCAAGGCCGGGCTGATCCGCGGCATCATCGGCCTCACCCTCACCGCTGCCGGCGGCGCCGCGCTCTTCGCGACGGCCAACGCCGACAAGGCGAGCGAGGGCTCGATGTACCTCGGTCTCGGCGTGGTCCTCACCCTGATCGGCTTCATCGTGATCGGCCCGCTCCTCGCGGGTGCCGTGGTCCGGGCGCTCAGCGTCGTCGTCCTGCGCGCCTTCGGACCGGTCGGTCGGATGGCCGAGCGGAACGCGTTGCGCAACCCGCGCCGCACCGGTGCCACCGGCGCGGCCCTCATGATCGGCCTGGCGCTGGTGGCGTGCCTGTCGGTGGTCGGCTCCTCGTTGGTCGCCTCGGCCACCGACGAGCTGGACAAGTCGGTCGGCGCGGACTTCATCGTCCAGTCCGATTCGGGGCAGGGCATCGTCGACGACGCCGAGAAGGCGATGCGCGCCAACCAGGACCTCGACCACGTGAGCCGCTACAAGATCGTCGACGCCAAGATCACCACGCCGGACGGCAAGACCGAGTCCTCCGACCTGTCCGCCGCCGACCCCACCTACGCACAGGACCTGCGCCGTGAGGTGACCGCGGGCGAGCTCGTCGCCGCCTACGGCGAGGACGCGATGTCGGTGGGCAGCGACTACGCCGAAGACCACGGGGTGAAGCTCGGCGACACGCTCACCGTGGCGTTCAAGGGCGGCGAGACGGCGAAGCTGAAGGTGGCCGCGATCACCGCAGGCGACGCCACGATCGACGCCGACTCCCGTTACGTCAACATCACCACCGTCGAGAAGTACCTCCCCGCGGACCGCATGCCGCAGAGCGTGATGCTCTTCGCCAAGGCCGAGGACGGCAAGGCCGACGCGGCGTACACCTCGCTCAAGGGCAGCCTGAAGGAGTACCCGCAGTACGTGGTCCGGGACCAGACCGACTACAAGGAAGAGCTGGAGAACCAGGTCGGTCAGCTCCTGAACATCGTGTACGGGCTGCTGGCCCTGGCGATCATCGTGGCCGTGCTCGGTGTGGTGAACACGCTGGCGCTGTCCGTGGTGGAGCGCACCCGGGAGATCGGCCTGATGCGGGCGATCGGAATGTCCCGCCGCCAGCTGCGCCGGATGATCCGCCTGGAGTCCGTGGTCATCGCCCTGTTCGGTGCGCTGCTCGGCCTCGGACTGGGGATGGGCTGGGGCACCACCGCGCAGAAGCTCCTGGCGCTGGAGGGGCTCGGCATCCTGGAGATCCCGTGGCCCACGATCCTCACGGTGTTCGTCGGCTCGGCCTTCGTCGGACTGTTCGCCGCGTTGGTCCCGGCGTTCCGTGCGGGACGTATGAACGTCCTCACGGCGATCGCGACGGACTAGCTCCACGGTTTCGCCCCGCACCCCGCGCCTTTCCACGGCGCGGGGTGCTCCCCGTTCTCCGGCCGTTCGCCACGGGTGCGCTGCCCCGTGCGGGTGCGCTCGTGCTTTGCGCAGTTCCCCGCGCCCCTATCGGGTGCGTACGCCTGCCGGTGCGCAGTCCCCTGCGGGTGCGGGGAGCCGGCCCCCCCGAGAAGCCCCCCATCAGGGGCGCGGGGAACTGCGCAAAGCAACAGCGCACCGCGCCGAGCAGCGCACCGCCGGCTGGACGCACGGGATCAGGGGCGCGGGGAACTGCGCGAATCCCCAGCGCACCCGCACAGAACCCCACACCGGCAGGTGGACGCACCCGATGAGGGGCGCGGGGAACTGCGCAAAAACCACAGCGCACCCGCACCGGACAGCACACCGCCAGGTGAACGCACCCGACCGGCAACGCCCCCACACAGGAACGAAACCCCCACCCCCCACGCCGGACGGCGTACGCTGAGCACACCCCGGTCCCCCAAGAACCGGGGCATTCGTGTTGCCCCACCACCGGGACGGAAACCCCCTTCATGAGCCTGCACGGCCTGCTGGACGCCGTAGCCGAGGACCCGGCCCTCACCGAAGCCGTGGCCGCCGCCCGCGACGCCCGCCGACCCCACGTCGACCTGGTGGGCCCACCAGCGGCCCGCCCCTTCGTGGTGGCCGCCCTCGCCCGGCAGGCGGACCGCCCGATCCTCGCGGTGACGGCCACCGGCCGCGAAGCCGAGGACCTGGCCGCAGCACTCCGCTCCCTGCTCCCGGCCGACGGCATCGTGGAGTACCCGTCCTGGGAGACCCTGCCCCACGAACGGCTGTCGCCCCGCTCGGACACCATGGGCCGCCGTCTCGCCGTGCTGCGCCGGTTGACGCACCCCCGCCCCGACGACCCCGAAACGGGCCCCGTCTCGGTCGTGGTCGCCCCGATCCGCTCGGTGCTCCAGCCGCAGGTGAAGGGCCTCGGCGAGCTGGAGCCCGTGGCCCTGCGCACCGGCCAGCAAGCCGACCTCGGCGCGACGGTCGAGGCGCTGGCCGCCGCCGCGTACACCCGGGTGGAGCTGGTGGAGAAGCGCGGCGAGTTCGCCGTGCGCGGCGGCATCCTGGACGTGTTCCCGCCGACGGAGGAACACCCGCTGCGGGTGGAGTTCTGGGGCGACGACGTCGAGGAGATCCGGTACTTCAAGGTCGCCGACCAGCGCTCGCTGGAGGTCGCGGAGCACGGCCTGTGGGCGCCCCCGTGCCGTGAGCTGCTGCTCACCGCGACCGTGCGCGCCCGGGCCGCGGCCCTCGCCGAGGCCCACCCCGAGCTGGGCGAACTCCTCGGCAAGATCGCCGAGGGCATCGCCGTGGAGGGCATGGAGTCGCTGGCCCCGGTGCTGGTCGACGACATGGAACTCCTGTTGGACGTGCTGCCCGCGGGCAGCCTGGCCGTGGTGTGCGACCCGGAGCGGGTGCGCACCCGCGCGGCGGACCTGGTGGCCACCTCGCAGGAGTTCCTCCAGGCGTCCTGGGCGGCGACCGCGGGCGGCGGCGAGGCCCCGATCGACGTCGGCGCGGCCTCCCTGAGGTCCATCGCGGAGGTCCGGGAGCGGGCCCGCGAGCTGGGCGTGATGTGGTGGTCGGTGTCCCCGTTCGCCGCCGACGAGAGCGCGTTCCCGGCGGAGGCGGACACCCTGAAGCTGGGGATGCGCGCCCCGGAGACGTACCGGGGCGACACCGCGCGGGCCCTCGCCGACACCAAGGGCTGGCTGGCGGACGGCTGGCGCACGGTGTTCGTCACCGAGGGGCACGGTCCGGCGGCCCGTACCGTCGAGGTCCTGGGCGGCGAGGGCATCCCCGCCCGCCTCACCAGCCTCGACGGCACCGCCAGCAAGGGCACCGGCGCCGGAAAGGGCACCGGCGGCGAGCTGGGCCCGGCCCTGGTGCACGTGGCCTGCGGATCGATCGAGTACGGCTTCGTCGACCCGCACCTCAAGCTGGCCGTCCTCACCGAGACGGACCTGTCGGGGCAGCGCACGGCGGCCAAGGACGGGCAGCGGATGCCGGCCCGCCGCCGCAAGACCATCGACCCGCTGAGCCTGGAGACGGGCGACTACATCGTCCACGAGCAGCACGGCGTCGGCCGCTACATCGAGATGGTGCAGCGCACCGTGCAGGGCGCCACCCGCGAGTACCTGGTGGTGGAGTACGCGCCCGCCAAGCGCGGCCAGCCCGGGGACCGGCTGTACATCCCGACCGACCAACTGGAGCAGATCACCAAGTACGTCGGCGGGGAGGCGCCCACCCTGCACCGCCTCGGCGGCGCCGACTGGACGAAGACGAAGGCCCGCGCCAAGAAGGCCGTCAAGGAGATCGCCGCCGACCTGATCAAGCTGTACAGCGCCCGGATGGCGGCGCCCGGCCACGCCTTCGGCCCGGACACCCCCTGGCAGCGGGAGTTGGAGGACGCGTTCCCCTACGCGGAGACCCCCGACCAGCTGACCACGATCGCCGAGGTCAAGGAGGACATGGAGAAGACGGTCCCGATGGACCGGCTGATCTGCGGTGACGTGGGCTACGGCAAGACGGAGATCGCGGTGCGCGCCGCGTTCAAGGCGGTGCAGGACGGCAAGCAGGTGGCCGTGCTGGTGCCGACGACGCTCCTGGTGCAGCAGCACTTCGGCACGTTCAGCGAGCGGTACGGGCAGTTCCCGGTGAAGGTGCGCGCGCTGAGCCGGTTCCAGACGGACACGGAGTCGAAGGCCACCCTGGAGGGCCTGCGCGACGGCTCGGTCGACATCGTGATCGGTACGCACCGACTGTTCGCGGCGGAGACCAGGTTCAAGGACCTGGGCCTGGTCATCGTGGACGAGGAGCAGCGGTTCGGCGTCGAGCACAAGGAGCAGCTGAAGAAGCTGCGGGCCAACGTCGACGTGTTGACCATGTCGGCGACGCCGATCCCGAGGACGCTGGAGATGGCGGTGACCGGCATCCGGGAGATGTCGACGATCACCACCCCGCCGGAGGAGCGGCATCCGGTGCTCACCTTCGTCGGCCCGTACGAGGAGCGGCAGATCGGTGCGGCGATCCGTCGTGAACTGCTGCGCGAGGGGCAGGTCTTCTACATCCACAACCGGGTCGAATCCATCGACCGGGCGGCCTCGCGACTGCGGGCGATCGTCCCGGAGGCGCGGATCGCGACGGCGCACGGTCAGATGTCGGAGCAGTCGTTGGAGCAGGTCGTCGTCGACTTCTGGGAGAAGAAGTACGACGTGCTGGTGTCGACGACGATCGTGGAGTCCGGGATCGACATCTCCAACGCCAACACGTTGATCGTGGAGCGCGGTGACAACTTCGGGCTGTCGCAGCTGCACCAGTTGCGGGGCCGGGTCGGTCGGGGGCGCGAGCGCGGGTACGCGTACTTCCTGTACCCGCCGGAGAAGCCGCTCACGGAGACGGCGCACGAGCGGTTGGCGACGATCGCCCAGCACACCGAGATGGGCGCGGGCATGTACGTCGCGATGAAGGACCTGGAGATCCGCGGTGCGGGCAACCTCCTGGGCGGCGAGCAGTCGGGCCACATCGCGGGCGTCGGCTTCGACCTGTACGTCCGGATGGTCGGCGAGGCCGTGGCGGACTACCGGGCGTCGCTGGAGGGCGGGGTGGAGGAGGAGCCGCCGCTGGAGGTGAAGATCGAGCTTCCGGTCGACGCGCACGTTCCGCACGACTACGCGCCCGGCGAGCGGCTGCGGCTCCAGGCGTACCGGTCGATCGCCTCGGCGAACACGGAGGAGGACATCGCGGCGGTCCGCGAGGAGCTCACCGACCGGTACGGCAAGCTGCCCGAGCCGGTGGAGAACCTGTTGCTGGTGGCCGGGCTGCGGATGCTGGCCCGGGCGTGCGGGGTCGGCGAGGCGGTGCTCCAGGGCACGAACATCCGGTTCGCGCCGGTGGAGTTGCGGGAGTCGCAGGAGCTGCGGCTGAAGCGGCTGTACCCCGGTTCGGTGATCAAGACGGCGACCCGGCAGGTCCTCGTGCCCCGTCCGAAGACGGCGAAGGTCGGCGGCAAGCCGTTGACGGGTCGTCAGCTGCTGGCGTGGACGGGCGAGTTCCTGACCACCATCCTCGGCTCGTAACGGTCGAGCGGGGGAGGGCGCAGCGTCGTACGCGAGCGGTGCGGGTGGCGCCGGCCCGAACGGGCCCGCTCGGGGAACGCTGCCTACGGCGTGCCGGGAAGCCGGACCGTGACGAGGAGGCCGCCGGCGGGGCCGGGGACGAGGTCGAGGGTCCCTTCGTGGGCACGGACGATGCTGTGCACGAGGGCCAGGCCGAGGCCGACGCCGGCGTGTTCGTCGGTGCGTACACGTTCTGTTCCACGCCGGAAGGGTTCGACGAGGGTCGGTACCAGTTCCGGTGGGAGTCGGCGACCCGTGTTCGCGACGCGCAGCACGCTCGTGCCGCCGTGCGCCTCGGTGTGGATCGTTACGGTGCCACCGGCGGGGAGGTTGTGGACGATGGCGTTCTGGACGAGGTTCGTCGCCGTCCGCAACAGGAGCTCCGCGGAGCCGCTGGTCTGAGCCGGTCCGCCGGTGACGTCCAGCGTGACCCGGCGCTGTTCGGCGAGGGGAAGCAGCGTTTCGGCGGCTTCTTCCGCGATGAGGGACAGATCGACGCGTCCGCGGGCGAAGTTGCCGCGGTCGCCGCGGCTGAGCAGCAGGAGTGCCTCGGTGAGGTCGGTCGCCCGCTGGTTGACCACGTGCAGACGTTCGATGAGTTCGTCCCGTTCCCGCGTCGGATCCTTGCGGGCGACGTCGAGGAGCGTCCGCGAGATCGCCAGCGGGGTGCGCAGTTCGTGGGAGGCGTTCGCGGCGAATCGCTGCTGCTCGGCGACGTGGGATTCGAGTTGTTCGAACATCGAGTCGAACGCGTCGGAGAGTTCACGGAATTCGTCCTGGCGGCCCTTCATGCCGATCCGGTGGGACAGCGATCCGTTCTCGGCCGTCCGGACCGCATCCGTGATCTGGGTGAGTGGTGCGAGCATCCGGCCGGCGAGGAACCATCCCCCGACCAGTCCGAACACGAACAGGAAGACCATCGCCGCGGCTGCGGCGGGGCCGAAGACCTGTAGGAGGACGTGGCGGTTGGGCGCGACCCCGAGAAGACCCACATCGTTGTCCGGTACGTGGCGCAGCAGGAACACCCACACCACGGCCAGCAGGAGGACGCCGGCGAGCAGCACGAATCCGGCGTAGCTGAGGGTGAGTTTCAGCCGGATGCTGAGCCCCGGTGGTCTACGCATGCGGACTGCCGGGGGCGGCGACGTCCCGGTCCGGGGCCACGGTCTTCGTACCGGTGTCGATCCGGTAGCCGACGCCGGGCACCGTGGCGATGATCCATGGTTCGCCGAGCCGTTTGCGCAGCGCGGAGACGGTGATGCGCACGGCGTTGGTGAAGGGATTGGCGTACTCGTCCCAGGCCCGTTCCAGCAGCTCCTCGGCCCTGATGACCCCGCCCTCGGCGGAGACGAGGACTTCCAGCACCGCGAACTGCTTGCGGGTGAGCGCGACGTAGCGTTCGTCGCGGAAGACCTCCCGCCGGAACGGGTCGAGCCGCAGGCCCGCGATCTCGCGCACCGGAGGCCGGGCGTACCCGCGTCTGCGGTCGAGCGCCCTCAGCCGCAGGACGAGCTCCCGCAGCTCGAACGGTTTGGTGAGGTAGTCGTCGGCGCCGAGCTCGAAACCGGACGCCTTGTCGTCGATCCGGTCGGCAGCGGTGAGCATGAGGATCGGGATGCCGCTGCCGGAAGCGACGATGCGCCGGGCCACCTCGTCGCCGGAGGGTCCGGGGATGTCACGGTCGAGGACCGCGATGTCGTACGAGTTGAGGCCGAGCGATTCCAGGGCGGCGTTGCCGTCGCCGGCGATGTCGGCGGCGATCGCCTCCAGCCGCAGACCGTCACGGACCGCCTCGGCCAAGTAGGGCTCGTCCTCCACGATCAGTACGCGCATCCGTCAAGCCTAGGGTCGTCACGAAATCGGCGCCGACGGCTGCCGACCGGACACGCCACGCGTCCTGTCGGCGCCCGGCGCGGGGCGAGGCCGGTCCGACGTGCGCCACCAGCGGCGCGACGCCAGCCCGAACAGCACGGCGCCGGCGGTGTTGACCAGTACGTCGTCCACCGACGACACCCTGTCCAGCCGCAGGACGTACTGTGCTGTCTCGACCAGGACCGAGCAGCTCGCCCCGAGCAGCAGGACCCGCTGCACGGACGCCAGCGCCGCGAACCGCATCGGCGCGAAGAACCCCAGCGCCGCGAAGACCAGCAGGTTGCCGCCGATCCCGACCGGCCCCATCGTGACCAGGTCCCGCAACGGGATCGGGCTCACCCGCCCGGGGACGACGCCGGCCCCCGGGCCCGGTTGCAGGGTCAGCCACACCATCGGCACCGTCCCGTAGACCATGCCCACCTCGGCCAGTGCCGTCCGCCGGGCCGACGTGACACCGCCGGCGCGCCGCAGGCTCGCCCGAGCCCACACCACCAGAGCGGCCAACGGCAGCCCGACCAGCATCACGAGCAGCACACCGTTGAACGTGTCGAAGCAGCCGTGCCACCGCCCGGCCGCGCAGGCCGGCGCGGCCATCACGAGCGGTCGCCACACGGCGAACAGCACGCCGGACAGGCCGAGGACCGCCAGGCCGGCAGGCATGATCCGGCGGAGCGGTGCTGACGGGGACGGGCCGTGGTTCGTGTTCCCCACCTCAGCCGCCCGCCCCGCCGGAGGGCGCAGCCCCGGTGATGGCCTGCGTCTGCCGATTGAGGATGTCCACCAGGCTGTCGGTGTCGCGGTTGATGAGGGTGACGGCGACCCAGCCGGTGTACGGGTAGATGCTCCAGTTGGCGCCGACACCGGGGTTTCCACCGGCGCGCTGGTACTTCCACTGGCCGTTGACGATGTTGATCGCGAGCCCGTACGCACCGAACGACGTCGGCCCGTGGGGGGTCTTGGCCCCGAAGAGCACGTCGGCCCAGGGCCGGTCCAGCACCGTGCCGTCGGTCAGCGCCTGCGCGAAGCGGACCAGATCCGGCGCGGTGGCGAAGCCGCCGTCCCCGGGGGCGTCGATGAAGGCGCGGCCCGGGTTCTTGCCGAGCAGGTGCGGGCGCGGGCTGCCCCGGTCCAGGTTGCGGAGCGCGTCCACCACGCTGGTGTCGGCCAGTTCCATGTACGGGTGCGCGATGTGCGGGTCGGTGAGCCACTGCGGCCTGGTGGAGAAGGCCGAGCTGGTCATGCCGCAGCGCTTGAAGACGTTCTGCTGGACGTAGTCCCAGTACGTCGTGCCGGCCACGGCCTCCACGATCAGCGCGGGAATGGTGGTCTCCGCCTCCGCGTGGGCGGTGTTGGGAGTGCCCGGGACGCCCACGAGTTTCGCCTGCCGGGCCCGCTGCGCGTAGTACGCGTGTACCTCGTCCCGGCTCTGGAAGACGCGTTGCACGTCCTCATCCGGGGAATCCAGCCGGGAGGTGCCGGACAACAGGTGGTGGATGGTCACCTGCTCGGCGACGTCCTTGGCGAAGCCGGTCAGATGGGCGCCCACCGGGTCCGACAGCCGCAGTTTGCCCTGCTGCGCAAGTTGCAGGACGGCCACCGCGTTGAACGGCTTGCCCGCCGAACTGAGGCTGAACGCGGTGCCCTCGCGGTTGGGGATTCCCTTCTCCTCGTCGGCCGTGCCGTAGCTGCGGGACAGGACCGTGCGGCCCCGGTGCGACAGCAGCACCACGCCGGAGAACTTGCCCGCGGCGGCCAGCTGCGCCACGTACCGGTCGAAGGCTCCGCCGGGCAGGGTGTCCTGCGGGATTCGGTCGTCCCCGGCCGAGTCGGTCGGGGACGCGTGGGCGGGGCCGGTCCCGGCGCCCACCAGCGGCACGCCCGCCGCAACGCCGGCGGTGGCCAGCCCGCCCCATCTGAGCAGCCGCCGGCGGTCGACGCCCTGTACCGGATCCGAAGTTGACCGTGATGCGCTGTGGTTCATGCCTCCACTGAAGACGCAAGGTCGTTGCGTCGGCGTATGCGGTTTTCGATACGCCCGCGATACACGGAATCCCCCGCCGGCGTGACCAGCCGCGGTGTGCGCTGCTCCGCGCGGCTGCGTGGTCGTTTCGCGCAGTTCCCCGCGCCCCTGATCCTGTACGTACACCTGGCGGTGCGCTGCACTGCGCGGGTGCGTGGTTGTTTTGCGCAGTTCCCCGCGCCCCTATCGGGTGCGTTCACCTCCAGGTGCGATGTCCTGTGCGAGTGCGCTGCTGTTTCGCGCAGTTCCCCGCGCCCCTCTATCGGGTGCGGAGAGCCGGACTTCCAGGGAAGCGCCCCAATTCAGGGGCGCGGGGAACTGCGCAACCGACCAGCGCACCCGCACAGGACAACGAACCCCAAGGCCGAACGCACCCGATCAGGGGCGCGGGGAACTGCGCAAAACAACCACGCACCCGCGCAGAACAGCGCACCGCCAGGTGTACGCACCCGATCAAGGGGCGCGGGGAACTGCGCGAAACGACCACGCACCCGCACCGGACCCCACACCGGCAGGTGACCGCACGACCGGCCACGACGTCCCAGGTCGGCTCATCGGAGTGCCGCCGCCGGCCCACACCCCGGGTCCCCGGCGCCCGGGAGGCCCGCGCGAAGCGGTAGGGACGACCCGGGAGCGGTACCGGGCGCCCGCCACGCGGGGGTGCGGATCCGACGGCGGCGCACGGGCGCCGGGCGGAGGCGCGGATCAGAAGTTGCCGTTCCCGAGCAGTTCCCCGTCGGTGTCGTAGATGGTGACGAGGCCACCGCCGTTGTCGGTCTTCTTCCAGTCCGCGAAGGCGGAGGCCAGCAGCTTCGCGGGTCCGGTGCCCTTGCCCATGATGCCGCCGGTGTAGTCGGTGTAGACGTCGGCCGTGCTGAGGAGGTCGTTCACCTCGTCGGCGCCCTGCACCTTGGTGACGTGGGAGACGGCGTCCTTCTCCTTCGGCGTGCCGTTCTTGTTCACGAACGCCTTGAACCGGTCGGCCTGGGAACCCTTGGCCGCGCTCTTGTCGGCGTCCTTCTTCTTGTCGTCGCCCTTCGCGGCGCCCTTGTCGTCCTTGCCGGAGCCCCCGGTGGACGAGGAGTGGGACTTGTCGTTCTTGGTGCCCGAGTCGTCCTCCTCGGGGGTGCAGCCGATCGCGCCGAGTGCGGTGATGCTGACGACAGCGCCGATCGCGAGCGCCTTCCTGATGCCCATGAAGGGTCCCCTCCCACAAGTGAAGGCCCCCGAACCCGAGGTGCCGTTCGTTCGATGGGTCAATAGAAGCAAAGCTTGTGAACCACGTCAACACGAGAAGAGGGGGTTCATTGATTCACGGCGTGAATAGGTCGGTCGGGGTTGGCTGGGTATGCTCGATGTCACATGGGTACGGGGACGAGGGAGGTTGAGCGGGTGCACGACAACGCCACGGAGGTGACTGCCGCCGGGATCGCGCGGCTCGCGGGGGTCGGTCGGGCCGCCGTCAGTAACTGGCGCCGTCGTCATCCGGACTTCCCCCGACCGGTGGGGGGCACGGAGACCAGCCCTTCCTTCGCGCTCACCGACGTCGAGGAGTGGCTCCGCCGTCAGGGCAAGCTCGCCGAGGTCCCCCTGCGCGAACGGGTGTGGCAACAGCTCGCCGGCCATCCGGCGGGTCCCGTCACCGCACTCGTCCAGGCGGGGTGCACCCTGCTCCTGCTCCGGGACCGCCCCACCGAGTGGCTGGAACTGGCCGCCGTCTCCGACCAGCGGGTGGCGGAACTCCTGCCCGAGGCGCTGGCGAAGGTGGCCGCCGCCCGTCTGGGCGTCCGCCCCGGGGACCCCGCTGCGCGCCCGGGCCCCGGTTCACAACCGGGCACCACCGCGAGCGCCGGGCCCGCCCTGACCGTCCCCACCCCCGCCGAACTGGCTCCGTCCGTGCCGCTGCTGCGGGGCGTCGTCGACCTCGCCGCCGAACGCGGGGCCCGCCAGACCTTCGAGTTCCTGCTCGGACGGCACCTCGACGCCAACCCCCGGCAGTACACCCTCACCCCCACGGGCCCCGCCGAACTGATGGCGGAGATCGCCGGCCAGGCCCGTACCGTCCTCGATCCCGCCTCCGGCACCGGCACCCTGCTGCGCGCCGTGCGCGCGCCTGCCACCGTGTACGCCCAGGACGCCGCCCCCGACCTGGCCGCGCTCACCGCCCTGCGGCTCGCCCTGCACGACGCCGCCGAGGTGCAGGCCCGGGCCGGCGACACCCTGCGGGCCGACGCCTTCCCCGGCCTCAAGGTCGACGCCGTCCTGTGCCACCCGCCGTTCAACGAACGCAACTGGGGCCACGACGAACTCGCCTACGACCCGCGCTGGGAGTACGGCTTCCCGGCCCGCACGGAGTCCGAACTCGCCTGGGTGCAGCACGCCGTCGCCCATCTGCGCGACGGCGGCACCGCGGTCCTGCTGATGCCGCCCGCCGCCGCCTCCCGCCGCTCCGGCCGCCGCATCCGCGCCGACCTGCTGCGGCGGGGCGCACTGCGCGCCGTCATCGCGCTGCCCGCCGGCTCCGCGCCCCCCTACAACATCCCCCTGCACCTGTGGGTCCTGCGCCGGCCCGTCCCGGGGCAGCCCCCCGCACAGCCCGAGGTGCTGCTGGTGGACGCGGCCTCGGACACCTCCGACGGCCGCGCGCGCCCCAATTGGCAGACGGTGCGGGAGGCCGTACTCGACGCCTGGCGCCCCTACGAGCGCACCGGCGTCGCCGAGGAACGCCCGGGCCTCAGCCGCGGGGTGCCCGTCATCGAACTCCTCGACGACGACGTGGACCTCGCGCCCGCCCGTCATCTGCCGCCCCCGGCCGCGGGCGGCGGCACCGCGGAACTCACCGCCGTCCGCGAACGCCTCGGTGACACCCTCCGGCTGACCGCCGACCTCACCCCGCCGCCGCCCCCGGCCGAGGCCGCCCCGCGGTCCCCGTGGCCACTGACCACGATCGGCGAACTCGCCCGCGCCGGTGCGGTGGTCCTGCGCAGCGCGACCGTCCACGCGGTGCCGGCCGGTGCGGCGTCCGACGTGCCCGCACCGGGCGCCCGCACCCCCGTCCTCACCGACCACGACGTACTCGCCGGCTCCGGACCCTCCGGGGAACTCCCGGAAGCCGAACTCCCCGAGGACGCCGTGGTGACCGAACCCGGTGACGTGGTGGTGCCCGTCCTCGGCGGCGGCGCGGTGGCCCGGGTCGTCGACGCGGACGGCGCGGGCGCCGTCCTCGGCCGCAACCTCACCCTGCTGCGGCCCGACCCCGCCGCGCTCGACCCCTGGTTCCTCGCCGGGTTCCTGCGCGGCACCGCCAACAACCGGCAGGCGAGCAGCTACGCCTCCACCGCCACCCGGCTGGACGTGCGCCGGATGCAGGTGCCGCGCATCCCGCTGGACCAGCAGCGGCGGTACGGCGACCGGTTCCGGACGCTCGCCGCGTTCGAGGACGCGCTGCGGTTGGCCGGGGTGCTCGGCGAACGACTGGTGCGGGGCATGCACGACGGCCTCACCGACGGCACGCTCGCCCCCGACCCCGTACCGGCGGACGGCGACCGCCCGGAGCAGGCGTCCTGACGGCCCCACTCTGCGAACGATTCCGGCAAGTCGCCTGAAAACGTCCGGAGTCCCGGCGGGGTGGGCCGTGGTTCCCCGCATCGGTCGGCCCGTTGCCGGATGCGGCCTATACGCTCGAAACCCGCACCGTCCGCAGGTCCACCGCAGGCGGCCCCGGCCCGACAGGAGAGTCATGCACGGCCACGGCCCCGGCTTCGCGCCGCAGTCGCCCCAGCCGCCCCGGCGGCCCGGCAAGGGAACGCTGCTCACCCTCCGGGTGGTCTTCGTGGTCCTGTGCATCGGCAGCTTCGGCATGCTGACCTGGGCCGCCATGCTGCGGGTCGCGGTCCTGACCCGCAAGCAACGCGACTGGACGGTCTTCTTCGGCTCGCTCGCGCTGCTCATCGGAGCGTTCGTGCTGATCGGCACGGACAACACGGAGGGCCTCCAGACCTGGCGCGGCAACGCGGGTGTCGCCACGCTGCTGGTGCTGGCCCTCGTGGGCGCCGCGTACTTCCTGTACGTCGACATCCGCCGCTTCGAGACCCCGCTCGGGTACGGCCCCGGCACGTATCCGGTCCCTGGGGGCGGCGCGCTGCACCCGACCGTCCCGTCGGGCCCCCCGACCCCCGGCTACGGCTACCCGCCCCCGTCCGCCCCCCGCACGCCCCCGGCGCACACGCTCCCGAACTGGGGCGCCCACGCCGCCCAACACCCGACGCAGCCGGCCCACCCCGCGGTCCCGCGGACGCCCGGCTACCCGGCGCCACCGCAGCCCCCCGCTCCCGCCCCGCAGCACCACCCCACCCCGCCCCCGCAGCACCGCACCGCCCCCGCCCGCATCGACCAGGTCCGCGCCGAACTCGACGAACTGAGCGACTTCCTGCGCAACGGGAACCCCGACCCGGCCCCCGTCCGGCCCCCGGACACCCCCGACGAACACGACCGAACCGACCGACGCAACGGGGGGAACCACTGGTGACCGGACGTGTCGTGGCCGACCGCTACGCACTCTCCACGCTCATCGGACAGGGCGGCATGGGCCAGGTCTGGACGGCCTACGACCAGCGCCTCGACCGGCGGGTCGCCGTCAAGCTGCTGCGCCCCGACAAGGTCACCGGCCCCGGCAGCCCCGAGACCGAGGAACTGCGCCGCCGCTTCGTGCGCGAGTGCCGGGTCACCGCCCAGGTCGACCACCCGGGCCTGGTCACCGTGCACGACGCGGGCAGCGAGGACGGCGACCTCTACCTCGTCATGCAGTACGTCGACGGGGCCGACCTCGCCGACCACCTCGCCGAACACGACCCCTACCCGTGGCAGTGGTCGGTGGCCGTCGCCGCCCAGCTGTGCGCGGTCCTCTCGGCCGTGCACGCCGTGCCGATCGTCCACCGCGACCTCAAGCCCCGCAACGTGATGGTGCGCCAGGACGGCTCCGTCACCGTCCTCGACCTCGGTGTCGCCTCCGTGATGGACACCGACACCACCCGCCTCACCCACACCGGCTCGCCCATCGGCAGCCCCGCCTACATGGCCCCCGAACAGGCCATGGGCGGCGCCGTCGGCCCGTACACCGACCTGTACGCGCTCGGCGTGCTCCTGCACGAACTCCTCAGCGGGAACGTCCCCTTCGTCGGGGCCACCGCGCTCGGCGTCCTCCACCGCCACCTGTACGAACCGCCGCTGCCCGTCCGACGCAGCCGCCCCGAGGTCCCCGAAGCGCTGGAGGCCCTGGTGCTCCGGCTGCTCGCCAAGGACCCCCAGCACCGTCCGGCCAGCGCCCAGGAAGTGTACGAACACCTGCTTCCGCTGCTGCCCTCGCGCGGTGCACCGACCGGCGGCCCCCTCGACCCCACCCGTCCCTTCCTGCGCCCGCACGCCCCCTGGCCCGACCGGGCGGTGACCCCCGCACCGCGCCCCGAGGCCCCCGCCCCGCCCGCCGCCACGGCCACCGCGTCCACCGAGCGGCCCGACGTGGCCACGGCCGTCGACGAGGTCAAGCGGCTGCTCGGCGAGGGGCGCATCACCCAGGCCGTCGACATCCTCGGCGCGATCCTGCCCACCGCCGCCGCCCAGCACGGCGAACGCTCACCCGTCGTACGGACCCTGCGCAAGCAGTACGCGGCCACCCTCATGGACGACGGCCAGTACCGGCGCGCCCTCCCCGAACTGCGCCGCCTCGCCGACGAGCGCACCGCCGAGACGGGCCCCGCGGACCCGCAGGCCCTGCGCTTCCGCTACGACGCCGCCCACTGCCTCGAACAGCTCGGGGAACCCGCCGCCGCGCTCGCCGAGTACCGGGCGCTGCTCCCGCACTACGAGAACCCGTACGCGGGCAGCCCGCACACCGCGGGCGACCCCGACCTGCCGTTCGAGATCCGCCGCCGGATCGGGCACCTGCTGCTCGCCCTCGGCGACCGGACCGCCGCCCACGACACGCTGCTGCGGCTGCTGCACGACGTGCGGGCCCACCACGGGCCCGCCCACCCCCTGCCGGTGGAGGTCCAGCGCACGCTCCAGTGGCTGGGCCAGGTCGGGGGCTGACGCCGGGCGGACGTCCGCGGCCGGGGGTGACACGCGTACCCCGGCCGCAGCCGGATCGTTGGTGCATCGGGGCCGCCGCCACTTCGGCGGAATCAGGTCTGCCGAACCAGTGGCCGAACCACCGGCCACTGCCTACCATCGATCACCGCACGACTTTGTGCACCGAAGCACAATCTCGCCGCCGGGAGGCTCCTTTGCACCGCCGCCGTCGCATCGCAGTCACTCTCTCCACCGCCGCCCTACTCGCGGCGACCCCCCTGCTCACCGCCTGCGGCAACGACGCGCGGCCGGGCGCGGCGGCCGTCGTCGGCGAACAGCGGATCACCGTCGAGCAGCTGGAGAGCCGGGTCAACGCGGTGCGCGCCGCCCAGCGCGCGGCGATCAAGGACGACGAGGGCTACGAACGCGCCCTGTCCGGCAGCGGGCAACTGGCCCGGGCCACCCTGCACACCATGGTCCTCGACCGGGTCCTCGACCGTGCCGTCACCAACGCCGGGGTCGAGGTGTCCCGCAAGGACGTGCAGCAGCTCCGCAAGGGGCTCGCCCGGCAGGCGGGCGGCGAGCAGGGCCTGCGGGCGGCCTGGCTCCAGCAGTACAACGTGCCCCCGAGCCAGCTCGACGCCAGCCTGCGCACCGAGATCGGCGCGCAGAAGCTGTCCGAGCGACTGGGCGCCGACATGAACACCGAAGCGGGCCAGAAGGCGTTCTGGAAGGCGCTCTCCAAGGCCTCCGACGAGTTGGACGTCCGCCTCAACCCCCGGTACGGGAAGTGGGCGGTCGCCGAGAACGGTCGGGTCGGCCGGGTCGACGGGTCCACCCCGTGGGTGCGCACGGTCACCCAGCCCAGCCCGGCGGCCACCGTTACCTGATCCGCACCCCGGGCGGGGGCCCCTTCCGGCACCCCGCCCCGGGGTGGGCTAGGTTCGTCGGGTGAGTGAGAACAACGTGACCGGCACCGGGTCCGCGGGCCGGATCGTCCTGGTCACCACCAGCCATCGAGTCGCCCCCGGCCTGCTGTCCTGGACCGCCTGGCACACCCTGCGCTCCGCGGACCGGGTGCTGTGCGCCGACCCGGACCACCCCCAGCTCCCCTATCTACGGGAGGCCGGGGTCGAGGTCGAGATCGCCGTCCCCGACGCCCGGGAACTGGTCGGCGAAGCGGCGGGCCGCACGGTGGTCGTCCTCGCCCAGGGCGAGGGGGAGTCGCCGCTCACCGACGGCCTGGCCCGGCTCGCCGGTTCCGGTCGCACCACCATGCCGGACCTGGAGCTGCTGCCGGCCTCCTACGACCTGCCGGGTGCCCGACTCCTGGACCTCGTCCAGGTCATGGACCGCATCCGTCTGGACTGCCCCTGGTCCTCGCTGCGGACCCACCGGGACCTCGCCAAGTACGGCATCGAGGAGGCGTACGAACTCGTCGAGGCCATCGAGGACGGTGACCGGGACGAACTGCGCGAAGAACTCGGAGACGTCCTCCTCCAGGTGGTGTTCCACGCCCGCATCGCCGAGGAGGACGAGTCCGCTCCGTTCTCCGTCGACGACGTGGCGGCCGGGATCGTCGCCAAGCTGATCCACCGCCACCCCCACGTCTTCGGGGACGCCACCGCGACGACCCCCGAGGACGTCCGCGAGCTGTGGTTGCGCACCAAGGCGCAGGAGAAGCGCCGCGATTCGGTCACCGACGGCGTGCCGCTGGGGCAGCCGGGCCTCGCGCTCGCCGCCAAGCTCGCCTCCCGGGTCCGCTCCCGCGGTCTGGACGTGCCGCTGCCCACCGGCGACGACCTCGGCTACGCCCTGTTGGCGATGGCCGTGCGCGCCGAGGCGGAGGGCACCGACCCGGAGGCCGCGTTGCGCGCCGCCGCCCGCGCCTACCGCGACGCGATCCGCGTCGCCGAGCACACGGAGCAGAGCCGCAGCACAGAGCAGAGCCGCAGCACGGAGCAGGCCGAACACGCCGAGCAGGGCCGGGGCGCCGGCGCGGACGGCTGAGCGCGGTGTCCGTGCCCAGCCACCCGGCCGGGGCGCAGGGCGAGCCGGCGCCGCCCCTATTCACCTGGGAGTTCGCCGCCGACCCGTACCCGGCGTACGCCTGGCTCCGGGAGCACGCCCCCGTGCACCGCACCCGGTTGCCGAGCGGGGTCGAAGCCTGGCTCGTGACCCGCTACGCCGACGCCCGGCAGGCGCTCGCCGACGCCCGGCTCAGCAAGAACCCGGCGCACCACGAGGAGCCGGAACACGCCAAGGGCAAGACGGGCATCCCGGGCGAACGCAAGGCCGAGCTGATGACGCATCTGCTCAACATCGACCCGCCCGACCACACCCGGCTGCGGCGCCTGGTCTCCAAGGCGTTCACCCCGCGCCGGGTGGCCGCGTTCGCGCCCCGGGTGCAGGAGCTGACGGACCGCCTCATCGACGGTTTTGCCGAGCGCGGCGAAGCGGACCTCATCCACGAGTTCGCGTTCCCGCTGCCCATCTACGCCATCTGTGACCTGCTGGGCGTGCCCGCCGACGACCAGGACGACTTCCGGGACTGGGCGGGCATGATGATCCGCCACGGCGGCGGGCCCCGGGGCGGTGTCGCCCGCTCGGTGAAGAAGATGCGCGGCTATCTGGTGGAGCTGATCCACCGCAAGCGCGAGACCCTCGGCGCAGCGGGCGACGACGACCTGATCTCGGGTCTGATCCGCGCCTCGGACCACGGCGAGCACCTCACCGAGGGCGAAGCGGCGGCGATGGCGTTCATCCTGTTGTTCGCCGGCTTCGAGACCACCGTGAACCTCATCGGCAACGGCACCTTCGCCCTGCTCACCCACCCCGAGCAGCGGGCACTGCTCCAGCGGTCGCTGGCCGAGGAGGGGGAGGACTCCCCGCTGCTGGACACGGCGGTCGAGGAACTGTTGCGGTTCGACGGCCCGGTGGAGATGGCCACCTGGCGGTTCGCCACCGAACCGCTGCGCCTCGGCGGCCGGGACATCGAGCGGGGGGACCCGGTGCTGGTGGTGCTCGCGGCGGCGGACCGCGACCCGGAACGCTTCGACCGGCCCGACACCCTGGACCTGACCCGGCGCGACAATCCGCACCTCGGATACGGCCACGGAATCCACTACTGCCTCGGCGCGCCACTGGCCCGGTTGGAGGGTCGCGCCGCGCTGGTCACCCTGCTCCGCAGGCTCCCTGACCTGCAACTCGCCGCCGCTCCGGAGGAATTGCGGTGGCGCGGCGGCCTGATCATGCGGGGCCTGCGGACGTTGCCCGTGCGGTTCGCTCCGGCCGCCGTGACCAGCAGTGGTGACGTCAGATCAGTTCCGTGATGCCTGCGTGATCTGCGCTGCATTGACTTGTGACAGGCGTTCGACTCCGGCTACCTTCACGACGAATCGGCCGCCCCCAGCCGCCGTGTTCGGTCCTGCTGTCGTACGAAAGGCCACCGCATGCTCTCCGGGAACGGTCGTCATCGACGCCCCCGACAGGCCCCCCCTCTGGTCGTTGCGGCCGGGGTGACCAGCTCCGCGATCGTCCTTCCGCTGCTCGGTGCGAGCGGTGCGACCGCGGCGGAGGCAGCGACCTGGGACCGGCTCGCGGAGTGCGAGAGCGGCGGCGCGTGGAGCGCGAACGACGCCAACGGCTTCTACGGCGGTCTCCAGCTCACCCAGGAGGCGTGGGAGAAGCACGGCGGGCTCACCTACGCGGTCAGCCCCGACCAGGCCAGCCGGTCCCAGCAGATCACCGTGGGCGAGCGCATCCTGGCCGCGCAGGGACCCACCGCCTGGCCGGGGTGCGGCGAAGCCGTGGGCCTCGTCAAGGGCGGCCCGGCGGCGGCCGTGGACCCGGGCGTTCCGTCCAAGTCGGACAAGGGGAACAAGGGCAGCGCGGTCATCGACACCGCCCCGGGCGGGGTGGCCGCCGGCAAGTCGGACGGGTCCCGTTCCACCGCGGACCGGCCCGCGTCCCAGACCCCCCGACCGGCGGAGACGACGGAACCCGGTTCCTCGACCTCGCCGAGCGCTTCGGAGGACGCCTCCGGTTCCGCGGCTCCCTCCGACGGCGCCACCTCCCCCGGCGCCACGGGTTCTTCGGGACCCTCGGACTCCGCCGACCCCTCGGACTCGTCGAGTTCCTCCCCGTCGTCCGAGGCGTCCCCCGGGGAGTCCTCGTCGAGCGGCGACCCGGCAGACGGGACGCCCGGTACGGGCACTGGCAGCGAGTCGGCCGAGCCCGGCTCCTCGTCCCCCTCGTCAGGCGCCTCCGAGGCGGCTGCGGACGCTTCGACGACGGCGGAGGCGAAGGAGGGTTCGGGCCGTCACCGCGGCGCCCCGGCGGCCGAGGAGGCCGCCGCCTCCCGGGAGGGCGACACCGCGGCGGAGCACGCCTCGCGCAGCAGTGCATCCCGTGACGAACTGGACAAGTCGTACACGGTGCAGTCCGGTGACAACCTGTCGGCGATCGCCGACTCCCAGGGTGTCGAAGGGGGTTGGTCGACCCTCTACGACGGCAACAAGGGCACGGTCGGAACGGACCCCGACCTCATCCTCCCTGGCCAGAGCCTTGACCTGGCGCCCGAAGCCACCGAAAAGAAGCAGTAGTTCGCTCCTTAATGTCCGTTTTGAGGTGTGGGGCGGAAGTGAGACATGGGTCTCATCGACCCGGCTGAGCTTTGAGTTTCGGCCCGCCCCATGCCTACGGTCATGGCCGTTCGCCAATGCGGGCACCGACCTCCGTCACGCCGAATCCTGCCGACGGAAGTTCGGGAAACTCGACGCGTGAAGCGCCGTGGGCAGGAGCGGGGGACCCAAGGTAAGCGCCGGACGGGGTCGTTCGGGGAGTCGACGAGACTCCCCGGGAGACGACCGGACGGCTAGGGGTGGAGCCGCGCGCTGGACGCGCGGCCGGGCACTCACTCGGCCCGAACCCGACAGCTCACCTCGTATGGCGTCGGTGAGGGGATGTCTTCATGCTGCTTTCCGGCAAGGGCAAGCACCGCAAGCCCAGCAAGGCCACTCGTATCGTCACCCTCGCGGGGGTCACCGGAGCGGCCGTCGCCGCCCCGCTGCTGACGGCGACCAGTGCGTCCGCCGCCACCGCCGCCGAGTGGGACCGCGTCGCCCAGTGCGAGTCGGGCGGCAACTGGTCCATCAACACCGGCAACGGTTACTACGGCGGCCTCCAGTTCTCCGCCTCCACCTGGGCCGCCTTCGGCGGAACCAAGTACGCGCCCTCCGCGAACCTGGCCACCAAGGCCCAGCAGATCGAGATAGCCGAGAAGGTCCTCGCCGGCCAGGGCAAGGGTGCCTGGCCGAGCTGTGGCGTCGGCCTCTCCAGCGCCCCCTACGGTGGCGGCGCCGCCGAGCAGCCGAAGCCGCAGACCCAGCAGCCGCAGCAGAGCGCCCCCGTGCAGCAGGCCCAGCCGAAGCAGCAGCAGCCGCAGCAGACCGAGCAGCGCGCCTCCCGCGCCGAGGACCGCGCCCCGGCCGCCCCGGCGCAGCCCGCCAAGCCGGCCGCGCCGACCAAGACGGTCGAGACCCCGACCGGCAAGAAGGTCGCGAAGGGCGACGGCGAGTACAAGGTCGTCAGCGGCGACTCGCTCAGCGCCATCGCCGAGGCCGAGGGCGTCAAGGGCGGCTGGCAGAAGCTGTACGAGCTGAACGACGACATCGTCGACGACGCCGACTTCATCTACCCGGGCCAGCAGCTCCACCTCTCCTGACCCCCGCTGAACCGGTGGTCACCGCCGGGCCCGACGGGCCCCACGGGACCACTCCCGGCTCCGGCCCGCCCCGGCCGTGAGCCGCACACCCGGTCCCGGGCCGCGCCCCGGCCCGGCCGGGAACCCGTCCCCTCGGGTCAGTCCGCCCCGGTGCGCCGCCCCCGTGCACCGGGGCGGCGGTGCGTCCCCGGCCGGCCGGGGACGCGTTGCGCCCCGAACGCGTCGGGGCTCAGGTGTAGCACCCCGAGCACATTTGTTTGCCGACGGAACAATTTGGTTTCCGTTTGTCCACGAGCCGGGTGGCCGGGTGGCCGAAGCCCCGGGGGCCGTTAGGCTCAGGGGCGGCGGGGCCACCGGCCCCGCATCACTGCGTCACATCCCAGAAGGAGATGCTCGTGCCGTCCATCGACGTCGTCGTAGCCCGGGAAATCCTGGACTCCCGAGGCAATCCCACGGTCGAGGTCGAGGTGGGCCTCGATGACGGCAGCACCGGCCGTGCCGCCGTACCGTCCGGCGCCTCCACGGGTGCCTTCGAGGCCCTGGAGCTGCGTGACGGTGACGCCAACCGCTACGGCGGCAAGGGCGTAGAGAAGGCCGTCCTCGCGGTCATCGAGCAGATCGGCCCGGAGCTCGTCGGTTACGACGCCACCGAGCAGCGCCTGATCGACCAGGCCATGTTCGACCTGGACGCCACCCCGGACAAGTCCTCGCTCGGCGCCAACGCCATCCTCGGCGTCTCGCTCGCCGTCGCGCACGCCGCCTCCGAGGCCAGCGACCTGCCGCTGTTCCGCTACCTGGGCGGCCCCAACGCGCACCTCCTGCCGGTGCCGATGATGAACATCCTGAACGGCGGCTCGCACGCCGACTCCAACGTGGACATCCAGGAGTTCATGATCGCGCCGATCGGCGCCGAGTCCTTCTCCGAGGCCCTGCGCTGGGGCACCGAGGTCTACCACACCCTCAAGAAGGTCCTGAAGTCGAAGGGCCTCGCCACCGGCCTCGGCGACGAGGGCGGCTTCGCCCCGAACCTCGGCTCCAACCGCGAGGCCCTGGACCTGATCCTCGAAGCGATCAAGGAAGCCGGTTACGTCCCCGGCCAGCAGGTCGCCCTGGCGCTCGACGTCGCCGCCTCTGAGTTTTACAAGGACGGCGTGTACCTCTTCGAGGGCAAGGAGCGCACCGCCGCCGAGATGACGGACTACTACGCCGAGCTCGTCGACGCGTACCCCCTCGTCTCCATCGAGGACCCGCTGTTCGAGGACGACTGGGCGGGCTGGAACGGCATCACCGCGCGCCTCGGCGACCGGGTGCAGCTGGTCGGCGACGACCTGTTCGTCACCAACCCGGAGCGCCTGGCCCGCGGCATCGAGGAGAACTCCGCGAACGCCCTGCTCGTCAAGGTCAACCAGATCGGTTCGCTGACCGAGACCCTGGACGCCGTGGAGCTGGCCCAGCGCAGCGGCTTCAAGTGCATGATGAGCCACCGCTCCGGCGAGACCGAGGACGTCACCATCGCCGACCTCGCCGTCGCCACCAACTGCGGCCAGATCAAGACCGGAGCCCCGGCCCGCTCCGAGCGCGTCGCCAAGTACAACCAGCTCCTGCGCATCGAGGAGATCCTCGACGACGCCGCCGTGTACGCGGGCCGCAGCGCCTTCCCGCGGTTCAAGGGCTGATCGCACGACACGCACGACCACCCCGTCCGGCCCCCGACCCGAGGGCCGGACGCGGTGGCTGCGGGACGTCCCCGCACCCGGTCCCGTACCGTGTGCGGGGACGTACGCACATCACGGGAGTGACGGGGAGGCCGAGAGATGGCCGTCAAGGACCGGGACCGGTTCTCGACCGCGACCAGGTTGCGGGTGCTCGGCGAGCAGACCGCCGCCCGCGTCTACCGCTCCCAGACCCGCCGCCAGGCCCGCCGCTCCCGCCTCACCGGCCGGGCCGCCCTGCTGACCCTGGTCTTGTGCTCGCTGATCGTCGCGCTGGCCTTCCCGATGCGGCAGTACGTCTCGCAGCGCGCCGACATCGCCGACCAGCTCCGCGAACAGGAAGAGGCCCGGGCCCGCGTCGAACAGCTCCGGGACGACAAGGCCCGCTGGCGGGACGACGCCTACGCCGAGCAGCGCATAAGGGAGCGGCTGCACTACGTGATGCCCGGCGAGATCGGCTACACGGTGGTCGACCCGCGCGCGGACGAGGAGCACCGGGCCGACCGGGGCTCCGCCGACCGCGCCTGGTACACCACCCTCTGGGGCGCCCTCGACCGGGCCGACGGGGCCCCCGCCCCGTCCCCCTGACCCCACCCGACGCCCGACGCCCCGGGAACCCCCGGGGGAGCGCCCGATACGGAAAGACACAGCCCCAGGCATGCACACCCCTCCGCCGACCACCCCGCGCACCGAGCCGACCGACACCGACGTCGCCGCCTTCAAGGAGCAGCTCGGACGGCCCCCGCGCGGTCTGCGCGCCATCGCGCACCGCTGCCCCTGCGGCCTGCCGGACGTCGTGGAGACGGCACCGAGGCTGCCCGACGGCACCCCCTTCCCGACGCTCTACTACCTGACGTGCCCGCGCGCCAACTCGGCGATCGGCACGCTGGAGGCCAGCGGCGTGATGAAGGAGATGACGGAGCGCCTCGCCACCGACCCGGAGCTGGCCGCCGCCTACCGGGCCGCGCACGAGGACTACGTCCGGCGCCGCGACGAGATCGAGGAGCTGACGGGCTTCCCCAGCGCGGGCGGGATGCCCGACCGGGTGAAGTGCCTGCACGTCCTGGTCGCCCACTCGCTGGCGGCCGGCCCCGGAGTGAACCCGCTGGGTGACGAGGCCATCGAGATGCTGCCCGAGTGGTGGCGCAAGGGCCCCTGCGTGACGCCCGTGACGGACACCGCCGCAGCGCCCGAGCCGGTCGCCGGGGGCCAGCGGTGACCCGGGTGGCCGCGATCGACTGCGGCACCAACTCGATCCGGCTGCTGGTCGCCGACGTGGACCCGGTGACGGGCACGCTGGTCGACCTCGACCGCCGGATGACGATCGTCCGCCTCGGCCAGGGCGTGGACCGCACCGGCCGTCTCGCCCCCGAGGCGCTGGAGCGGACCTTCGCCGCGTGCCGCGAGTACGCGGCGGTGATCAAGGAGCACGGCGCCGAGCGGCTGCGCTTCGTGGCGACCTCGGCGAGCCGCGACGCGGAGAACCGCGACGCGTTCGTCCGCGGCGTCCTGGACATCCTGGGCGTCGAGCCGGAGGTGATCACGGGCGACCAGGAGGCGGAGTTCTCGTTCACCGGCGCCACCCGTGAGCTGTCCGGCCGCACCGACCTGGCGAAGCCGTACCTCGTGGTGGACATCGGCGGCGGCTCCACGGAGTTCGTCGTCGGCGAGGAGCACGTACGGGCGGCCCGCTCGGTGGACGTCGGCTGCGTCCGGATGACGGAACGTCACCTCGTCCAGGACGGCACGGTCACCGACCCGCCGACCGCGGCGCAGGTGGCGGCGATCCGCGCGGACGTCGAAGCCGCGCTCGACCTCGCGGAGCAGACGGTTCCGCTGCGCGGGGCCCGCACCCTGGTCGGCCTCGCCGGTTCGGTGACGACGGTCGCCGCCATCGCCCTGGACCTGCCGGAGTACGACTCCGCCGCGATCCACCACGCCCGCGTCCCGTACACACGGGTCCGGGAGATCACCGAGCGCCTGCTGACGTCCACGCACGCCGAGCGCGCGGCGATACCGGTGCTGCACCCCGGGCGCGTCGACGTGATCGGCGCCGGTGCGCTGGTGCTGCTCGCGCTCATGGAGCGCATCGGCGCGGACGAGGTCGTCGTCAGCGAACACGACATCCTGGACGGCATCGCGTTCCATGCGGCGCTCGGCGGGTAGGTGGCGGGACGCTAGAGGTTGCGGTAGACGTTCCGCCGGTCACCCACCTTGACGACGAGAACGACGAGCTCACCGTCGTTGACCTGGTACGCGACCCTGAAGTTGCCGACTCGGAGCCGGTAGAGACCTGAAGGGCCGGCAAGCTTCTTGATGTCGGCGTCCTCACGGTACGGGTCGTCGCCGAGCGCCGTGAGTGCGGTCAGGATGCGCATGGCGTCGAGCCGGCTGATGGCCCGGATCTGCCGCTGCGCCCAGTGCGTTCGTCCACATCGGGGCGGGGGTGACGAGACCTTCGGCATGGCGGACGAGGCGCATGCGCGTTTCGTCGACCACGCGATGGCGGCGGTCAAACGGCACGGTCGGCGGGTGGTGGGCTGGCAGGAGATCGCGCGCGCGGGGGTCGGCCCGGACGACCTCGTCCAGTACTGGATCGAGCCGGAGTCCGTACGGGGCCACTTGGCGGACGGGACGCTGACGTCTCCCGAGGGGCCCCTCGCGGGAGCGGTGCCGGCCGATCTGCTGCCCCTGATCACGCAGGCGTTGACCACCGCCCTCGACGACGTTCCCCGGGCCGTCTCGAAGGGTGCCCCGATCCTGGCCTCGCCCTCCACCCGGCTCTATCTGGACCGCCCGCACGGCGAGCCCTCCACGGACCTCGCACAGGACCCGTTGCGCAGTCGGGTCGGCCTCCAGTACTACCCGGCGGTCACCTTGCGGGAGTTCGTCGAGTGGGACCCGGTCGACGAGACTCCGCAGGTCGACGACGACGCGGGACTCGCCGGGGTGGAGGCGGCCGTGTGGTGCGAGACGGTCGAGGACCGCGACGAGTTGGAGTTCCTGCTGCTGCCCCGCCTCGCCGGCGTCGGTGAGAAGGCGTGGGCCGCGTCCGGGGCCACCGTCTGGGACGACTACGCGGACCGCTTGGCGGTGCAGCCCGTGGCCTGGGAACGACGGGGCTGGGTGTGGTTCCGTTCGTCCCTGGTCGCGTGGAGGACGTTCCGCGACGTTCCGGGCGCGTAGTTCCCTCCGCGGTGACGGCGATCCCTTCCCGGGGATCGCCGTCACCGCGAACGCCCACCGCGGCGGGCGTTCCGGTCAGGGGCCGGTGGCGGCTCCGAGGCCCTCCACGGGGACCGTGCGGCGGAACCGCTCGTAGAGGGCGGCGTCGAAGTCGCCGGCCAGCGGGCAGGGAACGGCGGCTGCCGAGAGGGCCACCGCCTCGCGCAGGACGGCCGGCCACGGCTCACCGGCGAGGAGTCCGGCGGCGATCGCCGCCACGCAGGCGTCCCCGGCTCCGGTCGGGTTGCCCGCCAACTTCCGTGGGGGAACGGCCCGCCAGCTCCCCTCGGGGGTGACGGCGTGGAGACCGTCCGGGCCGAGCGACGCCACCACGCACCGGGGACCGAGGCTCCGCAGGCTCGCAGCCGCGGACCGGGGGTCGGCGTCTCCGGTGACCTCGGCGATCTCCGCGGCATTGGGCTTGACGACGGTCGGACGTGCCGTCAGGGCCGCGAGGAGCGGGCCTCCGCTGGTGTCCAGGATCGTTTCGGCGCCCGCCGCGGCGGACAGGCGGACGAGTCGTCCGTACGCGTCGGAGGGCAGTCCGGGCGGGAGGCTTCCGGAGAGGACGACCACCCGGGCGTCGCGGACGAGCCGGGTGAACCGTGCGGTGAAGTGCTCCCAGGTCTCCGCGTCGACGCCGGGGCCGGTCTGGTTGAAGACGGTGGCGTCGCCGTCCTCCGCGGAGACCACCGTCACCGTGCGGCGCGAGTCCCCCGGCATGGGGACGAGTTCGTCGGGCAGCCGCGCGGCGCGGAGGTCGTCCCGGATCGCCCGGCCGGTCGGGCCGCCCACGAGGCCGGTCACGACGGCGGGGACGCCCAGCCCGGACAGGACGCGGGCGACGTTGACCCCCTTGCCCCCCGCGCGGGCGAACGACGTGTTGACGCGGTGCGAGCTGTTCGGGACCAGGGCGTCGACCTGGTACGTGACGTCGAGCGCGGCGTTGAGCGTGACCGTGAGGATCATGACGCCACGCTCGACGGGGTCTCCTCGGACTGCCGGGCCGGCGCCCCGCCGTCCTTCGTGTCCCAGGCGGCGAGGCCGGCACCCAGGCACCCCGCTAGGTCGCCGAGCGCGGCGAGCACCAGTTCGGGTCGCCGCTGGAAGGTCAGCCGTCGGGCGACGGCGGACCGCAGCGGGTCGAGCAGCAACCCACCGGCTTCGGCGAGGCCGCCGCCCACCACGATGACCTGGGGTGCGAACAGCGTCGTGACCGTCGTTAGTGCCGCGGCGAGCGCGTCGACGGCCCGGTCCCACACCACCCGGGCGTCGGGGTCGTCGCGTTCCAGCAGTGCCGCCACCGCCGCGGCGCCCTCGACCCGGCGCCCGGAGCGGGCGCCGTACGCCGCGGCGACCGCAGCGGCCGAGGAGATCGTCTCCAGGCACCCCCGGGCGCCGCACCCGCAGGGCTTCCCCCCGGGCTCGGCCAGGACGTGGCCGAGTTCGCCCAGGTAGCCACCGGCACGCAGCGGCCGGCCGTCGCAGATGACGGCCGCGGCGATCCCGGTGCCGATGGGCACGAACCAGGCGTCCCGAGCGCCCCGGGCCGCACCGAGACGGCATTCGGCGACTCCGCCGGCCCGCACGTCGTGCCCCAGGGCCACCGGGAGGCCCAGGGCTCCTTCGAGTAGGTCCCCGAGGGGCAGGTCGCGCCAGCCGAGGTTGGCCGAGTAGACGGCGGTCCGGCTCTCCTCGTCGACGATGCCGGGAACCACCACCCCGGCGCCGTGCACGGCCATGCCGTGCGTGGTGGCACGGGCCTCCAGGGTCCGCAGCACGGCGGTGATCTCGGCGACCACCGCATCCCGGCCCGAGGCGCGGGGCGTGGCCCGGCGGACGGTGTCCAGCACCTCCAGGTCGCGGCCGAGCAGGGCTCCCTTCATGCTCGTCCCGCCGACGTCCAGGGCGATGACGCAGTCGTGTCGGTCGGTCCCGTCAGGCATGGCGACCCCCGGTCGTGGTGCGGGACGGCGCTGTGGTGGGCATACGGGAGCGCTCCTTAGAGAGGGCCGGCCATGCATCCGGGCGCAATGGATGCGCGAAGTTGCACGATAACCGGCACTTATGAGCATCTTCAAGCAAAGCGAAGAGTATTGCGTGACGAATGAGCAGCGAATGGCTCTTCCTCGTTCGCCTCTGGGGCGCCCCGGTTCACCCGCGCCGACGGATCGCCGGTCGAGGTCACCGGTCGGGGTCACCGGTCGGGGTCGGCGGTCGAGGTCGCGGCGGGCCGTTCGGGGGTCGTCCGGGGGCCGTGAACGCGCCGTCCCGAAGCGTTCCGGCCACCCTCTGCGAGAAAGTTCGTGAAGTTCTTCACAAGGAAAAAACCCCTGGCGGGCGCCCTGGAGGCCCCCAAGACCCCTGCTTATGGGTCCAAGGTCCCGAGTCGGGTGACTGTGGGGTGTTCCCGGCGTGTGGCACGGGTCCGGATCAAGGGGGTCGCGGTGCCGGGTCGAGGGGTCGATAGTGCAGCTCAGGCGGTATTGACAGGGGTGACCCAACGTACCGAGGAGGCGCAGGGTTCCCCCCGGCGCGCATGACCTCCGTCACGCGGGTCGGGCACTATAGCAGAGGGGGCAGTGATCCTTGTGAAGGGGCGCACTAAGTACCCCTCCGTGGCGGGTGGATACTCGATGCCATGAGCACCACGGAGCGTCCCAGGATCCTCGTAGTAGGCGGTGGGTACGTAGGTCTGTACGCGGCGAGCCGCATCCTCAAGAAGATGCGGTACGGAGAGGCGACGGTCACGGTCGTCGACCCGCGCTCGTACATGACGTACCAGCCCTTCCTCCCCGAAACCGCCGCCGGCAGCATCTCCCCGCGGCACGTCGTCGTCCCGCTGCGGCGCGTGCTCCCCAAGGCGGAGGTCCTCACCGGTCGGGTCACCACCATCGACCAGGACCGCAAGGTCGCGACCGTGGCGCCGCTCGTCGGTGACGCGTACGAACTGCCCTTCGACTACCTGGTGATCGCCCTCGGTGCCGTCTCCCGGACGTTCCCGATCCCGGGTCTCGCGGAGCAGGGCATCGGGATGAAGGGCGTCGAGGAGGCCATCGGCCTGCGCAACCACATCCTGGAGCAGCTCGACAAGGCCGACTCCACGACCGACGAGGAGGTCCGCCGCAAGGCGCTCACCTTCGTCTTCGTCGGCGGCGGCTTCGCCGGCGCGGAGACCATCGGCGAGGTCGAGGACATGGCCCGGGACGCGGCCAAGTACTACACCAGCGTCTCCCGCGAGGACATGCGGTTCATCCTCGTCGACGCCGCCGACAAGATCCTGCCCGAGGTGGGACCCAAGCTCGGCAAGTACGGCAAGGAGCACCTTGAGGGCCGCGGGGTGGAGATCTACCTCAACACCTCGATGGAGTCCTGCGTCGACGGCCACGTGGTGCTGAAGAACGGCCTTGAGGTCGAGTCCCACACCATCGTGTGGACCGCCGGCGTGAAGCCCAACCCCGCGCTCGCCCACTACGGCCTGCCGCTCGGCCCGCGCGGCCACGTGGACACCCAGACCACGCTCCAGGTGCAGGGCAGCGACTACATCTGGTCCGCCGGCGACAACGCGCAGGTGCCCGACGTCGCCGCGCGCAAGGCCGGGAACCCGAACGCCTGGTGCCCGCCCAACGCCCAGCACGCGCTGCGCCAGGCCAAGCTCCTCGGCGACAACGTCATCTCCGGCATGCGGGGCTTCCCGCAGAAGGAGTACAGCCACGCCAACAAGGGCGCGGTCGCGGGCCTCGGCCTGCACAAGGGCGTGGCCATGATCGTCATGGGCAAGTTCAAGATCAAGCTGCGCGGCCGGCTCGCCTGGTACATGCACCGTGGCTACCACGGCATGGCCATGCCGACCTGGAACCGCAAGATCCGGGTCTTCGCCGACTGGACCCTCGGCATGTTCCTCAAGCGCGAGGTCGTCTCGCTCGGTGCGATCGAGACGCCGCGCGAGGAGTTCTACGAGGCCGCGAAGCCGACTCCGCCGCCCGTGGCGAAGCAGGAGAAGCAGGAGAAGCTCAGCGCCTGACCCGCTGGTCGCTCCTTGCTCGTGTACGACTGTGGGGCCGTCCGCCATCCGTGGTGCGGACGGCCCCACAGTCGTACCCGGCCGGGCCCACGGCTGCCGCGGCCCGCGGACCCGTGTCGGTGCCCGCAGCGCCACTCGGCGGGGCCCCGTCGAACGGATTCCGCCACCCGGAGGGTGCTGGCGAAAAACCGACCCGCACGACCCCACGACGGGACTGTACGGCCCCCGACCCGGTGTTTACGTGGTGATGGACCATCACCAGGCCCCGCCACGTAAGGACATCGCGATGCAGCACGCTGCCCGTCAGCTCCAGAACCTCGCGCAACGCCTGTTGGGAGCCCCGTTCCCGCTCCGCATCCGTGCCTGGGACGGCTCGGAGTCCGGCCCGCCGGCCACGGGAACCGACCAGGACGCCACCCCCGCCCCCACCTTGGTGATCCGTCACCGCAAGGCCCTGCGCCGGCTGTTGTGGAAGCCGGGGGAGCTGGGCCTCGCCCGGGCCTGGGTCGCCGGGGACATCGATGTCGAGGGCGACCTGTACGAGGCCCTGGACCGGCTGTCCGGCGTCCTGTGGGACCGCGACGAACGGGCGCCCGGCCTGCTGGACGCGCTGCGCGACCCGTCCTTCCGCTCGGCGGCCCGCACCTTCGCCGTCCTGGCCCGCCCCCTCCCGCCCCCGTCGCCCCCGCACGAGGAGCGCCACCGCTCCGGCCGGCTCCACCTGCACACCCGCCGCAGCGACGAACAGGCCATCAGCCACCACTACGACGTCGGCAACGACTTCTACGAGCTGGTCCTCGGCCCGGCGATGGTCTACTCGTGCGCGTACTGGGACGTCCCGGCCCCGGGGCGCGCCCGCACCCTGGAGGACGCCCAGCGGGACAAGCTCGAACTGGTCGCGCGCAAACTCGACCTGCGCCCCGGCACCAGACTCCTGGACGTGGGCTGCGGCTGGGGCTCCATGGCGCTGCACGCGGCGCGCGAGCACGGGGCCACGGTCGTCGGCATCACCCTGTCGCAGGAGCAGGCCGCGTACGCCCGCAAGCGGGTCGCGGAGGAGGGGCTGGCCGACCGGGTGGAGATCCGCGTCCAGGACTACCGGGACGTCCGGGACGGGCCGTTCGACGCGATCTCGTCCATCGGGATGGCCGAACACGTCGGCGCGGACCTGTACCTGGAGTACGCGCGTGACCTGTACGCCCTGCTGCGGCCCGGCGGGCGGCTGCTGAACCACCAGATCGCCCGCCGTCCGCAGCACGACGAGACGACGTACCGGGTGGACGAGTTCATCGACGCCTACGTCTTCCCGGACGGTGAGTTGGCACCGGTCGGCACCACGGTGAGCGCCCTGGAACGGGCCGGCTTCGAGGTCCGGGACCTGGAGTCGATCCGCGAGCACTACGCCCTCACCCTGCGCCGCTGGGTGGCCAATCTGGAGTCCGGCTGGGAGCGGGCCCTGCGGCTGGTCTCCCCGGGGCGGGCCCGGGTGTGGCGGCTCTACATGGCCGCGTCCGCGCTGTCCTTCGAGCGCAACCGGATCGGCGTCAACCAGATCCTCGCGGTGCGCACCCCTCAGTCCGGCGCGTCCGGTCTCCCGCTGCGCATCCGCATCTGGACGGAACGCCCGACCGGCGGGGAGTTCGCCCCCGCCGTGCCCTGAGACCGGACTCCCCGCGCCGGGGGTCACGGGCGTGCGGGAGGGCCCCGGTACCGGGAAACCGGTACCGGGGCCCTGGAACAGCCGCCGCGGGAGGGGGGTGCCCCGGGGCGGGCTACTCCGTCTTGATGGCCGTCAGCATGTTCAGCCGGGCGGCGCTGCGCGCCGGCCACATCGCGGCCAGCACGCCGACCAGCGCGGCCAGGGCCAGGAAGAGGACGATCCGTCCGCCCGGGAGGACCAACTCGTAGCCCGGGATTTCGCCCTTGACCGTCTCGCCGATGGCCCAGCCGAGGAAGGAGCCGAGGGCGATGCCGACGGTGGCGCCGAAGAGCGAGATCACGATCGCCTCCAGCCGGATCATCCGCTTCACGCGCCGCCGGTCGAGGCCGATGGCCCGCAGCATGCCGATCTCCTGCTGACGCTCGAACACCGACATGGCCAGGGTGTTGATGACGCCGAGGATCGCGATGATCAGGGCCATTCCCAGCAGCCCGTACATGATGTTCAGCATCATGTTGATCATGCCGCCGATCTCGTCGCGGAACTCCTTCTGGTCCTGGATCTTCATGCCCGGGTTGTTGCCGAGGGCGTCCACCAGGGCCTTCTCGTTGGCCTCGGTGGTGCCGCCCTGCATCTTGACCCAGATCTCCTGGATGGCGGACTGCGTCAGGTACGGGGTGGCCAGTTCGCGGGGCAGGAGGTAGGGCGAGACGAAGTCGTTGTCCTCGAAGACCGCGGCGATCGTGAGCTGCTGCGTGTCCTTCTTGCCGTTGCCCTCGAAGGTGACGGGGATCGTGTCGCCGGCCTTCCAGCCCTGCTTGTCCGCTGTCTTCTCGGCGACGGCGATCTGCCCCTTGCCGAGCCCGTCGAACGAACCGTTCACGACGGGCAGGTGGTAGACCTCGTCGACCCCGTCCGCGGTCACCGCGGAGGCGTGGCGCTCCTTGCCCTCGACCCGCACCTGGATCGCCTCCTGGGGCGACAGGGCCTCGATGCCCTTGGCCTTCTCCAGCAATGCGAGCGAGGAGTCGTCCAACGGGTGCATGCTGGACATGGAGATCCGGAAGTCACCGCGCACCTGGTCGGTGGTGGTGCGGTCGATCGCCTGGCCGATCGAGGCGCCGATCACGGTCAGTCCGGTGACCAGGGTCAGACCGATGGCGAGCGCGGAGGCGGTGGCACCGGTACGGCGCGGGTTGCGGACGGCGTTCTGCGCGGCGAGCTTCCCGGAGACCCCGAAGGCCCTGGTCAGCAGCGGGCGGAACACCGCGATCACCGGGCGGGCGAGCTGCGGGATCAGGATGATGAAGCCGATGAGCGTCAGGAAGGCGCCCACGGCGATGAGCATGCGACCGGTGCTGCCCTGGGCCGCGCCCGCGGTGATCGCGAGGGCGCCCGCACCGGCGAGGACGGCGCCGATGATGTTCCGCACCAGCAGGGACTTGCCGGAGGCGACCGCGTGGACGCTGCTCATCGCGGCGACCGGCGGGATCTTCGCGGCGCGGCGGGCGGGCAGCCAGGCGGCGAGCACGGTGACCGCGATGCCGACGCCCAGCGCGGACAGCACCGCGGCGGCGGAGACGACCAGCGGACCGTCCGGGATCTTCATGTCCAGGGCGTTCAGCGTGGAGCGCAGCCCGGTGGCGAGCCCGAGGCCCACGCCGAAGCCGATGAGCGAGGCGATCGTGCCGACGAACAGGGCTTCCATGATCACGGAGCGCTTGACCTGCGGCCGGGAGGCGCCGACGGCGCGCATCAGGGCCAGTTCGCGGGTGCGCTGGGCGACCAGCATGGTGAAGGTGTTGGCGATCAGGAAGATGCCCACGAACAGCGCGATGCCGGCGAAGGCCAGCAGCATCGTGTTCATGTTCTTCATCGAGTCCTTGATCATCTTGGCCTCGTCGGCCGCCGCCTTCTCGGCGGTCTTCGCCTTGGAGCCCTCGGGCAGCAGCGGCTTGACCTCGTCGAGGATCTGCTGCGCCGAGGCGCCGGACTTCGCGGCCACGGTGAAGCTCTCGAAGTGGCCGGGGCGCAGGTACTGCTCCTGGGCGACGGACGTGTCGAACAGGACGAGGCTGCCGCCCGCGCTCACCTGACCGTCGTCGGTGGTGAAGATGCCGGCGAGGTCGTACTCCTGGACCGTTCCGGTCGTCGCGACCCGCACGGTGTCCCCGACCGCGTAGCCGCCCTTGTCGGCGGTGGTCTTGTCGAGGGCGATCTGTCCGTCCTGCGCGGGACCCTCGCCCCGGACGAAGTCGAACGCCGCGTCCTTGCCGCTCTCGTCGGGGGCGAAGTTGCGCCCGGTGTTGGACCAGCCGACGCCGAGCAGCTTGCCGTCCTCGTCGGCGACCCCGGCGAAGCCGGAGACCCGGCCGGTGACCTCGTCGACCCCGTCCACGCCCTGCACCTTGGTGAGGGTGCCCGCGGGGATGCCGAGCCGCTGGCCGTCCTTCTCCGGGCCCGCGACGACCACGGCGATGTCGTCGTAGCTCTTGGCGGACTGGCTGCTGAAGGCTTTGCCGAGGGTGTCGGTGAAGACCAGGGTGCCGGAGACGAAGGCGACGCCGAGCGTGACGGCGAGCACGGTCATCAGCAGCCTGGCCTTGTGCGCGAGTACGTTGCGCAAGGCGGTACGGAACATGAGTGAAGTCCTGGGGTGAGGGCCGCGGGATACGGCGGTACGACGGGCGGCCGGGCTGCGGGGCGGTGCGACGGGGGAGCCCGGTGGGTCAGCTGACGCGGCCCTTGGCGTCGAACGCCTTCATCCGGTCGAGCACGGCATCGGCCGTGGGGGCGTGGATCTCGTCGACGATCCGTCCGTCGGCGAGGAAGATCACCCGGTCCGCGTAGGAGGCGGCGACGGCGTCGTGGGTGACCATGACGACGGTCTGCCCCAGCTCGCGCACCGAGTTGCGCAGGAAGCCGAGGACCTCGGCGCCGGAGCGCGAGTCGAGGTTTCCGGTCGGCTCGTCACCGAAGATGATCTCCGGCCGGGAGGCGAGGGCGCGGGCCACGGCCACGCGCTGCTGCTGACCGCCGGAGAGCTGGGTGGGGCGGTGCCCGAGGCGGGCCCGCAGACCGATCATGTCGATGACCGCGTTCACCCACTGCTGGTCCGGCTTGCGGCCGGCGATGTCCATCGGGAGCGTGATGTTCTCCAGGGCCGTCAGGGTCGGCAGCAGGTTGAACGCCTGGAAGATGAAGCCGATCTTGTCCCGGCGGAGCTGGGTGAGCTGCTTGTCCTTGAGCGTGCTCAGCTCGGTCTCGCCTATCCGGACGGAGCCGCTGCTGAAGCTGTCGAGCCCGGCGACGCAGTGCATCAGCGTCGACTTCCCGGAACCGGAGGGGCCCATGATCGCGGTGAACTGGCCCTGGTGGAAGTCGACCGTGACGTGGTCGAGCGCGACCACCTTGGTCTCGTCCTGGCCGTAGACCTTGCTCAGGTTCGTGGCGCGGGCGGCCACACCCGTGGCGCGGTCTGCGATGGAGGTGGTGGTCACGGAGGGCACTCCCTGTCGGTTCGGGGTGGGACGTCTTCCATCCTGTCCGCCGATCCGGGCCGTGGCGTCAGCCGCTGTTCCGGTTCCGGTGACAACCCTTGGTCGCACCGGACCGCCCGGAGTCATACCTGGGGATGACCCCCGTCTGCGACCGGGCCCGCCGCCGCGGTGCGGCGGGCCCGGGCATCAGTGCCGGTGGGGCGGGGCGGCTGTCAGTGGCCCGGTGCACAGTGGTGCCGTGCCGGGCAGCCGGAGCGGCGCGCTCCGCGGGTCGCCCGGTGCATCACCCGGTGCGTGCGCGCACCACCGAGCAGAGGGGGGACCGCCGTGCCGGTCACCAACGAGAAGGTCGCCAACGAGAGGGTCGCCGCGCTTGTCGCCGACTCCGCGCTGTTGGGCGGGATGTACACCGACGCCTACTTCCCCGACCACCTGGTCGACCGGGGCCTCGCCGTCCTGCTGCGGCTGTGCGAGCGGATCGAGTCCGAACGCCCCGCGGACCTGACCGCGTTGTACGCCCTCACCGCCGTCGCGACGGAGGAGTTCAACGACCTGGAGTCGGTGTTCGAGGCGGAGGGCAGCGAACTGGAGACCGTCGCGCGCGAGGAGATCTCCGAAGCGTTCTTCCTCGTGGCCGGGTGCTACGGCTTCGAGGACGCCGATCCGGAGCGGCTGGTCGAGGCGCGCGAGTGGTGACGGCTCCGGCACGTTGACGGGGGCCAGAGCGAGACGGCCACCCACGCGCCCCTCCGAGCGCCGACGGCGGTCACCACGCGCCGGTGTGCGACGGTGCGCGGGGGCGTGCGGCAGCGTGCGGTGGCTTGGTGAAGACGGCGCGGACAACTCGTGTGGGTGGTGTGCGCAGGAGTTGGGTTGACGTTTCGCCCCGGGCGATGGCCGAAACCCACGCGAACGACTGAACGACCCCCTACACCGACGGTGAATTCCCGTCATTTCACGCTCGGCATGGGAGCCGACGGATGAGGGCAATCTTTGGGTGCGGACGGGAGGGCCCCGGTGTCTGATGCTCCCTCAGACCTCAATAAAATCAGACAACATCGGGCTTCGGTTCGGCTGTTCGGGCTACCCGTCCGGCTAGGCTCGGACCCCTGGTCACGGAGCCATGGCCCTGAGCCCGGATGGTGGAATGCAGACACGGCGAGCTTAAACCTCGCTGCCCCGCGCGGGGCGTACCGGTTCAAGTCCGGTTCCGGGCACCGATCTTCACACGATCGCCCCACCAGCCGAGCGGGCTGGTGGGCACGACTCCTTCACGGGGGTGGGGAACGCCGCGGGTGCTCCGCCGACGGCAGACCACTTCGCCCGGCACTCAGCGCCGCGCGCGTGCGGGCCGGGCGACCAGCCGCACGTCGGGGCCGGAGCGGGCCACGTCCAGCAGTTCGCAACGGAGGATGTCGTCCATGGTGTCGATCGTCCCGCCTTCGAGTCCACTCTTGCCGCGCCCGAGGAGCGCAGGCGCGACGTAGGCGATGATCCGGTCGACCAACCCGGCGGAGACGAACGACGCGGCGAGTGTCGGACCGCCTTCCAGGAACACACCCCGTACGTCGCGGTCCCGGAGCTCCCCTAGCAGTGCCGTCAGGTCGAGACCGCCTCCCCGCGCGGCACGCGGCAGCCGCACGACCGTGGCGAGGCCACACAGATGGGTGGCCTCGGCGTCCTCGGCGACGGCGATCAGCGTGGGCGCGGCCCCGTCCAGCACCCGTGCGTCGGCCGGCGTACGGGCACGGGTGTCGACGATCACCCGCCAAGGCTGTTCCTCGACCGGCACGGCCACCCGCAGACCTGGGTCGTCCCGCACCGAACGCACCGCGAGGTGGGGGTCGTCGGCCTGCTGCGTGCCCGAGCCGACCACCGTCGCCCCGCACGCCGACCGCAGCGCGTGCACCTCGGCACGGGATTCCGCACTGGTGATCCACTGACTGGTGCCGTCCACCGCGGCGATGCGCCCGTCCAGAGTGGCCGCGTACTTGTAGACGACGTACGGCCGTCCGTCGACGGTGTGCCATTCGTCGGTGCCGACCAACTCGCTGCTGCGCACGGGCCCTCCCACGGGGATTCGGTAGGCGCGAGCCTAGGTCAGATCGCTGCGACCGCTTCGACGAGTCCCCGCACCGCGCCGGTGGTCCGCCACGGAGTGAGGGCGGTGACGACCCGTCGCAGTTCTGCCGTCGTGCGCCGCGAATCGGTCTCGCGCATGATCTCCAGTGCCTCCACGGCGGTAGCGCATGCTGCGTCGGGTGATCGGTCGGCGGCGTGTGCGGTGGCGAGTCGTGCGAGATGGAGTCCCCGCTCCCGCTGGTAGCTGCCGGGCCAGTGATCCAAAGCTCGTTGGTAGGACGCCACTGCCTCGGCGGGATGGCCTAGGAGTAGCTGGCACGCTGCCCTTTGGGCCTCGACGTATGCGGGGACGCAAAATCCTCCGAGTTGGTCAGCCCGGGTGGCCCGGGTTCCCGCGGCGAGTTCGTGTGCGGTCGCTATGGCGTGGGCCGCCTCGGTGCTGTCGCCGGCCAGGGCATGGCCGTGGGCCCGCTGAATGTGTGCGGAGGCCCGGACGCGTTCCGGTACATCGCCTCGGACGCGCAGTGCGGCCGAGGCCAAGCCGATGGCCCGCTGTCGCTGGTTCAGGCCGACGGACTGCTGGGCTTTGCGCATCAGGACGAATGCTTGAAGCGCAGGGTCGTCCGCCTCCTGTGCCCATTCCATGGCGCGGTCGGACCACCACAGTCCCACCTCCGGCTGCCCGAGGTCCTCGTGGAGCCAGCCGGCGAACTCGGCCCATTCGGAGGCTGTCCGGAGGACACCGGCGCGGAGGCGCCCCGAGGCCGAGGGGAGGACCTGTTCCTCGATCACGGCGAGGTGGTCTCGTACCGCCCCGATGACGCAGTGCGGGCCGTAGAGGCTGTCGGACTGGACGAGGGTGGCACGGAGACTGCGGAGATGAGCGACGACGGCAGGGTTCAGGGGACGACGGCGCGAGCTGTCGCCGGACGGCGGCAGGCCCAAGCTGGCGGCCGTGCCGAGGAGCTGACGCCGGTTCATCGGACGAGTGGTGTCTGCACGGTGACCGTAGGGGCCGTTCCCCGCGAGTCCGAGGAGGGTCGGGGAGATGCCGAGCCGGTCGGCGACCATCGAGAGCACGTCCATGTCCTTGGCTGACTGGCGTCCGCGCTCCAAGCGACTGACAGTGGATTGGCTATATCCACACATGTCCGCGAGCTGCCGCTGAGTCCATCCACGCTCTCGGCGTGCGGTTCTGATGGCCTGGCCGTTGCTGCGGTGACGGGGTGTCTGCTCCATGCTCCGATCCCGGGATGCGGTGGCAGGGGGTCGTCCCATGGATACCCAAGGTAGTGACTTCGGTTCGAGTCCGTATGCAGCTCGTGCATCACGACAGCGTGTGCTGCATACGGGCAAGCCTGCTAGGCGAAGGACGCGTTCTCCTTGCTGCAAGAGCTCATCTTCAGGGAGACGATCATGGACAGTAGGCGGCGGGAGCTGGCGCCGGACGCGGCAGCGCGCACCCACACATCGAGGGGCGGCACGGCACCGCGTCGGCTCCTGATCGTCACGTGCGTGGTGCCCCTCAAGGACCGGGGGACCGCCCCACCCGTGCGCCCAGCGGCCGACAGGACCGCGTTCACCCACTCGCTACCGAGGGCGCCGCAGTCAGCGAGGGTCGCACGGGGTCTGGTCTCCTCGGCTCTTCGAGCCTGGGGGGCGGACGCGGTGGAGGACACGGCGTGGCTGGTGGTCACCGAGCTCGTGTCGAACGCCGTCGTCCACACAGGGGTCGGTTCGGTTCGACTGACCGTGACCCGGCGCGACGAACGCTGCGTACGGATCGCCGTAGCGGACCGGTCGCGACGGGTACCGCGGTCGTTCGTCGCTGACCCGGGTGACGAGTCAGGGCGAGGACTGTCGATCGTGGCCGCGCTGTGCGGTGGTCGATGGGGTGTGGACCGGCTGAGTCGGGGGAAGTGCGTGTGGGCCGAGTTGCCCGCCGCCGCTGAGCGACCGCGGTGAACGCGGCGTCCGCCCGTTCCCGTGGTGGCGGCTCACGGGGGGCCGGGGCCGAGCAGGGTGAAGGCGCCGTACGCACCGGAGGCGAGTGCCGCCGCACCCACGACCACCCCCGCCAGGGCCCCGCGCCGCACCCCCGCGAGGGCCACCGCCGCCGGGAGCAGCAGGGGGAACGCCGGCATCATCAGCCGGGGCCTGGAGCCGAAGTACCCGGACCCGATCAGGGAGATCACCACGACCGCGGTGCCGTAGACGACGACCGGGAGCGGTTGCCGTTGGCGCAGGCACAGCCACCCCGCCCAGAAGAGGAGGCCGAAGGCCGCGCACAGTCCGAGACCCGCGAGGACGTTGCGGCCGAACTGCTCCACCACGAACGAGGCGAGCGCCACGCCCCCGTCGATCCGGTTGTTCCACCCCGCCTGCACGTCGAAGTACGCGAACGGTCGGCCCTCGTGCACCGCGACGAAGACGATGTACGCCAGCCAGCCCAGCGGGGCCAGACAGACCCCGGCGATCATCCCCGCGTGCCCGCGCAACGGCTCGCCCGCGCGGTACGCGGTCACCAGCCGCCACAGTGCGGTGACCCCGATCGCCGCGATCAGCGCCGCCGCGGTCGGCCGGGTGAGCCCGGCCCCCGCGCACAGCAGCCCGGCCGTGATCCAGCGGTCGGTCAGGACGGCGTACAGCGCCCAGGCCGCGAGCGCCGTGAACAGCGTCTCGGTGTACGCCATGGACTGCACGAACGCGGTCGGGTACGCCCCCCACAGCGCGGCCAGCAGGACGCCCGCCCGAGGCCCGTACGCCCGCGCGCCGACGGCGTAGATGCCCCAGGCGGCCACCAGCGAGGCGAGCCACGACACCAGGAGGCCCGCGCCCGCGACGTCCAGCGGGAGCACGGCGGACAGGCCCCGCTCCAGGGTGGGCAGCAGCGGGAAGAACGCCAGGTCGGAGTGGACCGAGCCGTCCGCGAGCCGGACCTCGTACCCGTAGCCGTTCTCGGCGATCCGCTGGTACCAGACGGCGTCCCAACGGCCGCTCAGCCGGTGCAGCCCGTCCCCGTCCGTGGCGGCCGAGACCACCGCGAGGAGCGCGAGGCCGGTCAGCCGCACCGCGGCGTAGGCGAGCAGCGCGGGCGCGGCCCGCCGCAGGGTCGGCCGCGGCGGGTGGACACCGGGACCGGGCGCCGCCGTCGCCGGGGCGGGCAGGGTGCGGGAGGCGGCCTTGGTGTCGGACATGGGGGCGATTCTCCCGGACCCGAAAGCGGGGCACTCCGGCGGAGCCATTTCCCCGGGCCGGTGACGAACCGCCGGGCCGGTGTTTCGGCGGCGCGGAAATCCGCGGAATTCACTCCGGCCCTACGGGAATGATCAGCGGACGGTGCCCGACGCCCCGGACGGGGGAGTCCGGTGGCGGGTGGGCACCCGGTCGGTGAGAGTGGCGTCGAACGGCCGTGGCCGCCCGGGACGGGGCGCGGGTGCCGCGGGGGCGCACATGTGACGAACGCGACCCCTCGGCGCGCCGACGGGACCGGGGACGCGGGTGAGAAACGGGGCGGCGCGGGAAACTGAAGAGGGAACGGTAAGCACAGGTGAGCGTGCGGGAACACACGGCTACGGCCGGGCGTTCTTCCGTAACGGAAGGGGAAAGATCCTCCCTAGGCACTAGGGGAGATGCTTTGCCCGCACATTACTCTTGAGGCCAAGGCCGCGCAGCGCGGCCATGGAGGAGTGAAATGAGGAGCAGTAACCCGGTCTTCTCGCGTCGGGGGTTCAGCCGCGACAACGGCTACGCGGGGTTCAACGCCGCGCCGCAGGCCGGGGGACCCGCCGTCCAGACCCAGGGCAACCCGTACGCGCAGGGCGCCCCCGCGCCCACGAACCCGTACGCCCAGAACCCTTACGCCCAGCCGGACGGCCTCCAGGGCACCGGCTCGTCGGCCCCGGCCGGCACCGGACGCATGACGATGGACGACGTCATCATGCGCACGGGGACGACCCTCGGCATTCTCATCGTCACGGCCGCACTGGCCTGGGCGCTGCTGCCCGTGGACGACGCGAACATCGCGCGGTCCATCGGGGTCGCCGTCGTCGCGGGTCTCGCCGCGATGGTGCTGGGCCTCGTCCAGTCCTTCAAGCGCAAGGCGTCGCCCGCGCTGATCGTGACGTACGCGGCCCTGGAAGGCGTCTTCCTCGGCGTCATCTCCAGCATCGTGGACAACCGCATCGCGAGCGGTGCGGCGATGCAGGCCGTGATCGGCACGATGGCGGTCTTCGCCGCGGTCCTCGTCGCCTACAAGGCCGGCTGGATCCGCGTCAACCGCCGCTTCTACGGCTTCGTGATGGCGGCGGCGCTCGGCTTCATGCTGCTGATGGCCGTGAACCTGCTGTTCGCGGTGTTCGGCGGCGGTGACGGCCTCGGCTTCCGCAGTGGCACGCTCGGCATCATCATGGGCATCGTCGGTGTCCTGCTCGGTGCGGCGTTCCTGGCCATCGACTTCAAGCAGGTCGAGGACGGCATCGCGTACGGTGCGCCTCGCGAGGAGGCGTGGCTGGCCGCGTTCGGCATGACGCTGACGCTCGTGTGGATCTACATGGAGTTCCTGCGGTTGATCGCCATCCTCCAGAGCAGCGACTAGTCAGTTCCGGCGACGGCCCCGCGAACCCCTCCGGTTCGCGGGGCCGTTCCGTTTTTCCCCGCGGCCCCTGTACGGGTGCGTTCCGCTGGAGGCGCGCTGTCTCGCGCGGTGCGCTGTGGTTGCCCGCGCAGTTCCCCGCGCCCCTGGATCTCGGGCGCTCCTCGCCGCCGTCGTCCGTCCATCCGCACGGCACAGCGCACCCGCGCGGGAAGCGGCCCCGATAAGGGGCGCGGGGAACTGCGCGAAACACCAGCGCACCCGAGCAGGACAGTGAACCCTCAGGAGGACGCGCCCGAAGGGGGCGCGGGGAACTGCGCGGGCAACCACAGCGCACCCGCACGTGCCAGCGCACCCGAACCGGAACGGCCCCGACAGGGGCGCGGGGAACTGCGCAGAACGACAGCGCACCGAGCAGGACAGCGCAGCCAGAGGTGGACGTACCGAAGGGGGCGCGGGAACTGCGCGGGCAACCACTACGCACCCGCGGTGAACGACCGACCCGCTAGGGTTCGTACCGTGCTTGATACGACGCCGCTGACCGCCGCCGTGGACCGTTTCGCCGACCACCTGAGGGCGGCCCCGCAGAGCCGGCTCCAGCGGGGCGCAGCGGCCGAGGCCCTGACCCTGGCCAGGGAACTCTCGGCGCGCGCGCAGCAGATCGAGGCCCCCGGTACGGAGCCCCGGGAGATGCCCGACGCGGGCATGTTCGCCGTCGCCGACCAGATCACCGTGGCGGGCCGGGACCTGGCGGTGGCGCTCACGGAACCCGCCCAGCTCGCGGAGGCGATCGCCTTGGTCGAGGAAGCGCAGAAGCGCGCCGGCGTCTGACGCGTCAGGCGCCGGGGCGCCCGGATCGCGGGGTCAGAGCGAGGCGATGACGCGGTCCGCGAGTATGTACACGGTTTCCGTGCCGCAGGAGAAGGTCAGGGCGTACGCCCCCGACAGCCCGGAGCCACCGAGCAGCACGGGCGGCTCGCCGGACCGCAACGCGGAGGCGAGCCGTTCGGCGGTCTCGCGGTGGCCGGGGGTCATGCAGAGCGTGGTGCCGTCCTCGAAGACGTAGACGTCCAGGGTGCCGAGCGGGCCGGGCCGCACATCGGCGAGGGCGGCGCCGGTCGCCGCCAGTTCCTCCAGGCACAGCACCGTGCGCTCGTGGTCCCCGGTCGGGGCGAACGGCCCGGAGTGCGTGGCCTGGGCGGGGACGAAGTCCGGGTGCGAGGGGTGGCGACGGCGGGCGGCGGCGAGTTCGGGGGAGTCGCCGGGGTGGCCCTCGACCGTGTCGGAACCGGTGAGCGTCGCGGTCTCGGTGTGCCCTTCCGCGGCATCGGCACCGGGACCGTCCGACCCGTCGACGCCGTCCGGTGCGTCGAGGTCCGCGGATTCCACGAGGCCCACGAAGTCGGCGTGCCGGGGCAGGTACAGATCGTCATCGGTGAGACCGAGCAGCGAGGGGGCGTCGGCGGCGTCCCGGGCCTCCTGCGCGGCCCAGAAGGCGCGCGCCTCGGCCAGTTCGCGCTCCCGCTCCTGGGCGAGGGCGGCCACGACCGCCGCGCGTATCTCCTCGGTGTCGGCGGACCGGGCCGCGGGCACCAGCGCGCGGGTGTCGGGAGCCGGGTGTCGGGCGAGCTCGGTACGCAGGGCGGTGATCTGGCGGCGCAGTCCGAGCACGACGTGCAGGGCGGCGGCGCCCACGGCCGTGGCGGCAGCCGTGGTGACCAGCAGAACGATGGGCAAGGCGCTCACGAAGTACTCCCGGTGTCAGTCGACCCCCGACTTCCTACCTCAGCTTGAAGTGCGGACCCCTGGCCTGTCAGTGCATTACGTCACGAATTGGACAGGTTTCTGAAGTGGGGGTTTGCCTCAGGATCAAGTGTGAGCTGCGCAAACGTGTCTCCCCCAGGAGATACATCACATCCTGGGGGAGATTGGGTCACGATTCGCCGTGCGCGCCCGGGGCGCACTCCGTCAGCCGGGGCGCCCGGTCGGCCGAGGCGTCCGTCAGCTGAGCCGCTCGATCACCATCGCCATGCCCTGGCCCCCGCCCACGCACATGGTCTCCAGTCCGAACTGCTTGTCGTGGAACTGGAGGCTGTTGATCAGCGTGCCGGTGATCCGGGCCCCGGTCATCCCGAACGGGTGTCCCACGGCGATGGCGCCGCCGTTCACGTTGAGCCGGTCGAGGTCCACGCCGAGTTCCCGGTACGAGGGGATCACCTGCGCCGCGAACGCCTCGTTGATCTCGACCAGGTCGATGTCCCCGATGCCCAGTCCCGCACGGGCGAGGGCCTGCTGCGACGCCTCGACCGGGCCGAGGCCCATGATCTCGGGGGAGAGTGCGGACAGCCCGGTGGAGACGATCCGGGCGAGCGGGGTGAGCCCGAGGTCCCGGGCCTTGGTGTCGCTCATGATGACCAGGGCCGCGGCGCCGTCGTTGAGCGGACAGCAGTTGCCGGCGGTGACCAGGCCGTCGGGGCGGAACACCGGCTTCAGGCCCTCCACGCCCTCCAGGGTGACTCCGGCGCGCGGGCCGTCGTCCTGGCTGACGACGGTGCCGTCCGGGGTGGTGACCGGGGTGATCTCGCGTTCCCAGAAGCCGTTGGCGAGGGCCTGCTCGGCGAGGTTCTGGGACCTGACCCCGAACTCGTCCATCTCCCGTCGCGTGATGCCCTTCCAGCGGGCGAGGTTCTCGGCGGTCTGCCCCATCGCGATGTACGCATCGGGGAGCGCCCCGTCCTCGCGCGGGTCGTGCCAGCCGGCGCCCGTCGACTCCGCGACCGCCGCGGTGCGGGCCTCCGCCTCGGCGAAGAGCGGGTTGTGCGTGTCGGGCAGGCTGTCGGAGTTGCCCCGGGTGAAGCGGGACACCATTTCGACGCCGGCCGAGACGAAGACGTCGCCCTCGCCCGCCTTGATCGCGTGCAGCGCCATCCGGCTGGTCTGGAGGGACGAGGAGCAGTACCGCGTGATCGTGCAGCCCGGCAGGTGGTCCAGGCCCATCTGCACGGCAACGATCCGGCCGAGGTTGTTGCCCTGTTCGCCACCGGGCAGGCCGCAGCCCAGCATCAGGTCGTCGATGTCCCGCGGGTCGAGTCCGGGGACCTTGGCGAGGGCGGCGCCGATGATCGTGGCGGTCAGGTCGTCGGGGCGCAGGTCCTTCAGCGAGCCCTTGAACGCGCGGCCGATCGGGGACCGTGCGGTGGAGACGATCACGGCTTCGGGCATCGGGGTTCTCCTTGCCGGGGGCTCGGGTATCGGGGTTCGGCGTCCGCGAGGGCGCGTGTCCGTGAAGTTACCGTCACGTAGCGCGTGGGTCACGGGGGTGGTCATGTGACCCGGACCGCAATTTCCAAGCGCTTGCTCAGCGTACTCCCGGCCCCGCACGCCGGTTGTCGCCCCGACCGGCCCGCTATCCGCCCTGTACGAGCTGGATCAGGTTCCCGCAGGTGTCGTCCAGCACCGCGACGGTCACCGGGCCCGCCTCCACCGGCTCCTGGGTGAAGCGCACCCCCAGTGCGCGCAGCCGGTCGAACTCCGCGCGGACGTCGTCCACGGCGAAGGCGGTGGCCGGGATGCCGTCCCTGACCAGCGCCTCCTTGTACGGCTTCACCGCGGGATGGCCGTCGGGCTCCAGTAGCAGTTGGGTGCCGTCGGGGTCTTCCCGCGAGACCACGGTCAACCACCGGTCGGCGCCCACCGGGACCTCGACCTTCTTCGCGAAGCCCAGTACGTCCGTGTAGAAGCGCAGGGCCTTGTCCTGGTCGTCGACGAAGACGCTGGACAGGTGGATCCTCATGGCTGCCCTCCGGTGCCCGGGCCCCGGCCGGACCCGCGGATTCCAGTATGGGGAGCCGCCCGTCGACCGCCCACCGGGGCCGCCCCGATCAGGCGGTACGGGGGGCCAGTAGTTCGTCCAGTTCGGCGGCGAAGAGCAGGGCGGGGTCGAAGTCCATGCCCGCGAAGTGACCGGCCACCTCCAGCGACAGCAGGCCGTGCACCCGGGTCCAGACGATCAGGGCCCGGTGCAGCGCGGCGGGCGGGGCCGGATGGCCGCCGGCCCAGTCCCGGTGGGCCTCCACATGGGTGTCGAACGGTGTCGCGGGGCCGTCCTGCACGAGCGCCGCGCACGCGTCGAGCAGGGTCGCCATGATCTCGGAGGAGATGCCGGTGATGTCCTCGGGGGCGCGGTAGCCGGGCACCGGGGTGCCGTAGACGAGGAGGTACCGCTGGGGGTCCTGGAGGGCCCAGTCGCGCAGGACGTGCACCAGTGAGGCGAGGTCGGCGCCGTCGTCGGAGGCCGTGCGCAGCGTCCCGGCGAGGCTTCGGTACGCCTCTCGGACGAGTTCGGTGATCAGGTCGTCGCGGCTGGCGAAGTAGCGGTAGAGCGCGGGTCCGCTCATGCCCATCCGTTTGGCGATGGCGTTGAGGGAGAGTGCGGACGCCCCCGCCGTCGCGATCTGTTCCCAGGCGTGTTGCTTGATCTCCGCGCGCACCTGGGCGCGGTACCGCTCCCGCGGTGTCGTCGCGTCCTGCTCCGGCATGGCCCGCGCTCCCTCCCTCGCCCGTGAGGCTATAGCTCCGAAGTTTAGTTAGAAGGTATCACGAAGGCCGTTGACCTCCCGGGCTACATGCAGTTATAACTTCTCACTAGAGCGAGATGCTGTCATTCTCGTCGGTCCACTCACCCACCGACAAGGGGAACCCCGTGCCCGGCACCCACCACACCCGCGCCCGCGTCCGCGCCGCCCTGTTCACCGTTCCGCTCCTCGCCGGCCTCCTCGGCACGGCGACCACCGTCCCGGCCGCCGCGGCCACTCCGTCCGGCCCCGGCCCCTCCCTCACCTGCCGCGGGGCGGGCGTCGACCCCGACGCCCGCGTCCGCCACCGCACCGAGACCGTGATCCACGCGCCGTTGCGCACGGTGTGGAAGCTCCAGACGGACGTGGAGCGCTGGCCGTCCTGGCAGACCCACCTCACCGGTGTGGACCGCCTGGACCACGGCCCCTTCCGGACGGGCTCCGCGTTCCGGTGGACGGTGCCGGTGCCGCCCAACCCCGTCACCCCCGCCACCGAACTGGACATCACCTCGACCGTCGAGCAGCTGCGCCGCCACTCCTGCATCCGCTGGACCGGTCCCGCGGTCGGTGAGGGAGTGCACATCGACGGCGTGCACGTGTGGACCTTCACCGAGGTCAAGGGCGGCGTCCGGGTGCGCACCGAGGAGACCCACACCGGGACCCAGGTCGATGTGGACGTTCCCGTCGCGACGGTGATCCTGAGTCAGGGACTCGAAGCGTGGCTGCGCGATCTCAAGACCGCGGCTGAGGCTCCCGCCCGGCGCCAGTGACCCCGTGCCGTTCCGCCCCGCGGCCCTGGTCCGGTGCGTTCACCTGCGGTGCGCTGTCCTGCGGGGGTGCGCTGCTGATTCGCGCAGTTCCCCGCGCCCCTGATCGGGTGCGTTCACCTGCCGGTACGGGGTCCTGTGCGGGTGCGCCCCTGAATTGGGGTGCTTCCCCCGGGGTCCGGCTCTCCGCACCTGCGGGGGGCGGCGGACCTGCGGCAGGGCACACCTAGGGGCGCGGGGAACTGCGCAAAAGCACCAGCGCACCGCGCAGGACCCCGTACCGGGAGGTGGACGCACCGAGGGGGCTCGGGGAGTTACGCCGTGCGCGTGGCGCCGCCCTCGTGGACGTCCGGCCCAGGACTGTGGATGCGCCGCCGCCGCCGGCGCTTGAGCAGGGCCCAAGGCCCCCGGGGCCCCGTCTGCGGGGCGGCCGTCACCTCCGTACCGCCCTCCTGCGCAGCCCGCGCCGCCGCCCGGGCCACCGGCAGGAACCCCTCGTCGCGGGAGGCGTCGGGCCGCTCCTCCTCGGGCCACACGCCGAGCGCCGCGCACACCGTCGGCAGCACGGCCATCGCCGCGGTGGCGTACCCCTCGGCCGAGGGGTGGAAGTTGTCCGGCCCGAACAGTTCCCGGGGGTTCGCCGCGAACTCCGGCCCCAGCAGGTCCCCCAGGGACACCGTCCGCCCGCCCTGCTCCACCGCCCCGATGGTCTGCGCGGCGGCGAGCTGCCGGGAGGTCCGCCGGGCGAGCCAGCTGAGCGGTTGGTACACCGGTTCGATGGTCCCCAGATCGGGACAGGTGCCGACGACCACCTCCGCCCCGGCGGTCCGCAACCTGCGCACCGCCGTGGACAGCCAGCGCACCGACTGCGTCGGCGGGATGCGGTGCGTGACGTCATTCGCCCCGATCATGATCACGCAGACGTCCGGCATCCGCTGCGGCTCCGCCAGGACCAACCCCACCTGGCGGTCCAGATCGTCGGAGCGGGCGCCGGGCAGGGCGACCGTACGCAGCTCGACCGGCCGGTCCGCCACCGCCGCGAGCCCCGAGGCGATCAGCGCCCCCGGAACCTCCCGTGCCCGGTGGACCCCCACGCCCGCCGCCGTGGAGTCGCCGAGCATCACCAGCCGCAAGGGCTCCCCGCCGCCCGCGAGCCCCGCCCCGTAGCGGCCGTCGGCGCGCGGCGGCGCGGTGCCGTCCCCGCCGTGGTTGCCGACCCGCCGCTTCGCCAACTGCACCTCGGCCAGGACCACCCCGAGCGTCGCCACGCCCAGCAGCCCGATCCCACCACCGCCGTACGCGGCACCCGCGGCGATCCGCCGTGCCACTCTCGCCCTCGACATGCGTCGCAGCCACCTCCTTCGAGCCGTACACCCACTCCTTGCCCCGCCGGGGCGGTGGGCCAATCGCGAGCGACGGGTGAACGGTCCGGGGCCGAACGGCTGCGAACACCCGGCCGAAGCCGTCGGGGCGCGTGCGCGGCGCGGGGCGGACGGGTCAGGACGGTCGACGGCCCGCGACGGGCCCCGGGCTCCGGTGCGGGGCCGTAGGCTGAGGGGCAAATCCTGTCCTTCTTCGCAGCCCGGAGACAACGGTGCACTTCCACGACTCGATGATCAGCCTCGTCGGCAACACCCCGCTGGTGCGGCTCAACCACGTCACCGACGGCATCCAGGCGACGGTGCTGGCGAAGGTCGAGTACTTCAACCCCGGCGGTTCCGTGAAGGACCGCATCGCCGTACGCATGATCGAGGCCGCCGAGCAGAGCGGCGCGCTCCAGCCGGGCGGCACCATCGTCGAGCCGACCAGCGGCAACACGGGCGTGGGCCTGGCGATCGTGGCCCAGCAGAAGGGCTACAAGTGCATCTTCGTCTGCCCCGACAAGGTGTCCACGGACAAGACCAACGTGCTGCGCGCGTACGGCGCCGAGGTCGTCGTCTGCCCGACCGCCGTGGACCCGGAGCACCCCGACTCCTACTACAACGTGTCCGACCGGTTGGTCCGTGAGACCCCCGGCGCCTGGAAGCCCGACCAGTACAGCAACCCGCAGAACCCGCTGTCGCACTACCACTCCACCGGTCCCGAGCTGTGGGAGCAGACCGCGGGGAAGATCACGCATTTCGTCGCGGGCGTCGGCACCGGCGGCACCATCTCCGGGACGGGCCGCTACCTGAAGGACGCCAGCGACGGCGGGGTCAAGGTCATCGGCGCGGACCCGGAGGGATCGGTGTACTCGGGCGGCTCCGGACGCCCGTACCTGGTCGAGGGCGTGGGCGAGGACTTCTGGCCGACCGCGTACGACCGGACCGTCGCCGACGAGATCGTGCCCGTGTCCGACAAGGACTCCTTCCAGATGACGCGTCGGCTCGCCAAGGAGGAGGGCCTGCTCGTGGGCGGCTCCTGCGGCATGGCGGTCGTCGCGGCGCTGCGGGTCGCCGAACGGCTCGGCCCGGACGACGTGGTCGTCGTCCTGCTGCCGGACAGCGGCCGGGGCTACCTCTCGAAGATCTTCAACGACGAGTGGATGGCGGACTACGGCTTCCTGGAGGACAGCGGCAACTCGGCCCTGGTCGGGGACGTCCTGCGGGACAAGGAGGGCGCGATGCCCTCGCTGGTGCACATGCACCCCGACGAGACGGTCGGCCAGGCCATCGAGGTGCTGCGCGAGTACGGGGTCTCGCAGATGCCGATCGTGAAGCCGGGCGCGGGGCACCCCGACGTGATGGCCGCGGAGGTCGTCGGTTCGGTGGTCGAACGCGAGCTGCTGGACGCGCTGTTCACCCAGCGGGCCTCGCTGGCCGACGCGCTGGAGAAGCACATGTCGGCGCCGCTGCCGCAGGTCGGTTCGGGGGAGCCGGTGGCCGACCTGATGTCCGTCCTCGGCGTGGCGGACGCGGCGATCGTCCTGGTCGAGGGCAAGCCCACGGGTGTGGTGAGCCGCCAGGACCTGCTCTCCTTCCTCGCGAAGGCGGCGGGGTAGCCGGCTGCGGAGCGGGCTGACGCGGGGCGTAAGTGCACCGTCGTCGCCGAAGTGCCGCACCGCGAGGTCTCCTTCGCGATCCTCGCCGCCCACCGTCGCGTCACCAGTGCCGACCTGGCGCGCGTTCCGAACGGGCTGCGTTGCGAGCTGGCCCTCGCGCACGAGGGGGAGCACGCCGACCACGTGTGGGACTGGGACCACCGGCCGTCGCACGCGCTGTGGGCGCGCTGGACGGCGGACGAGACGCCCCGGCTGGAGTCGGTGCCCTGGTGCGAGGCGGAGCACCCCTCGGCGGACGAGGCGTGCACGTTGTACGGGGACCATGGCGGCGCGCACGCGTGGGAGCTGAGTGACCCGGAGTACGACGCGTTCGTCCGTCGGCTCTGCGCGCAGGCCCCCGAGTGGGAGGTGCTGCTCCGGGCGCGGCCGGGGTGACGGGGGCGAAGGCGTGACGACGCAGACCTCGACCTGATCGACGTCCCCGGGCCATTGGGTCACCAGCGAGCCAATTGGTGCTCTGTGGCACACTCCGCCCCAGGTCGTGGGTCGTATGCCCCGGGCTCGGGGAGGTAGGAACTGTGCGCAGGACGAAGTGGTTCGCGGTGGCGGTGGCGGTCACGGTGCTGGGAGCCGTGGGTTGCGGTGCGGACGAGCCCGGCACCGGGGAGGCCGCCACGTCCGCGTCGCCCCGGCCGGAGGGCACAGGGCCGCTCACGAAGGCGGTCGTGCGCGCGGACCTCGACGACTCGTCCGCCGGCGCGAACGTTCCGGCGGACGAGGAGTTCGCCCGTGGTCACGAGGACGCGCGGGCCGGAACGCCGCGGTCGTGCAGTGTCGCGCTCAAAGCCCGGGCCACCGACCCCGGGACTGACACGGACACCGCCACGATCGACATCGCCCGGTACGAAGCGGTGGTGCGCGAGTTGCGCGAGCGCGCATGGCGGGTCCAGGACCGTAGGGTGCGCAAGACTCCGGACGGTGGGACGGACTACGCCCGGATGATCTTCAAGCAGCGTGGTTGGACCCTGTTCGCGGAGTTCATGCCCTTGGGGGAGAACGGCATGATCACCCTGATGGCCAGCGAGGACGCGTGCATGAAGAAGGTCGGGGCCAGCGTGGATCAGGTCGCCTGATCGCGCCCCGCCGGGCAGCTGCTCGGCGGACGCCCACCCGGACCCGATCGCGAGGCCGACCTCCGCGAGTCCGGCGCACGGTTCGCGGAATCGGTACGTGCACGACATGTGCGCGCAGCACGCGGTTAACAGCGGACCGGCACAGTGGTGGACGTCGGAGGGGCGGGCGCGGCTCCCCGCCCCACCCGGCAGCGAACGGCGACCTCGGCCGCTCCGGAGCGGCTCCCGGACCGGTCGGACGCCATGGACACGCGGACCGTCACCCTGAACCGGCCCGTGTCCCCGCGGGGACCGTCGTCGTCCCGCCCCGGGGCCACCCGGGGGTGCGACGGTTCCCGCGCACCGCTGCCCCCGCCACGGCCCGTGTCCCCGCCGCAGCCAGTGGTCTCACTTCTGCCAGTCCGAAGCGCGCTCCTCGTCGCTCCGCTTGCGTGACCAGAGCGAACGCAGCGACCACGGGCGGGCGGAGTGGACGGCGTTGACCCCCACGATGCCCAGCCAACTGACGATGAGGCCGAGCTTGCCGCCCTGGACGGCGCCGATGGCCGAGAGCGGGATCGCCAGGATCAGGCTGATCATGGCGAAGCCGAAGCGGTCGCCCCAGTTGTCGGGGGAGCGGGAGGGGTCGGTGCCCCGGGCGACGACCATCTGCTGTTCGGCGAGTTGCCGCCGGACCCGTCGGTCCACGGCGGTGTCGACGCGCTGTTCGATCTTTTCCAGGAACGAGTCCACGAAGGCGGACTCGTACTCCTCGCCCAGGTCCCTGCGGGCCTGGAGGGTGGCGTCGAGTTCCTTCTTGAAGTCGGCATCGCGGGCTTCCATGGGTCCACCCTAGGAAACGGGTCCGGCGCCGCACACTGGGGACAGCCCCCCTTTTCCCCTGTGGTTCCCCTCCGGCGAGGTCCGCGGCCGGGGCCCGATCCCCCCGGGGCCCGATTCCCCCGGGCCGTTCCGGACCGGGGCGTGGACTGGGCCGTTCCCCCTCGGCCCACTCCGACTGCTGCGCACCGGGCGCCCGTGCCTTCAGCTGGGCCGTGTTCCCCCACGGTCCAGACGCCGTGGTCCTACACGGCCACCTCGTGCGTGTCCGCCCCGGTGTAGACGCCCAGTTCCTGGGCGCGGGCCCCCAGGGCCACCCTGCCGTTCACCTCCCAACGCTTCATCAGGTCGTGCACCCTGCGCTGGACCGTGCGGTGCCCCACACACAGACGGCGGGCCACTGCCGCGTCGTCCAGTCCTTCGTGCAGCAGGCGCAGGATGCGGATCTCCGTTTCGGTTGCTTCCGGTATGACAGTCATGTGGTGCTCCCCGTACATGGCGATCGATGGTCAGCGATCCGCATCCACTGTAAGAAGCCCGCATGCCTCTCGGCAGGCCCATAATTTCCACCAAAGGTAAGTAAAGGGGCGGTCCAGCTGGCGCAATTGCGCCAAGTCGCTTTCGGTGGTGCACGGAGTGGGGCTCGGCTGCGTCCTGGGTGCATACCGTCATGCAGAGTCCGGTGATCCTGAATAGATTGGGCCGGGAAGGGGCGCCGAGGGAGCGCCGCGGAAGGGGGACGAGGATCATGGGCGAAGGCGCGGCGGAACGACTACGGCAACTGTTCGAGGGGCACCGGCTGACCCCCACCCAGCGGCGGATCGCGCACTGCATGGTCCGTCGGGCGGACGAGGTCCCGTTCCTGTCCAGCGTGGAGCTGGCCGAACGCGCCGGAGTCAGCCAACCCTCGGTCACCCGGTTCGCGGTCGCCCTCGGCTTCGACGGGTACCCCGCCCTGCGCCGGCACCTGCGCGAGGTGCCCCCCTCGGACGGCCCGGCGGAGCACACCGAGCGCACCGCGTACCAACAGGCGGTGGACGCCGAGATCGCCAACCTGCGGCACCTCGCCGGACTGCTCGCGGACCCGGCCCCCGTCCGGGACGCCGGGGCGCTGCTCGCCGCGTCCCGCCCGCTGCCGGTCCTCGGGCTGCGGGCGGCGTCCGCCCAGGCGCGCGGCTTCGCCTACTTCGCGGCGAAGGTGCACCCCGACGTCCGGCTGCTCGACGAGGGCGGGTCCCTGCTCGCGGACCGGATCGACCGTGCCGCGCGGGCCGGGGCCACCGCCCTGCTCTGCTTCGCGCTGCCGCGGCACCCCCGGGAGACCGTCGAGGCCCTGGAGTACGCGCGCAACGCGGGGCTGCGCGTGGTCACCGTCGCGGACAGCGCCTTCGCACCCGTCGCCGCGGCCTCGGACCTCCTGCTGCCGGCACCCGTCGGCACCGGGCTCGCCTTCGACACGGCGTGCGCGCCGATGCTGCTCGGCCGGGTGCTGCTGGAGGCGATGTGCGACGCGCTGCCCGACGCGCAGGCCCGACTGGAGGACTTCGACGCCGGGGCGGCGGCCCGCGGGCTGTTCGTCGAGTGATCCGCGCCGGCCGGTGACGGGAAACCGCCGCGCGTCTTCATGACGTCTTCAGAAACCGTCGGTAACCTGCCTCCCCGCCGTGCGGTGGGAACGGCACCACGAGGTGCGGGGAACGGCACCACGAGTGGCGCGGAACAGGAGGCGGTCGTGTCGCGCGGAAGAAGTGGACGCAGCACGGGTAGGGGCGGTCGGCACGCGCGGACCGGCGGACGGTCCGGCACGCAGGACGCCGGGGGCACCCGGGCCAAGCAGCACGACCGCGGCGGCCAGGGGAACCAGGTCCTGGCACGGGTCGCCGTCGTGGTGCGCGCGGGCGCCGCACCCCTGTGGTGGACGGGCGTACTGGCCGCCGGGCTCGGCCTCCTCGTACCGGGCCTGACGGGGCGCCGCATCGGCGTCCTCGCGGGCGCCGCACTGTTCCTGATCGCCGCGGCGGCCGTGGGGTGGACGGGCTTTCGCCGGTACGCGGAGCTGGCCGGTACCGCGACCCGCGCCGCCCGGCACGACCTGCTCCAGGACCGGGCGGTCACCCTGCGGGCCTGGCGGCGGGGCCACCTCTGGTGGCTCGGCGCCGCGCTGCTGCTCGCCGTGGGGTCCTCGTTCGTGCTGCCCTCCGCCGTGGGCATGCTGCTCGCCGGAGCGGGCGTCGGGCTGTGGTGGAAGGCCGACCGGATCGGTCGTCGGGAGAGCGCCGACGGCGTCCTGCTGTGGGTCCGCACCGACCGTCTGAACGCCCGGGGCGGACGGCCCGCGGGCGCCGCCGTGCCGGAGTACCGCACCACGGGACAGGGCGCGGGCGACGCCGCCCCCGGTGGGGCGCGCCGCCGCGCCCACGCCTGAGCTGCTCCGGGCGCCCGAGCCGTTCCGGTGCCCTTCGGGGTCAGACCTCCAACTCGGACTCGATGCGCCGCAGTTGGTGGCGGGCCATCGCCAGGTTGGCGCGGCCCTTGTCCAGTGCGAGGTACAGGAACAGCCCGGTGTGGCCGCGGCCCCTGATGAGCCGGATCAGGTGGTACTGGGTGCCCAGGGAGATCAGGATGTCCTCGATCTCGTCCTGGAGGCCCAGGAGTTCCATGGTCCGCAGTTTGGAGCGGACCACGTCGGTGTTGCCGGCGGCGGCGACCGCGAGGTCGAAGTCCTTGCCGCCGCCTATCGTCCCGAGGGCCATTCCGCTGGTGTAGTCGACGAGGGCCGCGCCGATGACCCCCTCGATCGAGGTCGTCGCGTCCTTCAGGGCGTTCTCGGTGGTGCTCATGTCCGGTGCTCCTCGTTGGCTGGCTGGCTGGCTGTTGGCCGGCTGCGCGGGTACGTGGTGTCGCGGGTGGTGGTTCAGAAGCCGTTCGGTCGGCGCGGGGGGCCCACCGGGCGGGGCGGTAGGGGTGGCCGGTGGCCCGTCTGCGTCGGGGGCCCGGGTGTCCCGTGCATGATCGGGGGGCCGCCCGGTCCGGGTGCGGTGGGCGGTCGGGTCGCCGCCGCGACGAGTTCGCCGATCCGCGTGCTGCACCGGCGGCCCTCCAGATGGAGGCGGCCCACGTTCACCCGGGCCTCGGCGAGCAGGGTGAGCACGGCGGACGGGCCCGCCGCGTAGGTGGCCGCGTAACCGTCGGTGCCGCGCACCAACAGTTCGCGGAAGGGGCCCCGGCCGGTCGCCTCGGTCAGTCGGCTGCCCACGCCGAGGGCCGCGGCGGTGAGGGCGGCTACCCCGTCGGCCTCCACCCCCTCGGCGTCCTGGGCGAGGACGAGCCCGTCGGCGCTGGCGGCGAGCGCCCCGGTGATCTGGGGGACCCGGGCGCGCAGTCGCAGCAGTTCGTCGAGTACGTCGGCTTCGACGGCCATCAACTGTCTCCTCTCGGCGCGCTGTCGGAGCGCGAAGAGCTTCATGAGGCCGGGCGGCGGCGCGTTTCGGGGACGGTGGTGGTGGCTGGCGTGGGGGCGGTCGTGCGGTGACGGATGCCGGTGCGGGCACGGGCGCCGACCCCGGCATGGGCACTGGCACGGCCGCGGGCGCCGGTGCGGGCGCTCACTCCAGGACCAGCCGTCGTACGAGGTCGCGCAGTCTGAGGCGGGCCATCGCCAGATTGCCGGTGTCCCGGTCGAGCCACAGGTACAGGAAGGCCCGGGAGTCGAACGTCGGCTCCGCGAAGTGCATCAGGTGGTAGGCGGACCCCGTGGTGACCAGCAGGTCTTCCACGGCGGGAGCCCGTACGGGTGCGGGCAGGTCACCGAGCGGGGCGCGGTGCCCGGGGGGTGCGAAGACGGTGTACTCGGCGGCGGCGCGGGCCATCTCCGCGGTCTCCGCGGCCGTCGCTTCGTGGTCGCCGTTCGCGGACTCCCCGATGGAGCCGAGGGCGAGTCCGCTGGTCCAGTCGACGAGGGCCGCTCCCCGGGCGCCGGGCAGGGTCATCGCTTCCAGTAGGCACGCATCGATTCCGGGCACGCCGGTTCCCTCCCCTTGGCCGCTTGGGCGCGGTGGCGTGAGTCCCGGGACGCATGTGGTGTCCCGGTGTCCGGGAGGCTACGCAACGCACATCTGTTTGGGGGGCCTCTGGCATTTTCCTCTGGAACATGCGCGAGAACGATCAAATTTGATCGTGGAAGGAGCTATTCCGGTCGCATTTTGAACGAACTGCTAGGGCGCTTGCCACGCCGCGGCGCCCCTCGGCAGGCCAGCGGCCCGCGGTGGGGGTGCCTCCGCGTAGGACACGCTGTGCACTCAACTCGCCTCAGAGTCATGGATATTGCCCCTATAGGGTGGATGCATCGCCCAAGGGTGAGCGTCCTTGGGCCTGCGTGTCGACTCATGCTCGTACGACGGGCGATGCCCCCGGCGACCCGACGGCCGTCGATCTGGAGGAGAACCGTGAACGGAAGCCTCAGAAGGATCCTCGTGGCGACGACGCTCTGCGGACTGGCGGTGGCGGCCGGCCCACCCGGAGGCGCCGTGGCCGCGCCCGGGCCGGGTGCGGCCCCGACCGCCACGACGGCCCCGACGGCGGACTGCCCCGCTCAGCCGTGGGTCGGCGGATTGCGCCTCGCCACCTCGGTGGCGCCCGACGACACCCGCACGAGCACGGTGCTCCACCCCGAAGTCGACGGTCCGAAGATGCAGTGCGGGGCCAAGGAGACCACCCTCCGCAAGGACATCACCTACGCGACCGTCCCGGGAGCCGGTGGGCAGCCGCGCGAGCTGAAACTCGACGTCCTGACGCCGACGACGGGCGGTCCCCGTCCGCTCGTCGTGTTCCTGCCCGGCGGCGGGTTCGTCACGGCGAACAAGTCCAGCTCCCTCGGGCGGCGCACGCACCTCGCCGAACAGGGCTACGTGGTGGCGTCGATCGAGTACCGCACGATCCGGGACGAGGCGACCTACGTGGACGGCGTGGCGGACGCCAAGGCCGCGATCAGGTTCCTGCGGGCACACGCCGCCGAGTACGGCATCGACCCGAGCGAGGTCGCCGTCTTCGGCGAGTCCGCCGGCGGGTACCTGGCGTCGATGGTCGGCACGACCGGCGGCGTGCAGAGGTTCGACACGGGCGCGCACCTGGACCGGAGCAGCCGGGTCCGGGCGGTGGTCAACTGGTACGGACCGTCCGACCTGGCGGAGCTCGCCGCCGACTTCGATCCGGCGACCCGTGCGGCCCATGAGGATTCCACCGACAGCGCCGCGGTGAAGTACGTCCTGGGTCCGAACGACCCGACCCGGCTCCGGGACGCGCCGGCCGCCGTCGCCGCGGCCGACCCCGCCACCTACGCGGGGCCCGGCGATGCCGCGTTCACGCACTTCCACGGCACCGACGACCGGGTCATCTCGCCGAGTCAGACCGTGCTGCTCCACCACGCCCTGCTGGCGAGGGGGGTACCGACCGCGAGGTTCGCGCTCCAGGACGCCGGCCACGGTCCCGTCGTTCCCGCAGGGGACACCTCCGCTCGGATGTGGGAGACCCAACACGTGATCCGCCACGTCACGAGCTTCCTGCGGTGGCAGCTGCACTGACCCGGTCCGCGCGTAGCGGGCGGGGCGCGCCGGCGGGTGGGGGAGGGGCTGCCTCAGAACAGCAGGCCCTCGCCGTACGCTCCGCCCGACTCGGCCACCACCTCGCTGATCGTCTGCGCCGCCCGCACCCGGGCGAAGCGCACCCGTACCCCGGCCTCCTCGATCAGGAATCCGTGGACCGCCGGCCGGGGCAGCGAGTTGTACGCGTAGGGGTGCGCGAAGGCGTAGCCGCCGGTGTCGAGCGCGGCGACGTGGTCGCCCGGCGCGAGCAGCGGTAGCGCGCGCTCCCGGGCGAGCAGGTCACCCGCGAAGCAGGCGGGGCCCGCGACGTCCTGGACCTCGACGGACCCGGTCGACGGCCGCCCCTGCGCGTCGTACGCGGCGACCCGCAACGGCCACTGCTCCGGGGCGTAGACGGTGCGCGCCGCGATCTGCGCGCCCGCATGGGTGACCGCGATCCGTCGCCCGCCCGCCGACTTGGTGTACTCGACCCGGGTGAGCACCAGTCCGTGCTTGGCCACCAGCGCCCGTCCGAACTCGGTCACCAGCCCGTACCGTCCGTCGAACAGTCCCGGTACCCGGTGGGCCAACAGCCGTGCGTACTCCGCGAACCCCGGGCCCCGCTCGTCGGAGGTGAAGTCGACGGGCAGTCCGCCGCCGATGTCCACGGTGTCCACCTGCTGTCGACCCGCCCGCGCATTGACCTCCTCGGCGAGTGCGTACGTCTGGGCGACGCCTTCGGCCAGCAGCTCCAGGGGCACCCCCTGCGAACCGGTGTGGACGTGCAACCGGGTGAGCCAGGGGCGGTCCAGGAAGGCGCGCACCACCCCGTCGCGCGCCCCCGGGTCCCGTAGCGCCACACCGAACTTGGCGGTCGCGGTGGCGGTGGACAGGGCGTCGATCGAGCCCGCGCCGACCTGCGGGTTCACCCGTAGCCCGAGGGGCGGCAGACCGTGGGCGCCGTCCCCGCCCACCCGGTCGACCAGCTCGTCCAGCCGGGCGAGTTCCTGTCGACTGTCGGCGTTCACGGCGATGCCGAGGGTCAGCGCCTCGCGCAGTTCGGCGGGCGTCTTGGCGGGGGAGTCGAGGACGGTGTGCGCCGCGGCCGTTCCGGCGACCCGGGCGAGGGCGAGTTCGCCGGGGCTCGCGACCTCCGCGCCGACGCCCTCGTCCCGCAGCAGCCGCACCACCGCGACCAGGGGGCACGCCTTGACCGCGAAGGTGTGGAGCACCCGGGTGCCCGGGGCGGTGACCTGGTCGAACGCGGTGTGCAGTGCGCGGGCGCCGGCGCGGATGCCCGTCACGTCCAGCAGCGCCACGAGCGGCTCCCCGGGGCCCACGAGCCCCTGCGCGACCGCTGCCCGTACGGCGGCGTTCCGTCGCGCGACGGCGGCGGGGCCGTGGCTGGCGGGACCGGGGGCGGCGGGGCCGTGGGGGGCGGGGCTGCTGGTGTCGGAGGGGGCCGGGCGCGGGTCCGATGGGCGTTCCGTCATGGGCCCAGCGAACCACCGCGACGGCTGCCGGGACCCGAACCGCACCCTATTGACTAGCTCTATTCATGGGATCAGGATGTGAATGGAATTCGCCATGGGCAGCCGCACCCCGGCCCGCGACACCCGGCACGGCACCCCGTCCGAGGAGGCAGACCATGTCAGGACCCCGCCCCGTACGAGCAGCGCGCGGCACGGAACTGAGCGCCCTGGGGTGGCAGCAGGAGGCCGCGCTGCGGATGCTCCAGAACAACCTCGACCCCGAGGTGGCCGAACACCCCGACCGGCTCGTCGTCTACGGCGGCACCGGCAAGGCCGCCCGCGACTGGGCCTCCTACGACGCCATGGTCCGCACCCTGCGCACCCTGAAGCAGGACGAGACGATGCTCGTCCAATCGGGCCGCCCGGTCGGGGTGATGACCACCCACGAATGGGCGCCCCGGGTGCTCATCGCCAACTCCCACCTGGTCGGCGACTGGGCCAACTGGGACGAGTTCCGCCGCCTCGAAGCCCTCGGGCTCACCATGTACGGGCAGATGACCGCCGGTTCCTGGATCTACATCGGCACCCAGGGCATCCTCCAGGGCACCTACGAGACCTTCGCCGCGGTCGCCGCCAAGCGGTTCGGCGGCACCCTCGCCGGGACGATCACCCTCACCGCGGGGCTCGGCGGCATGGGCGGCGCCCAACCCCTCGCCGTCACCATGAACGACGGGGTGGCGATCTGCATCGACTGCGACCCACGGGCCATCGAGCGCCGGATCGCCCACCGGTACCTCGACGTGCGGGCGGACTCCCCCGCGCACGCCCTGCGCCTCGCGGTCGAGGCCCGCGACGCCCGCCGCCCGCTCTCCATCGGCCTCCTCGGCAACGCCGCGGACCTCCTGCCCCAACTGCTCGCCGAGGGCGCGCCGATCGACGTCGTCACCGACCAGACCTCCGCCCACGACCCGCTCGCCTACCTCCCGGTCGGCGTGGACTTCGCGGACATGGCGACCTACGCTGCCGAGCGGCCCGCCGAGTTCACCGCCCGGGCCCGGGAGTCCATGGCCCGGCACGTGGCAGCCATGGTCGGCTTCCTGGACGCGGGCGCCGAGGTCTTCGACTACGGGAACAGCATCCGCGGCGAGGCCCAACTCCACGGCTACGAGCGCGCGTTCGACTTCCCGGGTTTCGTGCCCGCCTACATCCGACCGTTGTTCTGCGAGGGGCGCGGCCCGTTCCGCTGGGCGGCGCTGTCCGGCGACCCGAAGGACATCGCCGCCACCGACCGCGCGGTCCTCGACCTGTTCCCGGAGAACGAGTCGCTGCGCCGCTGGATCAGCCTCGCCCGGGACCGGGTCCACTACCAGGGCCTGCCCGCCCGGATCTGCTGGCTCGGTTACGGCGAACGGGACCGGGCCGGGGAACGCTTCAACGACATGGTCGCCAGCGGTGAACTGTCCGCGCCCGTCGTCATCGGCCGGGACCACCTGGACTGCGGATCGGTCGCCTCCCCGTACCGGGAGACCGAGGCCATGCGCGACGGCTCCGACGCCATCGCCGACTGGCCGCTGCTGAACGCCATGGTCAACGTGGCCTCGGGCGCCTCCTGGGTCTCCCTCCACCACGGCGGCGGGGTGGGCATGGGCCGCTCGATCCACGCCGGGCAGGTCACCGTCGCGGACGGCACGCCGCTCGCGGGCGAGAAGATCCGCCGGGTGCTCACCAACGACCCCGGGATGGGCGTGATCCGCCACGTCGACGCCGGCTACGAGGAGGCCGAACGGGTCGCGGCGGCGCAGGACGTGCGCGTCCCCATGCGGGAGGGGCGGGCGGACGCATGAGCTTCCACCAGATGTGGGGCGAGCTCGCCCCGCTCGGCCGGGACCCCCGCACCGGCGGCTACCGCCGCTTCGCCTGGACGGGCGCCGACGCCGAGTGCCGTGCCTGGTTCCGTGAGCAGGCCGGGCGGCGCGGACTCGCCCAGGAGACCGACCGCAACGGCAACCAGTGGGCGTGGCTCGGCGATCCGACCCGGGGCGACGCCGTGGTGACCGGCTCGCACCTCGACTCGGTCCCCGACGGCGGCGCCTTCGACGGCCCCCTCGGCATCGTCTCCGCCTTCGCCGCGCTGGACGAACTCCGCGGCAGGGGAGTCGAGTTCCGCCGGCCGCTCGCGATCGTCAACTTCGGTGACGAGGAGGGCGCCCGCTTCGGTCTCGCCTGCGTCGGCTCCCGGCTCGCCGCCGGCCGCCTCACCCGGGCGGAGGCGTTCGCGCTCACCGACGCGGAGGGCACCACCCTGCCCGCGGCGATGGAGGCCGCCGGGTACGACCCCGAGACTCTCGGCCCCGACCCCGAGCGGCTGGCCCGGATCGGCGCCTTCGTGGAACTCCACGTCGAACAGGGGCGGGCGCTCGACCTGACCGGCGACCCGGTCGGCGTGGCCTCCGCGATCTGGCCGCACGGCCGCTGGCGCTTCGACTTCCGGGGCGAGGCCAACCACGCCGGCACCACCCGGATCGAGGACCGCCGCGACCCGATGCTCCCGTACGCGGAGACCGTGCTCGCGGCCCGCCGGGCGGCCCGGCTCGCGGGCGCCGTCGCCACCTTCGGCAAGGTCGCCGTCGCCCCCAACGGCGTCAACGCCGTGCCGTCCCTCGTCCAGGGCTGGCTGGACTCGCGCGCCACCGACCAGCCCACCCTCGACCGGGTCGTCGCCGAGATCGAACGGGCCGCCCACGAGCACGCCGGACGGCACGGCGTCGACCTCGCCGTGGCCCGTGAATCGTTCACCCCCGTGGTGGAGTTCGCACACGCCCTCCGTGACGAACTGGGCCGGCTGCTCACCCGCTGCGGCAGCCGCCCGCCGGTCCCCGTCCTCGGCACGGGCGCGGGACACGACGCCGGAATCCTCTCCGGGAGCGTCCCGACCGCGATGCTGTTCGTGCGCAACCCCACCGGCGTCTCCCACTCCCCGGCCGAACGGGCGACCGAGGACGACTGCCTGGCGGGGGTGGCCGCGCTCACCGACGTACTGGAAGGACTCGCATGCCGATGACGGCGGACCTGGGCGGCGGCGTGCCGCGTACGTACTGGTTGGAGTACGCCTGGCTGGAGAGGGCCGCCGAACCGGGCGTCCTGCTGCGGACCGGACCTGGCGGACGCATCGACACGGTCCGCACCGGGGTCGCCGCCCCGCCCCCGGGCGTCGAAGTCCTGCGGGGCCTGACGCTGCCCGGTCTCGCCAACGCCCACTCGCACGCCTTCCACCGGGCGCTGCGCGGCACCGTCCAAGCCGGGGCGGGCACCTTCTGGACCTGGCGGGAGGTCATGTACTCGGTGGCCGACCGGCTGGACCCGGACACCTACCTGGCGCTGGCCCGCGCGGTGTACGCGGAGATGGCCCTCGCCGGGATCACCGTCGTCGGGGAGTTCCACTACCTCCACCACGCCCCGGGCGGCACCCGCTACGGCGACCCCAACGCGATGGGCGAGGCCCTGATCCAGGCGGCGGCCGACGCCGGCATCCGCATCACGCTGCTGGACACCGCGTACCTTTCCGCCGGCTTCGGCGAACCCCCCACCCACCACCAGCTCCGCTTCTCGGACGGTTCCACCGGGGCGTGGGCCGAGCGCGTCGACGCCCTGCGGGAGTCACCGCACACCCGCATCGGCGCGGCGATCCACTCGGTCCGGGCCGTGCCCGTCGACCAGTTCCCCGCCGTCACGCAGTGGGCCGCCGAGCGCGGGGCGCCCCTGCACGTGCACGTCTCGGAACAGCCCGCGGAGAACGAGGGCTCCCTGCGCGCGTACGGCTGCACGCCCGTCCGGCTCCTCGCCGACCACGGGGTCCTCGGCCCCCGCACCACCGGCGTCCACCACACCCACCTCACCCCCGCGGACATCGAGCTGATCGGCTCGCGGTCGACCGGCACCTGCATGTGCCCGACCACCGAACGCGACCTCGCCGACGGCATCGGCCGGGCCCGCGACCTCCAGAAGGCGGGTTCACCGCTCTGCCTCGGCTCCGACAGCCACGCCGTGATCGACCTGCTGGAGGAGGCCCGGGCGCTCGAACTGAACGAACGGCTCCGCACCCGCATCCGGGGCCACTGGACCACGGCCGCACTGTTGCGGGCCGCGTCCCCCGACGGGTACGCGGCCCTCGGCTGGCCCGACGGCGGCACGCTCGCGCCGGGCGCCCTCGCCGACTTCACCACCGTCGCCCTCGACAGCGTCCGCACGGCGGGTCCGCCGCCCCGGCTGGTGGCCGAGGCGGTCGTCTTCGCCGGCACGGCCGCGGACGTGCGCCACACCGTGGTTGCCGGGCGGCACGTGGTCCGCGACGGTGTCCACACCCTCGTCCCCGAGCCGGCGCGGGTGCTGCGCGAGGCGATCGCGGCGCTGAAGGAGTAGGGCCACCCCTTCGGTACGTCCCCCTCTGCGCGGTTCCGCTCGGGCGTGCGCTGGTCCCGTGCGGGTGCGTCGTGGCTGCTCGCGCAGTTCCCCGCGCCCCCTATCGGGCGCGATCTGGTGGGCGTCTGGTGTTCCCAACGGGCGGGCGGATCTGCTCCGGTGAGACCCGCCCCCGATAGGGGCGCGGGGAACTGCGCAAAACCACCGCGCACCCGCACAGGGACAGCGCACGCCCACCAGATCGCACCCGATAGGGGCGCGGGGAACTGCGCAAAGCCACCGCGCACCCGCACAGAACAACGCACCACCAGGGGGACGTACCCGAAGGGGCGCGGGGAACTGCGCGGGCAACCCCCCGCGCGCCCGCCACCCGCTCAGGACCGCTTCGGCTCCAGCCGCAGCGCGGTGATGCCGCAGGCGAACGGCCGGGCGTCGACGAGCCGGAAGCCGCGGTACGCGCCCGGCCCCCCGAAGACGGGCATCCCGCCACCGAGCGCCACCGGGTTGACGAACACGTGCAGCTCGTCGATCAGCTGACGTGCAATCAGCTCAGCCACCAGGGTGCCGCCCCCGTAGACGATGAGGTCCCCACCGGCCCGCTCCTTCAGCCGGGTGACGGTCTCCGTCAGGTCGCCGCCCTCGATCACCGTGTTCTCCCACGGCGATGCGGTCAGGGTGCGGGAGATCACGACCTTGTGCGCCCGGTTGATCTGGTCGACGGCCTCCTTGGGCTCGTCCTCGGGCCCGGCCGCCCAGTGCGGGATGAAGCCCTCGGCGAGCTTGCGGCCCAGCACGATGGTGTCGACCCGCTCGGCCAGCCCGGTCGTGTACGCACTGATGTCCTCGCCCTCCGGGTACGTCAGCCAGTCCATCTCCCCGTTCGGGCCGGACATGTAGCCGTCGACGCTCATCTGCACCTGGAGCTTGAACGTGCGCATGGTGGTTCCTCTCGGTCTCGCCGTCCTGATCTGCCCTCAGCTTGCCGACAGCCGCTTACGGATCGCTTACGGTCGCCTTCCGCCGTACGCGACGGGCTGGCGCCGCCTACCTCTTCGGTGTGAGCAACGGGTCTATCATCCGGCGTAGATGCCGCTCGTCGAGGTCGCCGATCTTGCTCGCCGCGACCTTGCCGTTCCGGTCGATGACGACGGTCGAGGGAATGCTCTGCGGGTGCAGATAGCCCTTGGGGAAGCGCAACAGGAGCTTGCCCGCGGGGTCGTAGAAGCTCGGGTACGGGACGCCGTACTCCTCCTCGAAGGCGCGGGCCGGTCCCTTGCCCGGGTCACGGGTGTTGATGCCCACGAACGCCACGCCACGGTCCTCGGTCCGTTCGGCCGCCTTGACGAGGTGCTTGGCCTCGGCGCGGCACGGCACGCACCACGACCCCCACACATTGACGACGACGACCTTGCCCGCGTACTGCGGTCCCCCCAGGTCCAGCCGCTCGCCGTCCAGCGTCTCGCCGCGCAACTCCGGTGCGTCCGGACGCTCCTCCTCGACCACCGTCCGAATGCCGAGCCCGTCGACCGCGGAGCCCCCGCCGCCACCCGAGCCCGCCGCCCCGCTGCACGCGGTCAGGGCGAGAGCGGCGAGCACCGCTCCGAGGGCCGGCAGGACGGGGCGCGCGGCGCGGGCAGGCAGATCCATGCGGGGAGTCTCGCACGCGGCGCGAATCCGACTCCGTCCCGCCCCGTTGATCGTCAATGCCCGGTTGTCCAAGGGGCGCTCCGAGAATGCGCTGAAAACCGTGGGCGCCACGGAATAGGTATGGACCACTCGGTCCGTCGGGTCCGTGGAAAAGTGTTCCCACTTGCACGGGAACACCCCGTTCCCGGCCGGGAACACCTTTCCCACGGGTGACACTGAGATCACCGTAAGACGGCCCCGGTGCTCCCGTTCGTCCGCGTGCGGAGCGCCCCGTGTCCAGGAGGGTTCACGTGAATCGATCTCTGCTGACCCCGCGCTCGGCGTTGGTTCTGCTGTTGGGTGTTCTCGTCGGTGTGGGAGCAGGGATACTGACCGTCCATTCCCGCGGCGGCGACCATGCACAGCCGGTCATGGTAGGGGTGGCGGCATTCGCCGCGGCCGTGGCGTTCTTCAACTCCATCATCGATTAGGCGCACTTCCCGGAGTCAATGATCAAATGCGGGAACAGGCACGATCCGTCCGCGCAGCACCGCGGAACGACACGGTCGAGCAACACACGACATCGAACTGCGCACGCGTCCGGGTTCTTCGACGAACGTCCCGGGGAGGTCGGGGAGGAGACGGTGGTGACGGAAGACGCTGATCACGAGGAACCGTGCTTCGACGAGGTGGAGGGGCGCCAGTCGCTGTCGTCGAAGCTGAGTCCGCAGGCACGGGACCTGGCGTTGGCCCTGCGCCGTCTGATGAAGGGATCGGGCCAGTCGCAACGCCAGTTCGTGGCCTATCACGACATCAGCACCGCCGCGGTCTCCCGCTATCTGAGCGGAGAACGCATTCCGCGGAAGGACTTCCTCGACTGGCTGCTCACGTCGGCCTGCAAGGCCCGCGGGGTGGAGGTCAGCGCACAGGCGCGGAGCAGGCTGTACCAACTGCACCTCGATGCGTTGCAGACGGAGAACCCGGCCCGGTACCAGGAGCAGTTGGCCATGGACCGACTGGAGGACGCCGTCATGCACGAGGGGGAGCTGGAACTCGAACGCGGCGAACTGCGGACGGCCGTCGCGGGGGAGCGACGGGAGCTCCGGGAACTCGCCTCGCAGCTCCGTGAGGTCGAGGCGGCGCAGCAGCGGGAACGGGGCCTGCTGCGGGTGGACCTGGAACGGCACCGGGCGCGCAAGGAGGAGCTGGAGGGGGCGTGCACCCGCCTGCGGGACAAGGTCACCCATCTGGAGAAGCGGCTGCGCGAGGCCGAGCAGGAACGGGACGGCGTACGGGTGCGCTGCAAGTTGCTGGAAGCGGAACTGGCCGTCGCCCAGGAGGCGGCCGAGCGGGAGGAACAGCAACGGCAGGAGCGGCAGGAGCAGCGGCGCCGGGCCGAGGCCGCCGAACGGGCCGACCGGCACCGGGAGGACCTGGAGAGCGCCGAGCGGGAGGCCCGGCTGGTGCGTCAGGCAGCCGCCCGCCAGGCCGCCGCCCAGCTGGAGGAGGCCCGGGCCCGGGCGAACGACCTGGTGCAGGAGGCGACGTTACGGGCCACGAAGGTCCGCCCCACGGTGCTCAAGCGTTCCACCGCATTACGTCAACTGCGGGAAGCCGCCGAGGAGATGGCCGAGCAGCGGCTGCCCGAACTGGCCGAGAAGCTCTCCTGGGCCGAATCCGACGACGTGGACGCCTTCGTGCGTTCCGTCGGCATCCACAGCCAGGACGACGTCGGGCAGGCGGCCCGGGCTTTGGACTCGGTGCACCGCGCCTCGGTGCAGATGGCCGTCGACCAGGCCGTGCTGCGCCGGAACCTCAACACGATGCTCGCCAACCTCTCGCGGCGCTGCCTGGACCTGGTCCGGCGCCAGCTCACGGTGATCTCCGCGCTGGAGTCCCGCGAGGCCGACCCCCGCCAACTCGCCTCGCTGTTCCAACTGGACCACCTTGCGACCCGCATGCGCCGCAACGGCGAGAACCTGCTCGTCCTCGCGGGCGAGGAGCCCGGCCGCTACTGGACCCGTCCGGCGCCACTGGTCGACGTGTTGCGCGCCGCGGCCTCCGAGGTGGAACAGTACGAGCGGATCGCGATGTGGCTGGTACCGGACACCGAGGTCGCCGCGCGCGTCGTCAACGACCTGGTGCACCTGCTCGCCGAACTCCTGGAGAACGCCACCTCGTTCTCCTCGCCGCAGACCAAGGTCAAGGTCACCGGGCACGCCCTGCCCGACGGTCGGGTGCTCATCGAGATCAACGACACCGGCATCGGCCTCTCCCCGGAAGCACTGCTCGCGATCAACGAACGCCTGGCCGCCCCGCCGACCGTGGACGTGTCGGTCTCCCGCCGCATGGGCCTGTTCGTGGTCGGCCGACTGTCCCAACGCCACGGCATCCGCGTCCAGTTGCGCCCCTCGGACTCCGGCGGCACCACGGCCCTGGTGATGCTCCCCGCCGGCGTCATCCGGGCTCGGGGCGACGGGACGGCGACGCGAACCGGCCCTTCCCCGACGGAGGCGTGACCGGGCGCCAAGATCATCTACCCGACAACGCGCATATCGGCGAAGTGTCATAGACCGGCCGTCTGCGGTGGGCATACCGTCCTCGTGGCAGCAGGGACCCGCCCTGCGATCGAGGAGGGACGACATGGCGCGTGAGGAACTGATCCGCCTCACCGGCAACACGGGCGGACCCACCTGTGACGACGATGATTGCCCGAACGTCTACCGGACCAGGAGGGGGTCGTTCGTCGTCCAGGGCGACGCGTCCGACGCGTTCACCCCGTCTGCCGGGGAAGGGCTGGTCGAGATCCCCGAGCACGTCCTGAGGGAGGCCGTCCGTGCTCTTGGCTGGTGAGGACTGGCGTCGCTTCTTCGACGCCTTCGAGCGCGAAGCGTGGCGGTTCGAGGCGCAGCCCACGTACACCATGCCCAACGAGCAGGAGAACGTGGCCCGCTTCCTGCGAGGTGAGGACAAGCCCGCGGACCACAACGCCCGCTGGCACGAACGGGTGCGCGGATACGTGGAATCCGGCAAGCGCATCGGCCGGGTCCGCATCGTGCAGCAGTCGCTCACCGACTACCAGCGGTACCAGTTCGCCTGGGGCATCCCCGGGAACATCGCGGCCGGTGAAGACATTCGTATCCTGGATGTGACGGAAACTGATTTCCGGTTGCCGATCCCTGGGCAGGATTGGTGGATGTTCGATGACGTCCGCATCGCCCACCTGAACTTCCGCCCGGACGGAACCCAGATCAATCGTGAATCATACGAAGGCGATCTCGGGCCCTATCGGGCGTGGCAGCACACGGCCCTGGAGCACGCAGTTCATTTCGAGGAGTACGTGAAGGGTCTTGACGCTTGACCCCAGCCAGCTAGGTCGGTCAAGAGGAGACCTGGCAGAAACACTCCGCAGCATGCGCGAGCGGGCTGGCCGCACCCAGGTCTGGCTCGCTCGCCGCTGCCATTTTCGGAGTGGCAGGGGAAGCGGGCATCCTGGCGCAGAGGTCTGGAGAAACGGCAAGCAGAGCTGGCCGGTCTCGAAGGCGAGGCCACGGTGCTTCGCTACTTCCTGCCCGCGATGGAGGTGCGCCCCTGCCGCGAACGGCAGGGGCGTCATCGTGAGGGTCTGACCTCCGTAGCCCCTTACGGAAGGTTCCGGGCCATGACGATCCGCTGGATCTGATTCGTGCCCTCGTAGATCTGCGTGATCTTCGCGTCCCGCATCATCCGCTCCAGCGGGTAGTCACGGGTGTACCCGTAACCGCCGAGGAGCTGCACCGCGTCCGTGGTGATCTCCATCGCCGCGTCGGAGGCGTAACACTTGGCCGCCGCGCCGAAGAAGGTCAGCTCGTCCTCGGTGCCGCCCAGGGCGACCCGCTCCGACTTGGCCGCCGCCGCGTAGGTGAGTTGGCGGGCGGCCTCCAGCTTCATCGCCATGTCCGCCAGCATGAACTGGACGCCCTGGAAGTCACCGACCGGCTTCCCGAACTGCTTGCGCTCGCGGACGTAGCCCTTCGCGTAGTCCAGGGCGCCCTGGGCGATGCCGAGGGCCTGCGCGGCGATGGTGATGCGGGTGTGGTCCAGGGTCTTCATCGCGGTGGCGAAGCCGGTGCCCTCCTCGCCGATCAGACGGTCGGCGGGGATGCGGACGTTGTCGAGGTACACCTCGCGGGTGGGGGAGCCCTTGATGCCGAGCTTCCGCTCGGGGGCGCCGAAGGAGACGCCCTCGTCGGACTTCTCCACCACGAACGCCGAGATGCCGCGGGTCCGCTGCTCGGGGTCCGTGACCGCCATCACCGTGTAGTACTCGGACACGCCCGCGTTGGTGATCCAGCGCTTCACGCCGTTCAGCACCCAGGAGTCGCCGTCCCGGACCGCCCGGGTCTTCATGCCGGCCGCGTCCGAACCGGCGTCCGGCTCGGACAGGCAGTACGAGAACATCGCGTCGCCCTTGGCCAGGGGGGCGAGGTACTTCCGCTTGAGCTCCTCGGAGCCGGCGAGGATCACCGGCAGCGAACCGAGCTTGTTGACGGCCGGGATCAGGGAGGACGACGCACAGGCGCGGGCGACCTCCTCGATGACGATCACCGTCGCGAGGGCGTCCGCCCCGGCGCCGCCGTAACCCTCCGGTACGTGGATCGCGTGGAGATCGGCGGCGACGAGCGCGTCCAGCGCCTCCCGGGGGAAACGGGCCTCCTCGTCCACTGCGGCGGCGAAGGGGGTGATCTTGGCCTCCGCGAGCGCGCGGACCGTCTCGCGGAGCATGTCGTGCTCTTCGGACGGCCGGTACAGGTCGAATGCCGGGTTGTCTGCCGAGCCAGCCACGGTTCACGCTCCCAGTTTGCTAACTACCGTTAAGTAACTCGTTGAGTACCCCGAATTCTAGGGGCCCGGGAGTGGGGGGACCAGGTGACCTCGGCGACACGTCGTCCCGGCCGTCCACCGCGTGACCTCGACGCGGACGACGGCCCCGTTCGTCGCCCCACTATGCTCGGCCGGGCGTGACCGGCACCCCGGATCGCCGCAGACCACGACCTTCGCTACGTACCGGAGCACTCATGGCCCCCCTCAAGATCACCGTGATCGGCACCGGGTACCTCGGTGCCACCCATGCCGCCGCCATGGCGGAGCTGGGCTTCGAGGTCCTGGGTCTCGACGTCGTCCCCGAGAAGATCGCCCTCCTCGGCGAGGGACGCGTACCGATGTACGAGCCGGGCCTGGAAGAGCTGCTGCGCAAGCACGTGGCCGGGATCGAGGGGTCCACCGGGCGGCTGCGGTTCACCATGGACTGGGCGGAGGTCGCCGCCTTCGGGGACGTGCACTTCGTCTGCGTCAACACCCCGCAGAAGCACGGCGAGTACGCCTGCGACATGTCGTACGTCGACGCCGCCTTCGCCTCGCTCGCCCGACACCTGGAACGGCCCTGCCTGGTGGTCGGCAAGTCGACCGTGCCGGTGGGCAGCGCGGACCGGCTCGCCGCCCGGCTCGCCGAACTGGCGCCCGCCGGGGACGGCGCCGAGCTGGCCTGGAACCCGGAGTTCCTGCGCGAGGGGTTCGCCGTCGGGGACACCCTGCACCCGGACCGGATCGTCGCCGGGGTGCGCAGCGCGTCCGCCGAGAAGCTGCTGCGCGAGGTGTACGCCACCCCCATCGGGGAGGGGGCGCCCTTCGTCGTGACGGACTTCCCCACCGCCGAGTTGGTGAAGACCGCCGCGAACTCGTTCCTCGCGACGAAGATCTCCTTCATCAACGCGATGGCGGAGGTCTGCGAGGCCGCCGGCGGGGACGTCGTCAAGCTCGCCGAGGCCATCGGCTACGACGAGCGGATCGGGAACAAGTTCCTGCGCGCCGGGATCGGGTTCGGCGGCGGCTGCCTGCCGAAGGACATCCGGGCGTTCATGGCGCGCGCCGGTGAGCTGGGCGCCGACCAGGCGCTGACGTTCCTGCGGGAGATCGACTCCATCAACATGCGGCGGCGCGGCCAGATGGTGGAGATGGCCCGCGAAGCGCTGGGCGGCGGGTCGTTCCTCGGACGCCGGGTCGCGGTGCTGGGCGCCACGTTCAAGCCCGACTCGGACGACGTACGGGACTCGCCGGCGCTGAACGTCGCGGGGCAGATCCACCTCCAGGGCGGCCAGGTGACCGTGTACGACCCGAAGGGGATGGACAACGCGCGGCGGCTGTTCCCGACGCTCGGTTACGCACCGACCGCGGTGGACGCGGTGCGCGGGGCGGACGTGGTGCTGCACCTCACGGAGTGGCGGGAGTTCCGCGAGTTGGACCCGGCCGAGTTGGGTGCGGTCGCTCGGGAGCGGGTGGTGCTGGACGGGCGCAACGCGTTGGAGCCTGCGGTGTGGCGCGCTGCGGGGTGGGCGTTCCGGGCGATGGGGCGGCCCGCGGCGTAAGCCTTCGGGCTGCGGCCTTGCGGGGTCAGGTTTGTTCTATGTGTAGGGGGGTGCCGATCACCAGGCGTTGGATTCCTGGGATGCCGGCACGTCTGGTCTGCTGCTGTTGCGCTTCGACCACGGCCACGGTGACCGCGATGCCCCGCACGGTGGGCAACGGGATCTTGTTCTGACCGTTGGTCCGCATGATCGCCTGCCACGCGTACGAGGACGCCCCGCTGAGGTCCCCGCGGACGCGGGCGGAGTCGCCCTCCGCCTTCTCCGTGATGGCCCGGAGCGGATCGACACTGGGGCTGAGCGCGCTGGGCGAGCTGAACGCTCCGGTGGCGTGACGGGCCGCACCCACGAGTACGAGGGCGGCCCCGCCGACGTGACCGGCCACCCAGAACCCCCGCTCCTCCACCAACCGCGCGGCAGGCGTGTCGAAGGAGAAGAAGGGCGGCAGCTGCGCCTCCTCGGTGCTCAGGCATTCGAAGTCCAACGGGGCCGCGTCCTGCACGATCCGCTTCTCCACCCGGCGCACCTCGCTCACCAGGCCCGGGCCGGCGTTGGTGAAGCGGAGTTCGGCTTCGGCGACGGGGGTCTTGAACTTCAGGGCGAGTCCACGGAAGGAATCCAGGACGCTCCTGTCGTACTGCTCGGAAAGGAGTTCCAGCTTGGAGCGGGACACGTACCAGAAGTAGCTCACGTCCGCGTCCTCTCCAGTGCGACGTACTCCTGCCTCGACCCGGCCGCGTCTTGCAGGACGAGGGGGTACTGCTCCAGTGCCGTGCGGTCGGGGGGATCGGTCCGTTCGAACTCCGAGCGGTCGGCGCGCAGGTCGAGGGGCTGGCGGGAGAGGCCGTCGAGGAGGGCCAGCAGGGTCTCCGCGTGATGGGGCCCCAGCCAGGTCGAGGGCGATTCGACCCAGTCCACCGGTTGGTAGAGCCGGTACAGCGCGAGCACGTAGACGAGGTCGTGCACGGTGATGTTCATCCGGAAGAACGGACACGACAGCGAGGCCTTGACGTCGTCCGGGGTGAACGTGCCGGCCAGGACTCCGTACATGATCCGCAGGACTGCGGATTCGTCCAGTTGCGGCCCGACGGGCAACCCGTCCGTCGGGCGAAGCGCGATCAACGACCGTACATGGGGCGGGAGTTCGCTGAGGTCGAGGGCGTCGGCGAGTGCGGGATTGCGGGGCAGGAGCGCTCCCCAGCGGTGCAGCCACTCGGTCTCGCTGAGGTGCCCGCTGCCCAGGAAGTGGCAGTCCGCCGCGAGCAGGTGCTGGACCCTCTCCCAGAAGAGCGTCGTCCTCGTCAGGGCGGCGGGAACGTCCAGGACCCTTTCGAAGGAGAGGGCCCCTTTCCTCCGATGGGTGTTGCTGGCCGGGAGGAGGTAGCGGTCCTCTCGCACCCCGTAGAGCTGAATGGTGGAGAAGGCCACCCGCTGCCCGTCCACGCTGATTTCGAGGTCGTCGTAGAGGTCGTTCGCCACGGCGGACCCGCGGGCGTTGGGGTGCTCGATCAAGGCGTTCACCGGCGGCAGCAGGGGGGTGTCCCGCTCCCACAGCGCGTCCTCCGCGGCCGGTAATCGCATGACGTAGGAGCGCCGCGTCGGCGCGTGCCGACAGAGGAAGACCTCGGCGTCGGCCCCGGAACCGAGGTGCTGCCCGATGCCGAACCACGCGAAGTCCCGGCCGACGTAGTCATCCGCAGTGATCATGGGGAACTCGCAAGGGGCGGGTGGGCGGGGGCGTTTCCCAGCGTTGCAGCGCAGGAGGGAAACGGCAAGGGAGTGCCCCCGCTCCGTACGCGCACCTGGTCCGAACGTCTACGGGCCGTCCAGGTCCTGACGGGTCGCGTGCGAAGGGGCCCGTCGCGCGGCGAGGTCCCGCCCGACCGCCTCGCCGTCCGCCAGGACCCGCACGGAGTTGGACCACGTCAGCTTCGCGAGGTCCGCCCGGGACCACCGCCGCAGCCGCAGCTCCGCGATCAGGTTCGGATAGCCGGACACGTCGGAGAGGCCGTCCGGCGTGAACGCCGTGCCGTCGTAGTCGCCGCCGATGCCGAGGTGGTCGACGCCCGCTACCTCCCGCATGTGGTCGAGGTGGTCCGCGACGTCCGCGACCCGCGCCACGGGCCGGGGCCGCTCCGCCTCGAACGCGCGGTGCGCCCGCATCGCCTCCGGGGAGGTGTCCAGGTGGTGGAAGCCGTGCGCCCGCAGGTTCTCGTCGGCGGCGGCCGTCCACGCGACGGCGGCCGGGAGGACGAACTTCGGCACGAAGGTCACCATCGCCACGCCCCCGTTGGCCGGCAGCCGCTCCAGGACGTCGTCGGGGACGTTGCGGGGGTGGTCGCAGACGGCCCGTGCCGAGGAGTGGGAGAAGATCACCGGCGCGACGCTGGTGTCGAGCGCGTCCCGCATGGTCGTCGCCGCCACGTGCGAGAGGTCCACCAGCATCCCGAGGCGGTTCATCTCGCGGACCACCTCCCGCCCGAACTCCGTGAGGCCGCCCGCCGCGGGAACGTCCGTGGCCGAGTCGGCCCAGGGCACGTTGTCGTTGTGGGTGAGCGTCATGTACCGCACGCCCAGCGCGTACAGGGCCCGCAGGGTGGCGAGCGAACTGTTGATGGAGTGGCCGCCCTCCGCCCCCATGAGGGAGGCGATCCGCCCCTCGCGGCGGGCCCGTTCCAGATCGGCCGCGGTGCTCGCCGGCATCAGATCCGTCGGGTGACGGTCCATCAACTGGCGTACGCAGTCGATCTGTTCGAGCGTGGCGCTGACCGCGCTGTCGCCGGTGAGGTCGGTGCGGACGTACACGGACCAGTACTGGGCGCCGACCCCGCCGGCCCGCAGCCGGGCGAGGTCGGTGTGCAGGTGGGCGCTCTGGTCGGCGGCGAGGTCCCGCGCGTCGAGGTCGTAACGCACCTGCTCGCGCAGCGCCCACGGCAGGTCGTTGTGACCGTCCACCACCGGGAAGTCCGCCAGCAGGGCCCGCGCCTCCTCCCGCGCCCGGGCCCGGGCGTCCGCGTCCGTCCCGTCGGTGGTGCGGGGGGCGGTCACTTGTTGCCCGCGAAGCCGAAGCCGCCGGTGGCCCCGCCCTCGACCTTGGCCCGCAGCCGCTTGCCCTTCTCGGTGGCCTGGTCGTTCAGCTGCTGCTGGAACTCCCGCATGCGGGTGAGGAGTTCCTCGTCGTGCGCGGCGAGGGTGCGGGCCGCGAGCAGCCCGGCGTTGCGGGCGCCCCCGACGGACACCGTCGCGACGGGCACCCCGGCGGGCATCTGGACGATGGAGAGCAGGCTGTCCATGCCGTCGAGGTACTTCAGCGGAACGGGCACGCCGATCACCGGCAGCGGGGTCACGGAGGCCAGCATGCCCGGCAGGTGGGCGGCGCCGCCCGCACCCGCGATGATCGCCTTCAGCCCGCGGTCCGCCGCCTGCTCGCCGTACGCGATCATCTCGTGGGGCATGCGGTGCGCGGAGACCACACCGACCTCGTAGGGGATCTCGAACTCGTCGAGGGCCTGGGCCGCGGCCTCCATGACGGGCCAGTCCGAGTCGGAGCCCATCACGATGCCCACGAGCGGGGCGGTGGACGGACGGCTGAGCGTGGCGGTGGGCGACGGCGGGGTCATTCGGTGATCGTTCCTCTGAGGTAGCCGGCTGCGTGACGGGCGCGTTCCAGTACGTCGGCCAGGTCGTCGCCGTGGGTGTTGACGTGACCGACCTTGCGGCCGGGCTTCACGTCCTTGCCGTACATGTGGATCTTCAGGCCCGGGTCGCGGGCCATGCAGTGCAGGTACGCGGAGTACATGTCCGGGTAGTCGCCGCCGAGGACGTTGCACATGACCGTCCAGGGCGCGCGCGGGCGCGGGTCGCCGAGCGGGAGGTCGAGCACGGCACGGACGTGGTTCGCGAACTGGGAGGTGATCGCGCCGTCCTGGGTCCAGTGCCCGGAGTTGTGGGGCCGCATCGCCAGTTCGTTGACGAGGACCCGGCCGTCGGCGGTCTCGAACAGCTCCACCGCGAGGTGCCCGACCACCTCCAGCTCCTTGGCGATCCGCAGCGCCATCTCCTCGGCGTGCAGGGCGAGCTCGGGCTCCAGGTCGGGCGCGGGGGCGATGACCGTGTCACAGACCCCGTCGACCTGTCGGGACTCCACCACCGGGTAGGCGACGGCCTGGCCGTGCGGGGAGCGCACCACGTTCGCGGCCAGCTCCCGGACGAAGTCGACCTTCTCCTCGGCCAGCACCGGCACCCCGGCACGGAACGGCTCCGCGGCCTCCTCGGCGCTGCGGACCACCCACACGCCCTTGCCGTCGTAGCCGCCGCGCACCGTCTTCAGCACCACGGGGAAGCCGTCGGGGGAGTCCGCCGTGGCGCCCTGCGCGGCGAAGGCCACCACGTCCGCGGGGTCCGCGACGATGCGGTGCCGGGGGCAGGGCACGCCGATCTCGGTGAGCCGGGCGCGCATGACCCCCTTGTCCTGGGCGTGCACCAGCGCGTCCGGGCCGGGGCGCACGGGGATGCCGTCCGCCTCCAGGGCCCGCAGGTGCTCGGTGGGCACGTGCTCGTGGTCGAAGGTGATCACGTCACAACCGCGTGCGAAGTCCCGCAGGGTGTCCAGGTCGCGGTAGTCGCCGATGACGACGTCGCCGACGACCTGGGCCGCGGAATCCTGCGGGGTGTCGCTGAGGAGTTTGAACCTGATGCCGAGCGGGATGCCTGCTTCGTGGGTCATGCGCGCGAGCTGGCCCCCGCCGACCATGCCGACTACCGGGAATGTCACGCCCCCAGGGTATCCGCGTGGCCGAAACGGATGCCCACGGGCGGGTCGGTAGGGAGCTGGTTAGCATGGTGGGGTTGACGAACGTGACGGCGCGACCGACTGAGCGGGGACTGGGCGGCACCATGACCAACGGTGGTACGGGGGCCCCGGCGCGGTCGGAGGGTTCGTTGTGGCGACGGGTGGAACGCCTGCGGCGCGAGTTGTTGAAGTTCGGCGCGGTCGGCGGCGCCGGCATCGTCGTCAACCTGCTCGTCTTCAACCTGGTGCGTGCGGTGTCCGAGCTGCCCGTGGTGCGCGCCGGCATCATCGCGACGATCGTCGCGATCGCGTTCAACTACTTGGGGTTCCGGTACTTCACCTACCGTGACCGCGACAAGAGCGGGCGCACCCGGGAGATGAGCCTGTTCCTGCTGTTCAGCGCGATCGGTCTGGTCATCGAGAACGGCGTGCTCTACGCGGCGACCTACGGCTTCGGCTGGGACACCCCGTTGCAGAGCAACTTCTTCAAGTTCTTCGGCATCGGCGTCGCGACCCTGTTCCGCTTCTGGTCGTACCGCACCTGGGTGTTCCGCGCCCTGCCGACGGGTTCCGCGGTCACCGCGGCGGAACGTTTCCTTGAGGAGCAGCCGGTGCCGGACCCCCGAGCGGCGGGCGGCGTCCGCGGCGCCGGCGCGACCCCGCTGTCCGGCCAGCGCACGCGGTAGCTCACCTGACCTGCTTGTCGCCGCCCCGCGGCGGCCGGGCGACCTGGCTCCGGGACAGGAACAGCCCGAACACCGGCGGCCTGAGCTGGAGCATCTCCAGCCGCCCGCCGTCCGCCTCGGCGAGGTCACGGGCGACCGCGAGGCCGATCCCGGTGGAGTTGTGGCCGCTGATCGTCCGCTCGAAGATGCGCGAGCCGAGGTGCGCCGGGACGCCGGGGCCCTCGTCCGTCACCTCGATGACCGCCTGGTTGCCGGTGACCCTGGTCCGCAGGGCCACCGTGCCCCCGCCGTGCACCAGGGAGTTCTCGATCAGCGCGGCGAGCACCTGGGCGACCGCGCCGGGGGTGCCCACCGCCCGCAGGTGCCGCTTGCCGGAGCTGACGACCGCCCGGCCCTCGCTCCGGTACGCGGGACGCCATTCGGCGAGCTGCTGGGTGATCACCTCGTCCAGCTCGAAGGAGACGGCGGAGCCCGTACGGGGGTCCCGGGAGTTGGTGAGCAGGCGCTCCACCACGTCGGTGAGGCGTTCCACCTGGGCCAGGGCGATGGACGCCTCGTCACGGGCCGTGGTCAGGTCGTCGGTGACGGTGATCTCCTCCAACCGCATCGACAGCGCGGTCAGCGGGGTCCGCAGCTGGTGGGAGGCGTCGGCCGCGAGACGGCGCTCGGCGGTCAGCATCCGGGCGATGCGTTCCGCGCTGGAGTCCAGCACGTCGGCGACCCGGTCCAGCTCGGGGACGCCGTAGCGGCGGTGCCGGGGGCGCGGGTCGCCCGAGCCCAGGCGCTCGGCGGTCTCCGCGAGGTCCGTGAACGGGGAGGTCAGACGGTTGGCCTGGCGCACGGCGAGCAGGACGGCGGCGACGATCGCGAGCAGGGCGACGCCGGCGATGATCACCAGGGTGCGGCCCACCTCGCGGGTCACCGCGGAGCGGGACTCCTTGACGGTGACCGTCTCGCCCTGTTCCCCGTGAGCGGTCTCGGTGATCACGTCGCCCGTGGGGGGCTCGCCGATCTCCACGATGCCCTGGTCGGGGATGTCGATGCGGGCGTAGCGGCCGGAGCCGACCTGGGCGCTGAGGGCTGCGCTGGTGATGCGTTGGTCGCCGAGGAGGCGGCTGTCCACGATGCTCGCGAGTTGGATCGCTTCGGCTCGGACGCGTTCCTGGGCGCTGTCGCTGATCGTTCGGGTCTCGACGATGACCAGGGAGACTCCGAATACCGCGATGACCACGAGGACGACCGCGAGGGTGGAGTGGATCAGCCTTCTGCGCATGCTCGTAACGTAGTGGTTGCGCCTTCCCGTGCGGGTGCGTGGTCGTTTTCGCGCAGTTCCCCGCGCCCCTGATCAGGTGCGTTCACCTGGCGGTGCGTTGTTCGGTGCGGGTGCGCTGGTCTTTCGCGCAGTTCCCCGCGCCCCTATCGGGTCCGTTCGCCTGGCGGTGCGTTGTTCGGTGCGGGTCCGTTGGTCTTTCGCGCAGTTCCCCGCGCCCCTGAAGGGGCACGTCTTCCCCTGCGGGCCACGGGACGGCGCACCCGAGGCCGAACGCACCCGATAGGGGCGCGGGGAACTGCGCAAAACAACAGCGCACCCGCACGGGACGGTGTACCTGAGGCTGAGTGGGCCCGATAGGGGCGCGGGGAACTGCGCGAATCAACAGCGCACCCGCACGGGACGGCGTACCTGAGGCTGAACGCACCTGATCAGGGGCGCGGGGAACTGCGCGAAAGACCAGCGCACCCGCACCGGACAGCGCACCGCAGGGGGGACGTACCGGACGGTCAGCGTAAGGGCCCCGCCGCGGGTAGCGGTCAGTTCTTTTCGAAGCGGAACCCGACCCCCCGAACCGTCGCGATGTACCGCGGATTCGCCGCGTCATCGCCCAGCTTCTTGCGCAGCCAAGAGATGTGCATGTCCAACGTCTTCGTGGAGGACCACCACGTCGTGTCCCAGACCTCCCGCATCAACTGGTCCCGGGTGACGACCCGCCCCGCGTCCCGGACCAGCACCCGCAGCAGATCGAACTCCTTCGCCGTGAGCTGGAGCTCCTCCTCCCCCATCCACGCCCGGTGCGACTCGACGTCGATCCGCACCCCGTGCGTGGACGGCGGCTGCTGCGGCTCGGCCGCGCCCCGCCGCAGCAGCGCCCGGACCCGGGCCAGCAACTCGGCGAGCCGGAACGGCTTGGTGACGTAGTCGTCCGCGCCGGCGTCGAGCCCGACCACGGTGTCCACCTCGTCGGCCCGCGCGGTCAGGATCAGGATCGGCACCGTGTGCCCCTCCGCCCGCAGCCGTCGGGCGACTTCCAGGCCGTCCATCCCGGGGAGCCCCAGGTCCAGGACGACCAGGTCGACGCTGCCCTGCATGCCGGCTTCCAGCGCGGTGGGTCCGTCCTCACGCACTTCGACCTCGTAACCCTCCCGGCGCAGGGCGCGGGCCAGCGGCTCCGAGATGGACGCGTCGTCCTCGGCGAGCAGTACACGGGTCATGACCCGATGGTAGTCCGGTGGGGGGCCGCCCAGGGAGACGCCGGGAGCCGGGGACGGGGCGGGATTTCGGACCTGCGGGTGTGGGGTGGCACTCTGGGTCGGACCTTTGAATGCGTGTCGATAGGGCATGTGCCCCTGTGTTCCATCTCTCAGGTACGGGCATAGGCTTCCGAATTCCCGCAAGTCGTGTCGTATGGTGTGAGAACGCCTGTAGCACGTACTGAGGACCCCGTGGCCGCTATGGCGCGCCCGGGGTCCTTCGTCGTGCGGGTCGACCGCCCGTCGGCCTCGAAAGGAATGACCTGTGGCCGGGCCCCGGTGCGAGAACGCGCGCGGGGCGTGGCTCCCGGTGTCTCCCGTCCTTCGTTCCCGCCGGTCCACCCGGACGACCGGAACGGATCCCCCCTTGGGCGTAAGGGTGGGCGGTGCGGCGCCGGTGCCGGCCAGCCCCCCACCGGGCGCGCTCCCGTTCCACGCCGCGCGTCCCGAACACCAAGGATCGACCCATGGCGTCCAGCCTGACGAAGGAATCACCCGGCATCCCCGGTGAGAAGACCTTCTTCGGCCACCCCCGTGGCCTGGCCACCCTGTTCATGACCGAGATGTGGGAGCGCTTCAGCTTCTACGGCATGAGGGCCCTGCTTCCGCTGTACCTGGTCGCACCCGGAGGTCTGAACCTCAGTGCGACCACCGCGACCGCGATCTACTCGATCTACCTGGCGATGGTGTACCTCCTCGCCATGCCCGGCGGCTGGTTCGGTGACCGCGTCTGGGGTCCCCGCAAGACCGTCGCCGTCGCCGCTTCGGTGATCATGGCCGGGCACATCACCCTGGCCCTGCCGGGCCAGGCCCCGTTCTTCGCCGGTCTGGCGCTCGTCGCGATCGGGTCCGGGCTGCTGAAGGCCAACATCTCCACGATGGTCGGCCATCTGTACGACGGCCCGGACGACCCCCGTCGGGACGGCGGCTTCACGGTCTTCTACATGGGCATCAACCTGGGTGCCTTCGCCGCTCCGCTGATCATCGGCACCATCGGCGAGAGCGTGAACTGGCACCTCGGCTTCGCGCTCGCCGCGCTGGGCATGGCCATCGGCCTGATCCAGTTCCTGCTGGGCACCCGTCACCTGAGCGCGCGTTCCAGCGTGGTGCCGACGCCGCTGACGGACGTCGAGCGCCGGTCGACCCTGCGCAAGGGCCTGATCTTCCTCGCGATCGCCGTCGTCTTCTACGGCGTCGTGGGCGGTGCGGGCCTGTACACCCTGAACTGGGCGCTGGTCCCGATCACCCTCGCCGGTCTGATCATCCCGATCGTGGTCCTCACCCGGATCAAGCGGGACAAGGACCTGTCCGCGACCGAGCAGACCCGGATGACCGGTTTCATCTGGTTCTTCGCGGCGGCCGCGGTGTTCTGGATGATCTACGACCAGGGCGGCTCGACGCTGGCGCTGTTCGCCCGGGAGTCCACCAACACCACGGTGCTCGGCTTCGACTTCCCCGTCTCGTGGTTCCAGTCGATCAACCCGGTGCTGGTGATGGCGCTGGCCCCGGTCCTCGCCTGGTTGTGGCTGGCGTTGAACCGGATGGGCAAGGAGCCCAGTACGGTCGTCAAGTTCTCGTCGGCGCTGATCCTGGTCGGCGCGTCGTTCCTGGTCTTCCTGATCCCGCTGACCATGTCGGGGGACGGGACGAAGGTCGCCGTGTGGTGGATGGTCGCCATCTACTTCGCGCAGACGCTGGGCGAGCTGTGCCTGTCCCCGGTCGGCCTGTCGGTCACCACGAAGATGGCGCCGGAGAAGTACGGCTCCCAGATGATGGGCGTCTGGTTCCTCGCGGTGACCGCGGGCGACTGCACCACCGGCCTGCTGTCGATCGCCGGTGTCGACCTCAACAAGTCCGGGATCGTCGCCCTGGAGGCGACGCTCGCGATCCTCGCCGGCGTGGGCTTCTTCCTGTACCGCAAGCAGGTCAAGACCCTGCTGGGCGGCGTGCGGTAGGACGCGCGGGAGCACGACGTTCCTCCGGGGGCGTGACCGGGACCATCGGGTCGCGGTCACGCCCCCGGCGGCGTTCTCGGGTGGGGGGCGGGTCAGCCCGGTGCGCCGAGTTCCGCCCACACGGTCTTGCCGGAGACGCCGGGGGTGCGGACCACGCCCCAGTCCAGGCAGAGCCGTTGGACGATGAACATGCCGTGTCCGCCCGGCCGTCCGGCGCGGTGCGGGGTGCGCGGTGCGGGCGACCCGCTGCCCCGGTCGACCACCTCGACCCGCAGCACCTTGCCCCGGTGACAGATCGTCATCTCTTCGGGCCCTTCGGCGTGCAGGCACGCGTTGGTGACCAACTCCGAGACGACGAGGAGCACGTCCTCGGCGGCTGCCCGCCGGTCGGCGCCCGAGGCGGGGAGCCACCCCCAGTCGTAGAGGGCCTGTCGGGCGAAGTCCCGGGCCAGCGGTACGACCCCGGGGGCGTCGCGCAGGGCGACCCGGCGCAGACCGGGGGCGCCCGCGTCCGAGGTGCTCGGTGCGGGCGCGCCGGGGGGCGCCGGGGCCGGGGCGGTACCGGACACGGAGTTCCGTGGCTCCGGGCCGCGGTCGCCCGGCGGACGGGGCCGGGTGGTGCTCATCAGCGCTTCACCTCACCGATTCACCGGTTCACCAGTTGCAGCATGTGCCAAGTTCCCAAGTTCCCACATGATCCGGCCGGGTGGCGGGCCTACCGTACGATCCCGCCCCGTCTGCGCGTGTGGCGTCCGGGGCCGAGTGGTCTCCTGCCCGGCGTATCCGTGAGAACACCCACTTTTCCCGCCCACATGGTCATGCCGGGTGTGACTCCGGCAACTTCACGGGGGAAGTGCACGGCGCGGGGGAGGGGGGACACGGGAGGCCGGGGTCGACGGAGACCCGTGCGGTCATTCGCGCAGCGCGTCGTCCACGGTCGCGTGCACCGTGAACACGGCATCGGCTCCGGTGATCTCGAACACCCTCGCCACCACGGGCAGCATGCCGGCGAGGTGCACTCCGCCGCCGGCGGCCTCGGCCCTGAGCCGGGCGCCGAGGAGGACGTTCAGCCCCGTCGAGTCGCAGAACTCCAGGCGGGAGCAGTCCACGACGAGGCGGGTGACGCCCTCGTCGACGAAGGCGTCGAGGGGTTCCTGGAGCAGTTCGGCGGTGTGGTGGTCAAGCTCACCCGCCGGGGTCACGACGGCGCTCGATCCGTGCGTGTGCACGTCCACCAGAAGGCGGTTCGTATGCGCGCTGCCGACCGTCCCGCGGTCCATGCCGTCTCTCTCTTTCGGGCCCTCCGTGATGCGTCCGGGCCCTTGGGGATGGGGGTGGATGTGAGGGGGTGACGCCCTTGCACAGTACGCCCTACGCGACGCACGGAACACCCGAACAACCGCAACAAAAGGGACATTTGCGAATCTAAGAAAACTTGCAAGTGATTCAACAAAGCGGGTAGGGCTAGTAGAGACCGCACTCGAAACGGCCGGCACGGAGGCAAGCCAGACCGCAGGATCGCATGGCACCGGCAGCCTCATGCCCGGACACGATGGAGGACGACATGTCACCCCGGCTCGACGTATCGCAGCCCCTCGAAGCGACGTCGGCATCCCGTCCCGCAGTTCCCGACGACACCGCAACACCCGCTGGACCCGCCGCGACGCGCCCGGCGGCCGTCGCCGTGGCCGACCGGCCCGCCGACGTCCGGCCCGACACCCTGGCGGACCTCCCGCCGATCCCCCCGTTCGACGAGGTCGCCCCGTCCGACGCACGGGCGCTGTCGAAGACCCTGTTCGCCCGGCTGGAGACCCTCGAAGAGGGCACCCACGAACACGCCTACGTCCGCAACACCCTGGTCGAGCTGAACCTCGCCCTGGTGAAGTTCGCCGCCTCGCGCTTCCGCACCCGCAGCGAGCCGATGGAGGACATCATCCAGGTCGGCACGATCGGTCTGATCAAGGCGATCGACCGCTTCGAGCTGAGCCGCGGAGTGGAGTTCCCCACCTTCGCGATGCCGACCATCGTCGGCGAGATCAAGCGTTTCTTCCGGGACACCAGCTGGTCGGTCCGGGTGCCGCGCCGGCTCCAGGAACTCCGGCTCGACCTCGCCAAGGCCGGCGACGAACTGGCGCAGCGACTCGACCGCGCACCCACCGTCGCCGAACTCGCGGCGCACCTGGAGCTGTCCCGCGACGAGGTCGTCGAGGGCATGGCCGCGGCCAACGCCTACACGGCCAGCTCGCTGGACGCCCAGCCCGAGGAGGACGACTCGGAGAGCGCGCTCACCGACCGGATCGGCTACGAGGACCACGGACTCGAAGGCATCGAGTACATCGAGTCCCTGAAGCCGCTGATCGCCGGTCTCCCGCAGCGCGACCGGCAGATCCTCTCGCTGAGGTTCGTGGCGAACATGACCCAGTCGGAGATCGGTGAGGAACTGGGCATCTCCCAGATGCACGTCTCCCGACTGCTCTCCCGGACCCTGGGCCGGCTGCGCAAGGGGCTCACCGCCGAGGGGTAGGCCACGGCAGGACGGTCGTCGTCGCCCGGGCGGTGTCGTCGGGGCGGGCAGCGGAGTGCGCCGCTGCCCGCCGGACGGCACCCCCCGCCCCCGGTGCCCGCCCCGGCCCCGGGGGGGGTACACCCAAACCGGGGCCCCCCCCCCCCCCCAGGGGGTACGGCCCCGCATGGCCGGTCGTGTACCCCGGGGCGGTGAGCTCGGGGCGGCAAGCGGAGTGCGCCGCTGCCCGCCGGACGGCACCGCCCGCGCCGTTGCCCGGCCCGGGCACGTGTCGTGTTCAGACCTTCCGGGCGCCGCGCCGCCACACCTGGGAGACCAAGGGCACCCCCGGCCGGTACGCCAGATGGACGTGGCTGGGCGCGTCGAGGAGCAGCAGATCCGCGTACGCCCCCGGCGCGATCCGTCCCACGTCCTCGCGGCGCAGCGCCCGCGCGCCCCCCGCGGTCGCCGCCCACACCGCCTCGCCCGGGGTCAGGCCCATGTCCCGCACGGCGAGGGCGATGCAGAACGGCACGGACGAGGTGAACGAGGAGCCGGGGTTGCAGTCGGTGGACAACGCCACGGTGACCCCCGCGTCCCACAGCCGCCGGGCGTCCGGCCACTCGGCGCGGGTGGAGAACTCCGCGCCCGGCAGCAGCGTCGCCACCGTGTCGCCCGCAGCGAGCGCGGCCACGTCCGCCTCACTGAGGTACGTGCAGTGGTCCGCGCTGGCCGCACCCGTTTCCACCGCGAGCTGCACCCCGGGCCCGTGGCCGAGCTGGTTGGCGTGCACCCGCGGCACGAGGCCCCGGGCGGCGCCGGCCGTCAGCACGGCCCGGGCCTGGTCCGCGTCGAAGGCGCCCCGCTCGCAGAACACGTCCACCCAACGGGCGTGCGGGGCGCAGGCGTCCAGCATCGGGCCGGTGACCAACGCGACGTAGGCCGCGGGGTCGTCCGCGTACTCGGGCGCCACGACGTGGGCGCCGAGGTAGGTGACCTCGTCGGTGTGGCGGGCGGCGATCCGCAGGGCCCGCTCCTCGTCCGCGACGGTGAGCCCGTACCCGGACTTGGTCTCGAAGGTCGTCGTCCCCTGCCGCAGCGCCTCGCCCAGGTACCGGACGAGGTTGGCCTCCAACTCCGGGTCGGTGGCGGCCCGGGTCGCCGCGACCGTGGTGCGGATGCCGCCGGCGGCGTACGGGCGGCCGGACATCCGGGCGGCGAACTCCTCGGTGCGGTCCCCGGCGAACACCAGGTGCGAGTGGGAGTCCACGAACCCGGGGAGGCCGGCCCGGCCCTGCGCGTCGAACACTTGGTCGGCGTCCGGCGCCCGGTCGGCGGGACCCACCCAGGCGATCCGCTCGCCCTCGACCACGACGGCGGCGTCCCGGAGCAGCCCCAACGGGGACCCGTCGCCCACGCCGGGGTCGTTGGTGACGAGGGAGCCGATACGGGTGATGAGGGTGGTACTCATGGGGTCCTCTCCGGGCAGCCGCGGATCACAGGGCGTCCCCAGGCTCCCACGCCCCGCCAGCCGCAGCCCGGGCCCGTCCCCGGTCAGCGCAACTGCGTCGCCAGGTCGCCCAGCGCGGCGGTCGTCCGGTGCAGCAGACCCGGACCGAAGGTGATCCGGGTGGCGCCGAGTCCGCCCAGCTCCCGGAACGACCCCCGCAGGGCGTCCGTCGGTCCGGTGACCTCCGCGACCGCGTTCAACGGTCCGTCCACACCCGCCCGCAGCACCGGCAGCGCCGAGCGGGGCGCCAGGATCGGGTACACGCAGTCCGCGCCGGCCGCCACGTACGCCCGGGCCCGCTCCACCGCCGCCGCGGGGTCCTCGACGCCCCGGACGAAGGTGTCCACCCGGGCGTTGAGGAACAGCCGGTCGCCGGCCGCCGCCCGGACCTCGGCCAGCCAGTCGGCGTGCTGCCGGGGGTCCCTGAGGGTGCCGTCCGGGCCGGTGTCCTCCAGGTTGCAGCCCACGACTCCGGTCTCCAGGAGCCGTTCGACCAGCTCGGCGGGCGGCAGCCCGTAGCCGCCCTCGACGTCCGCCGAGACGGGCGGCGCACCCAGGGGCCGCACCGCGCGGACGATCCGGGCCACCGCCGCGAACATCTCGGCGGGCGGGGTGCTGCCGTCCTCGTAACCGAGGCTCGCCGCGATCCCGGCGCTGGGGGTGGCCAGCGCCGGGAAGCCCGCGGTGACCAGGGCCCGGGCGCTGGCCGCGTCCCAGGGGCCCGGGAGGACCAGCGGGTCGTCGGCGGAGCGGTCGTGGTGCAGGGCCCGGAAGACGTCCACCGGGCGCGGCGTTCCCCCCGCGGCGGGAGCGCGGTCCGTCGTCGACACCTCAGACGCCCTTGTACTGGCCGGGCGTGTAGTGGCCAGGCGCCACCCGGGCGGTGACGTTGAGCCGGTTCCAGGTGTTGATCACGGCGATGGACGCGATCAGCTGGGACAACTCGACCTCCTCGAAGTGGGCCGCGGCCTTCGCGAACACCTCGTCCGGCACGCCGTCCCGGAGGTCGGTGACCGCCTCGGCCAGTTCCAGCGCCGCCAACTCCTTCTCCGTGTAGAAGTGTCGTGACTCCCGCCAGGCGCTCAGCTGGACCAGCCGCTCCGGGGTCTCCCCGGTGACCAGGGCGTCCTTGGCGTGCATGTCGAGGCAGACCGCGCACTGGTTGAGCTGCGAGGCCCTGATCTTCACCAGCTCCAGCACGACGGGGTCCACGCCCTTCGCGGAGGCTGCGGTCAGCTTGATCATCGTCTTGAAGACCTCGGGGGAGTGCGTCCCCCACCGCAGTCGCGCGGGCTCCTCGGGCGCGTACTCGGTGACGGTGGCTGCGGTCGGCGCTTCGTTCTGTGTCGTCGTCATGAGGACGAGCCTAGGGACGGAGCAGCCCAGGAGTAGGGTCCATTCGGCGCCGGAGATCTTGGGCCACTTTCGTGGTCGGCCCGGCTCGCTGCGGCGACCGCGACGGACCGACGGGAGGGGCGGGACATGGGTACGGAACCGGGGGCGGAGAGGGCGCGGGGCGGCGGGCTCGGCATCGATCTGCACATCGACCCGGCCGGCCCCGGCGGACTCCGCAGGGGCCTCACCGGCGCACTGCGCGAAGCCGTCCGCGGCGGTCGCCTCACCCCGGGCACCCGGCTGCCGTCCTCCCGGACCCTCGCCGCGGACCTCGGCATCGCCCGCAACACCGTCGCCGACGCGTACGCCGACCTCGTCGCCGAGGGCTGGCTCACCGCCCGCCAGGGCTCGGGCACCCGGGTCGCCGACCGGGCCGTACCCCGCCCCGAGACGCCCGTCCGGGGCCGACGCGTCCCCGGGCGCCCCGAGTTCACCCTCCAGCCGGGCACCCCCGACCTGTCCGCCTTCCCCCGGGCCGCATGGCTGCGGGCCGCCCGCCGCGCCCTGGCCCGGGCCCCGCACGACGCCCTCGGTTACGGGGATCCGCGCGGCCGTCCCGAACTGCGGCAGGCCCTCGCCGGGTACCTCGCCCGGGTGCGGGGCGTACGCGCCCACCCCGACCACGTCATCGTCACCGCGGGCTTCGCACAGGCCCTGCTCGTCCTGGGGCGGCTGCTGGCCCGGCGGGGCGTGCGCGAGGTGGCCGTGGAGTCCTACGGGCTCGACTTCCACCGGGACCTGCTGACCGACCCGGGGCTGCGCACCCGCGCCCTGCCCTGGGGGCCGCGCGGCACCGACACGGGTGCGTTGGACGACCTCGCGCCCGGCGCGGTGCTGCTCACCCCGGGCCACCAGTTCCCCATGGGGCTCCCGCTGTCGCCCGAGGGCCGGTCCGCCGCCCTCCGCTGGGCCCGGCGGACCGGCGGACTGCTCCTGGAGGACGACTTCGACGGCGAGTTCCGCTACGACCGGCAGCCGCTGGGAGCGCTCCAGGACCTCGACCCCGACCGGGTGGTGTACCTCGGCTCGGCCAGCAAGGCCCTCGCGCCCGGGCTGCGGCTCGGCTGGATGGTGCTGCCCGGGCGGCTCGTCGCCGAGGTCACCGCGGACAAGGGCCCCGGCTGGGCGTGCGGGGCCCTCGACCAGCTCACCCTCGCGGAGTTCCTTACCTCCGGCGCCTATGACCGGCACGTGCGCGCGATGCGGTTGCGCTACCGCCGCCGGCGGGACCAGCTCGTCGCCGCGCTCGCCGAGCGGGCCCCCGACGTCCGGGTCACCGGGATCGCCGCCGGTTTGCACGCCGTGCTCGAACTGCCGCCGGGCACGGAGCGGTCCGTGCTCCAGGCCGCGGCCCGGCAGGGGCTCTCCCTCTGCGGGCTCGGCATGTTCCGGCACCCGGAGGCCGTGGCCCACCGGCAGCCGGACGCTCTGGTCGTCGGTTACGGCGTCCCCTCCGACAGTGCGTGGCCGGGCACGCTGGACGCGCTGTGCGCGGTGCTGCCCTGACCTCCCGGAGTCCGTTCGTCCTGTGCGGGTGCGTGGGGGGTGCTCGCGCAGTTCCCCGCGCCCCTTGTTGGTGCGACCTGGCGGGCGTGCGCTGTTCCGTGCGGGTGCGCTGGTGTTGTGCGCAGTTCCCCGCGCCCCTATCGGGGCACACCGCGCCCTCGCACCCCCCCGCCCCGACAAGCAGCGCGAGCAACCCCCACCCGCCCCGATAAGGGGCGCGGGGAACTGCGCAACACCCACGACGCACCCGCACAGGACAGCGCACACTCACCAGGCCGCCCCGACAGGGGGCGCGGGGAACTGCGCGAAACACCAGCGCACCCGCACGGGACAGCGCACGTCTGCCAGGTCGCCCCGACAGGGGGCGCGGGGAACTGCGCGAAACACCACGCACCCGCACGGGACATCGCGTCGCTAGCCGACGACCTCCCGCAGACGGTCCAAGCCCCAGTCGAGGTCCTTCTCCGCGATGACCAACGGCGGGGCGATCCGGATGGTCGACCCATGAGTGTCCTTGACCAGGACGCCCTTCGCCAGCAGCCGTTCGGAGATCTCCCGCCCGGTGCCCCGCGCCGGGTCGACGTCGACGCCCGCCCACAGGCCGCGCCCCCGGATCTTCCGCACCCCGCTGCCCGGCTCCCCGACCAGCGCCGCCAGCTCCCGGTGCAGGTGCCCGCCCAACTCCGCGGCCCGCTGCTGGTACTCACCCGTCCGCAGCATCGCGATCACCTCCAGGGCCACCGCGCAGGCCAGCGGGTTCCCCCCGAACGTCGACCCGTGCTCGCCCGGCCGGAACACCCCGAGCACCGCCTCGCTCGACACCACCGCCGACACCGGCACCACCCCGCCGCCCAGCGCCTTGCCCAACAGGTAGACGTCCGGGACCACGCCCTCGTGCTCACAGGCGAAGGTCCGCCCGGTCCGCCCCAGACCCGACTGGATCTCGTCCGCGATCAGCAGCACGTCGCGCTCCCGGGTCAGCTCCCGCACCGCCGGCAGGTACCCGGCCGGTGGCACCAGCACCCCGGCCTCGCCCTGGATCGGTTCGATCAGCACGGCGACCGTGTTCTCCGTCAGCGCGTTCCGCATCGCCGTCGCGTCCCCGTACGGCACGATCTCGAAGCCCGGCGTGTACGGCCCGAAGTCCGCCCGGGCATCGGGGTCGGTGGAGAAGCTCACGATGGTCGTCGTCCGGCCGTGGAAGTTGTCCGCGGCGACCACGATCTTCGCCATGTTGTCGGGCACGCCCTTCACCCGGTAGCCCCACTTGCGGGCCGTCTTCACCGCCGTCTCCACCGCCTCGGCGCCCGTGTTCATCGGGAGCACCGTCTCCATCCCGCACAGCGCGGCGAGCTCGGCGCAGAACCGCCCGAACAGATCGTGGTGGAAGGCCCGCGAGGTGAGGGTCACCCGGTCCAGCTGGGCCTTGGCGGCGTCGATCAGCCGCCGGTTGCCGTGCCCGAAGTTCAGCGCCGAGTACCCGGCGAGCAGATCGAGGTAGCGCCGCCCCTCGACGTCCGTCATCCAGGCGCCCTCGGCGGTGGCGATCACCACGGGCAACGGGTGGTAGTTGTGGGCGCTGTGCGCCTCCGCCGAGGCGAGGAACCGAGCTGTCGGACTTTCGGTGCTGGACACGGGTTCTCCGTTCATCCTGCGGCCGGCGGGCGCGGTGGCACCCCTTCCTGCCGCTTCTTCCCTGTCGACCGGGCGTTCTTCTATCGTCGCGCGGATCGCAGCCGATCAAACCTCCCCGGTCGACACGTGTGCGCCACCCGCTACGCTGGCCCCGGGCACGGCGACTGGCGAACAGGGAACCAACCCTGGGGGAGCCGGGCCCGGTCGGGGCGCCGCGCCCCGCCGCACGAGGTGTCGTCCGCCTGGGCACCCCGGGACCACGACGGATGCAACCGCTCGCCCCGGAGGACACCATGCCGCTCCCGTTGCCCCATCCCGCCCTCACCGCCGCGGACCCGGAACTCGCCGGGCTCATCGCCGCCGAGGAACAGCTCCAGGCCGACACGCTGCGGCTGATCCCCAGCGAGAACTACGTCTCCGGCGCCGTCCTCGAAGCCACCGGCACCGTCCTCCAGAACAAGTACAGCGAGGGCTACCCCGGCCGCCGCTACTACGAGGGCCAGCAGGTCGTCGACCAGGTGGAGCGCCTCGCCACCGACCGGGCCACCGCCCTGTTCGGCGTCGACCACGCCAACGTCCAGCCCTACTCGGGTTCCCCCGCGAACCTCGCCGTGTACCTCGCCTTCGCCGAGCCCGGTGACCCGGTCATGGGCATGGCGCTGCCGATGGGCGGTCACCTCACCCACGGCTGGGGCGTCTCGGCCACCGGCACCTGGTTCCGCGGCGTCCAGTACGGGGTCCGCCAGGACACCGGCCGCATCGACTTCGACCAGGTCCGCGACCTCGCGCTCAAGGAACGCCCCAAGCTGATCTGGTGCGGCGGCACCGCGCTGCCCCGCACCATCGACTTCGCCGCGTTCGCCGAGATCGCCGCGGAGAGCGGGGCCCTCCTCGTCGCCGACATCGCCCACATCGCCGGGCTGATCGCGGGCGGCGCCCACCCCTCGCCCGCCCCCTACGCGGACGTCATCTCGACCACCACCCACAAGACCCTCCGCGGCCCCCGGGGCGCCATGCTGATGTCCCGCGCGGAGCACGCCAAGGCCCTCGACAAGGCGGTCTTCCCCGGTCTCCAGGGCGGCCCCCACAACCACACCACCGCCGCCATCGCGGTCGCCCTGCACGAGGCGGCCCAGCCCGCGTTCCGCAGCTACGCGCACGCCGTCGTCGCGAACGCCCGGGCCCTCGCCGAAGCGCTGCTCGCCCACGGCCACGACCTGGTCTCCGGCGGCACGGACAACCATCTGATCCTGATCGACCTGACCGCGAAGGACGTCCCCGGCAAGCTCGCCGCCCGGGCCCTGGACCGGGCCGGGATCGTCGTCAACTACAACACCGTGCCCTTCGACCCCCGCAAGCCCTTCGACCCCTCCGGCATCCGCATCGGCACCCCGTCGCTCACCTCCCGCGGCCTCACCCCGGAGCACATGCCGACCGTCGCCGCCTGGATCGACCGGGCCGTCACCGCGGCCCGCACCGGTGACGAGCAGACGCTCACCACGATCCGCGCCGAGGTGGCGGAGCTGATGGCCGCCCACCCGGCCCCCGGGCTGCCCACCGGCGACTGAGCAGCCGGGCGGGCCGGTCGGCCACCCCCCGACGGCCGACCGGCCCGCCCCTGGCCCCCGGCGGTACGGGGTCCTCAGCGAGCCCGGCCCGACTCAGAGGTCCCGCAGTTCCTGCCGGGGCTCCCGTGCGCCCCGGGCCCCGGCAGCGGCGCCCGTCGCCGTCGAGGTGCGCAGCCGCCCGGCGAACGAGCGCAGCAGCAGCGCCGACGGCGCCCCCACGGCCACCCCCGCGCCGGCCCACCACCAGGGCCGCGCCGGCCCCGGGCCGGTCGCCGCCACCGGAGCCGTCCGCACACCCTCCCCGGCGGTCGCCGGACCGGTCGTGGTGTCGGCACCGGCCCGTCCCAGCAGCCCCAGGGACTTCAGTGCCGCCAGCAACTCCGCCGGGTACACCGCCCGTTGCCACCGGGCGTGCGCGAGGGAGCCGTCCCAACCCGTCTCGATCCACACGTCCGGGGCGTCGCCCCCGCGGTCCGCCGGCAGGACGTGGACCCGGTCGACGCGCCAGGGGGACACGTCGTGCGCCATCCAGGTGGCGGTGATCTGCCGGGCGCCCTCCCACTCCTCATCGGACAAGGGGCGTTCCCTGCCCCGGCCGGGTGACTGCGGCAGCAGGCCCAGCAGCTGCGCGTACCGTTCGTCCGCCGCGAGCAGGGCCGTCGCCTCCGAAGAGCGCACGGCGACCAGCAGCACGCTGGTGTCTCCGCCCGCCGCCGCCGGTGACACCCCCGGCCCGAGCAGCAGCGCCAGCGCCGCGGCCACCGTCGCGAGGAGCGTCCCCGCCCGTGACCGCGCCGCCGAGACCCCCCAGGGCACCCGCCCCCGACTCGGCCCCCGCCGCCTCCGTGTCCCGTGCACCCCGTGCATCCGCTTCCCCGTCCGCTCCGCCGCGCGGCCTTCCGCGCGGACCCGTCTGAGGTACACCGCCGGGGCGTCCGGGGTTCCCGTTCCCCGCGGACGGGTCGGCGGGCCGGCTACTGGGGGTCCAGCCGAGGTGAGCCCAAAAGGGGCAGTGGGATGATCTTGAGGTGAAGCAGCCCGCCCCCTGATCTCAGAACGTCCTCCTTCCCACTGCCGGGACCGCCAGAATCTTGGTCATGACGAATGACGACAGCCAAGAGCCAGTCGTGGTGAGCCGTATGGTCCCTGGGATCGACGGCCCGGTGACGTTCCATCACGGCCCGGTGGATCGGGAGAGCGCGACGCAGCCCTTCGAGGTCGTGCGGTTCACGGGCGCGGAGGAGAGCGACATCCTCCATGCAGCTGGCTGGTGGCCAGACAAGGGGCCATTTCCCCGCGCTGGCGGACCGCGGCGAGCCATTGAGTGGTGTGCATCGTGAAGTGGCAGGTCACGATGCACACCACTCATAGGGACACCCCCCCGAGGGCTCGTCGGTGTCGGTCAGGCCGACCGTGAGAAGTCGGAGTCTCATTACTGACACGGTGTCAGCAGCGAGGGTGCGGCGGTGCCGTTGTCGCTGGACCGTGACGAGGCCATGGCGCGGCCGGGACGGGGAGTCGGCGGTCGGCGCGCGCACGGGCGGAGCGTCTGTGCGCGCATGCTCCGCCGACGCCACGGCCCTGCGCCCCACCGGCAGGAGCCCTCCCCCCCCCGCACGCGCCCCTCGGAAAAGTCCAGCAGCGGCCCGGAGGGGCGGGCGTCCAGCCGGTGCGCCGCGGTCGACGGACTGCCCGGCACCGGCCCCTGGGTCACTCGGCCGGTGCGCGGGCCGAAGGGCCCGGTCGCTCAGGTTCCGCCGGGTTTGCCCGTCGAGACCAGCAGGAGGACGGACGAGCCCGGTGCCACCGGTTCTGCGCCGCCCCGGGGCTGACTGCTGATCACCTGCCCGGCGGGAGCGTTCCAGTCCGTGTGCCGCATGATCGTGCAGCTCAGTCCGAGTCCGCGCAGCAGGCTTCCGGCCTGTTCGACCGGCATGCCGGCCAGGTCCGGCAGCGCGATGCCCGCTCCCGCGGTCTGCTCCTGCTCCTGTGTCGGAGTCGCATCGGCGCTTCCGCTCTTGGGGGTGCCGGTGGCGAGCGGGGTGCACGCCCCGTTCGCTGGTGGGGACAGGGACGGGGAGGCGCCGGGCGCGGGCGACACGGGCTTCAGCGCGAAGAACCCCACCGTGGCGCACGCCAGCACGCAGCACGCCGCAGCGGTGCCGAGGAGCGCCCGGCGGGTGCGGCTGCGGCTGACGGCTCGCTCGATCCCGGCCGCGTCGACGACCGGCGCCGTCGGCCCGTCGGCGAAGGAGGCCACCGCGGCACGCAGCTCGGCTTCGAGGCCCGGCTCGAACGGGGCCGGTCCGGACGACGTGTTCCTCACTTCGTACCTCCGAAAGCGGCCGACGGCGTGTGCGGCGCCTGGGCGCCCGATACGGAATCGCGCAGCTTGGCCAGGCCGCGGGCGAGCTGGGACCTCACCGCACTCGAAGAGATGTCCAGGACGTCGGCGACCTGCCGGGCGTCCAGATCGTGCAGGTAGTACAGGACCACCACGCTGCGCATGCCCATCGGCAGCCCGAGCAGTGCCTCGATCAGTTCCGCGCGCAGATCCACCTGCCCGAACCGGTCCCGGGGGTCGGCCGTCTCGGGCACCCCCGACAGCCCGGGGCGCTCGCCCCGGCGCGACAGCCGCCGCCAGCGGTCGTTGGCCAGGTTGACCAGCACTTTGCGCACGTACGCCTCCGGCGAGTCCGCCACCGCGACCTTCCGCCACTGTCGGCACGCCCGCTCCAGCGTCTCCTGCACCAGATCCTCGGCCACGTGCACGTCACCGGTCAGCGCATACGCGGTGCGGAACAACGCTCCCGACCGCTGTGCGACGAACTCCGTGAATCCGATGCCCGGACCGCTCCTGCGAAACCTCACCCGCCGACCTCCTCTCCTCGTCCCGTCCCGATCACTGCCCCCATGACGGCGGAACGGGGCCGGGTGCTGCACCGAGCCGCCGGCAGTGACGTGAATCACAGCCGGGACGGAAGGGGGTCCCAGGACCTCGCGCCGCTGCCGCCCGGGGTGCGGGCGGGGCCCGGCGAAGCGGAGGGCCGCCGGGCGGGCGGCCCGCAGTCGGCCGAGAAGAACGGGGGCGCCTCTTGCCAGATACTACGTTCGCCGACGTCGGCGACGCGCTCGGCACCAGCCGACAGGCCGCCGAGCAGCGCTTCGGTCATGTCCGCCACGGCAAGAAGGTGGCCGCGGTGATCTCGCGGCGGGGCCGGGTTCGGGAGGACCCCGCCGACCCGCGCGGCGCGTACGGCGAAGTCGGCGACGCCGGGCAGTACGCGAGCGACCGGGGGATCTGGCCCATTGGCAAGAGGGTCCGTGCTGAGGCCCAGTACGCGATCGTGGCCGTGGACGGCCTCGTGCGCCGCGTCTACGAACTCGACCCGGACGGCTGGAGCGAGGTCGAGTCCAGCAAGTGGGAGTTCACCGCTGTCGGAAACCGCGAGCTGACGAAGGACGAGATCGACGCCGCGTACGAGGCCGGGAACCTGCCGTTGCGGCCTGGAGACGACTGCCCCACCCGCGCGGGCGGCGCCTACCGCCCCCACTGGTTCTGAGGAGGAGCCACGAGGTTGCCTACGCTCTCGCCCACGGCACCGGTCATTCTCACGCCGACCGGCGACCCGACCCCGGTGGAGAAGGCCGTGGTCGACGGCATCGCCGCCGACTTCGGCCCGGAGATGTTCCTGTACACGGTGTTCTACCGGCCGGACGGCTCCTGCCGGATCTGGTACGCCTGGACCGCCGGAGGCCACCAGCTCGGCGACCGCACCGACCAGACCGCACTCGCTGCGGGCTTGGACTGCGCGGACAACTTCTCCATCGCGAGGCGGCACCTCACCGAGCACCAGCGAGGCCGTGTCCGCGTAGAGGCCCATCCGCTCCGGCTGATCATGGCCGACGTCCAGTCCGGGGTCCGTGCGCCCGAGCCCGAGCGCGACAAGGTACGGCGGCTGATCGGCATCGCCGCCGAGGACTCCGGCCAGCCGGAGCTCGCTGACAGGCCCGTGCCCCGCTGGATGGGTGTTGGACCGACCCGGCGCAACCGCTGAGGCCGCCCTTCGGCGCTGACTCGCGGCCGGAAGAGTTTCGGTCGAAACTCTTGGCCCGGGCGTTCGACGGCGAGAGTCATTCCTGGGGCATCCACGCACCGGCGGGCCAGATCCGGGCGAGGATCTCGAACTCGTTGAAGTCCCTGTACTTGCCGGTGGGGCGGCTGCGGGCCGGGCCGGACCGTCCTCCGTCCCCGCCCGGCACCCGGTCGCAGTCGGCGGACAGCGTGGCCAGACGCCGCGGTTCCTCGGCTTCGGCCCGGCGGCGTGCCTCTTCGGCCTCGCGGGCCTCGCGGGCCTGGCGCTAGACGTAGGCGGCTGCTTCGGCGATGTCCTTCGGGGTCGCCCAGACCCATGACCAGCCCGGCCGGGTGGACCAGTCGTCGCGGGCGGGGCAGGTCACCCGGTGCGCGACGAGTTCGCCGGTGAGCACAGCACGCACGAAGTCCGTCAGCCGTGCCGGTGTCCGGCTCTCTGCGGCGGGGGTCCGGCTGCTGATCAGGTACGTCCAGTGGCCCGCGCGTACGGGCCGGGTGGGGCCGGTTTGTGCTTCGGCCTGGATGGTGGGGACGGCGCCCAGCCAGGCGCGGGAGCCGGTGGTGACCCACGCGGCCGGCACACCGGCCTCGGTCATGCGGGCGGTGCGCTCGGTCAGGCCGCGGGGGCCGTCGATGCCGATCGTGGACAGCTGGGCCTCGAAGGCGTACCGGCGGCCGGTCGCGGTGTGGGTGGCGAGGACGTCGGCCCGCCAGGCGCGCTCGGGTCCGGCCTGTTCGAGTTCGGCGCTCCAGCCCGGCACCCGGCGGCAGCACTCGGCGAGGTCGCGCTTGAGCTGGCGGTGCTGCTCGGTCTCCTCCCGCAGCGAGCACTCGGGCGCGTCGGGGTCGTGGGCGAAGTAGCGCAGGCCCGACGGCATGACCGGGCCCCGCCTTTCACGCTGCTGCTGCCTTGTCGTCGTCGCCGAGGACGCTGAAGTCGACGTCCAGGCGGGCGTCGTAGGCGTCGGGGGTGATGCCGAGTTCGTGGGTGGAAGTCTCGCCGAACCGCTTGATGTGCTCGGTCAGGTACGGGGAGACCTGGGCGAGGTCGAGCGGGTCGACCGGGTGGCCCTCGGCCTGGAGGTCGCGGACGACGTCGGCGATGTCCAGGGTGTTGTGGAAGATCACCAGGTTGGCCAGCAGGGAGGTGAACTTGACGTCCTTCTCCTGCTCGACCGGGTCGTTGGCCGCGACCGTGCCGTGTTGGCCGAAGCGCACCCAGTCGGAGAAGCCGTTGAACGCCTCGACCTTGTTGGTCGCCGCCGTCACCCGGGACCTGAGCGGCGCGTCCGAGAGGTAGCGCAGGAGCTGGACGGTGCGGATCACCTTGCCGACCTCGCGGAAGGCGGTGCAGGTGGCGTTACGCCGGGAGCCGGAGCGCAGGCGCCGCAGCAGCAGGACGGAGGAGATGGTGCCCTCGCGGATGGAGATGATGACCCGCATCAGGTCGCGGAAGTGGGTCTCGATCAGGCGCCAGTCGATGACGTTGCGCCCCGCCTCGCCGAACAGGGCGTCGATGTGCTCGTACTGGGCGGTGCGCGAGGGGCGGAAGAACAGCAGGTCCTTCCAGTTGCGGATGCGGGGCATCAGGTCGATGCCGAGCAGGTGGGCGAGGGCGAAGACCGGGTAGCTCTGGCCCTGGGTGTCGGCGTGGATGGTGGTGGGCTTGACCTCGGAGGTGTTCTTCAGGAGGCCCTCGATGATGTAGACGGCCTCCCACACCCCGCAGGGCACGAAGTGCGTGAACAGCGCGATGTACAGGTCGGAGACGTGGTTGCACGCGATGCCGCCGACCGCCCCGTACCGAACGCTGGTCTCGGCGAGCAGCTCGTCGGAGTCCGCGGCCTCCTCCGCCCACGCCCGCTCCTCCTCGGACGGGGTGAAGAACACATGCAGCTCGCGCGCGGTGATCAGCCGCTTGAACCGCGGATACGCAGTCCGCTCGATCGAAGTCATCCCCACCCCACCCGATGCCCAGCCCCTGCCGGACGCGCCGTACACGTCCGCGCGGGATCATCGCGGCGTCAGCGCCGGTGAAGGATCAGAACAGCGGAACCCGGGACAGGGCCAAGCCCTCGGTGGTAGGCCCGGAACGCGGGCTCACGCCTTCAAGATCGTCTCACTGCCCCTTTTGGGCTCACCTTGGCTGGACCCCTACTGCACCGACTCGGCGATGCGCAGCGCCCGGGCCCGGGAGGCGACGCCCTCCAGCCGCAGGGTCGTCCCGTCCGTCGACCACAACAGGGTGGGCCCCGCGATCCGCTCGGCGCGGACCCACTGGTCCTCGGAGCCGTCGCCCAACCAGAACGTCAGCCGGTGGGGCGCCCGGAACCACAGCGCGGGTTCCTGCCCCGTCGAACCGTCCGCCCGGCGCAGCCGGAGCGCCTCGGGCTGGTCGGTGACCGTCTTGAGGAAGCCCGTGTTGAGCGAGGAGGGGAACTGGTCCAGCCGGATCGTGCCCTCGTCGGTGACCCAGCAGAGGCTGATCCGGAAGCTGCCGCGGGGCGCCTTCGCGACCTGGACGCCGTCCGGGCTGCCCAGGGCCTCGGGGACGAGGGGCGTGAAGCGGGCGCGTTCCGCGGCGGTGCGCAGCGGCAGCGCCGCGCCGCATCCGGGGACCGGCTCCGAGGGGGCCGCCGGAGCCGAGGGCGCGTGCTGGACGGTGACCCCGCCGAAGTCGAACCAGTCGCTGACGGCGGCCCGCACCGGCGGCGTCAGCACCGCGACCGCGAGCAGTCCGCACAGCGCGGCGCAGGCCGCCCGCCAGCGGGCCCGGAGCCGGTGACTGAGCCTGCCGGGCCACCCGGCCCGCGCGGGCGCACGCCCCGGGGCGCCCGCGCGGTGCGCGCCGTGCGCGTCGTCGGCCAGGAGGTCGGCGAGGACGCGGGCGGCCATGTCCTCGGCGTCCGCCGCCCGCTCGGGCTCCGCCCGGTCGTACGCCCGGCCCAGCTCCCGCAGTTCCCGGGCCAGGTCAGGGCGCACGTCCCCGCCGGCGCCGCCCGCCCCGTGCCGTTCACGCACGCGCCCCACCCCCCTCCGGCCCGTTCCGACGCGCCCGGTCAGCCCGCTGCTCAGCCTGCCGATCCGTCCGCTGATCTTTCCGTGCGTCCGGCTGCTGATCGGTGGCGGGGCGGTCGTCCTCGGACAGGTCCGGCGGCAGCAGCCGGCCGAGTCTGCGCAGGGCGCGCGCCAAGCGGGACTTCACCGTCCCCCGCGGCCAGCCCAGCGCCTCGGCGGTCTCGGCCTCGTCCATCTCCAGCAGGTAGCGGTACGTCACGACCAGCCGGTGCGGATCGCTGAGCTGGCGCACCGCCGCGCGCAGGGCCCGGTTCCGTTCGCTCGACAGCGCGGCGACGGCCGGGTCCGCCGACTCCGGCACCGGGGGCGCCGCCGTCGACAGCGCCGACTCGCCGTCGTGGACCAGGCGCCGACGGACCGCCCCGCGCACTGTGTTGTTCGTCTCATTGGTCACGATGCGCAGCAGCCACGGCCGGAACGCCCGCCCCGCGTCGAACCGGTCCAGGGAGTAGTACGCCTTGAGGAACGCCTGTTGCACCACGTCCTCCGCGTCGGCCCCGGCGCCCAGGGCCCGGGCCGCGCGCAGGGCGATCGGCGTGTGGGCGCGCACGAGCTCGGCGTATGCCCCCGGATCTCCCGAACGCACCCGCGCGATCACTGCGCGCTCGTCCGGCGCGCGCCCGCCGTCGGCGATGCGGTTCCCCTCCCGCGTCGTGCTCACGTCCTTGCTACACCGCCGGACGCCGGACGGTTCCCCCTTCGACGCGCCCCGGGCGCCCGCGGCCCGCAGGCCGGCCGGATACCGACCGTGCGCCGGCCGGATGTCGCTGTGACACCGTCCGGACGGGCGGCGCGGGGGGTGGACGGGGCGCCCGAACGGAACCGGACGGCGACGCTCTACCGGATCGGTTCCCCCGCCGTCGCGGACACCTGAGAGAATGCTGCGCATGGCTTCAGATCGTCCTCGCGTGCTCTCGGGAATCCAGCCCACGTCGGGCTCGTTCCACCTCGGCAACTACCTCGGCGCCGTGCGCCAGTGGGTGGCCCTCCAGGAGTCCCACGACGCGTTCTACATGGTCGTCGACCTGCACGCGCTCACGATCCACCCGGACCCGAAGGAACTGCGGGCCCGCACCCGGCTCGCCGTGGCGCAGCTCCTCGCCGCCGGGCTCGACCCCGAGCGGTGCACCCTCTTCGTGCAGAGCCACGTGCCGGAGCACACCCAACTCGCCTGGATCATGAACTGCCTGACCGGCTTCGGCGAGGCGGCCCGGATGACCCAGTTCAAGGACAAGTCGGCCAAGCAGGGCGCCGACCGCACCAGCGTCGGGCTGTTCGCGTACCCGATCCTCCAGGTCGCGGACATCCTGCTCTACCAGGCCAACGAGGTGCCGGTCGGCGAGGACCAGCGTCAGCACATCGAGCTGACACGTGATCTTGCCGAGCGCTTCAACGGGCGGTACGGCGACACCTTCACGGTGCCGGCCCCGTACATCCTCAAGGAGACGGCCAAGATCTACGACCTCCAGGAGCCGTCGATCAAGATGAGCAAGTCGGCGTCCGCGCCGAAGGGCCTCGTCAACCTCCTCGACGAGCCCAAGGCGACCGCCAAGAAGGTCAAGAGCGCCGTCACCGACACGGACACCGTGGTCCGCTACGACCTCGTGGACAAGCCCGGTGTGAGCAACCTCCTCACCATCTACTCGACCCTCACCGGGGCGGGCATCGGCGAGCTGGAGCAGCGCTACGAGGGCAAGGGGTACGGTGCGCTGAAGACCGACCTCGCCGAGATCGTGGTCGACTTCGTCACCCCGTTCCGCGAGCGCACCCAGCAGTACTTGGACGACCCCGAGACGCTGGACTCGATCCTCGCCAAGGGAGCGGAGAAAGCACGGGCCGTGGCGGCGGAGACCCTGTCGCAGGCGTACGACAAGGTGGGGCTCCTCCCCGCCAAGCACTGAAGCGGTCCTCCTGAGGCACCCGGGGTCGTCCCCGGGCCGCCCGGAACCGACCGCCCATCGCGACGAACGCACCAGTGACCAGCCATGCCCAGCCACGACGACGGGAGACTGACGTGGGGACCGTAACGATCGGTGTGTCGATCGCGGTCCCGGAGCCCCATGGCAGCCTGCTCCAGGAGCGGCGTGCGGGCTTCGGGGACCCCGTGGCGCACTGCATTCCCACCCATGTGACGCTGCTCCCGCCGACCGAGGTCGACGCCGCCGCGTTGACCGCGATCGAGGCGTACCTGGGGCGGGTGGCGTCCGCGGCCCGGCCCTTCCCCCTGCGGTTGTCGGGGACGGGCACCTTCCGGCCGCTCTCCCCGGTGGTCTTCGTGCAGGTCGTCGAGGGCGCCTCGGCCTGTGCCTGGCTCCAGAAGCGGGTACGGGACGAGTCGGGCCCGCTGGCCCGCGAGCTGCACTTCCCGTACCACCCGCACGTCACCGTCGCGCACGGCATCGACGAGGCCGCGATGGACCGGGCCCACGAGGAGCTGTCCGACTACGAGGCCCAGTGGGCGGTCACCGACTTCTCCCTCTACGAGCAGGGTGCCGACCAGGTGTGGCGCAAGCTCCGCGACTTCGCCTTCGGCGGTCCGACGGTGCCCCAGCAGCCGGCCGCCCCCCACACCCGCGGGACGCTCCCGACCCGGTGATGCGACCGGGCGGGGGCGGCAGCCTCAGCTCAGAGGGCGAGTCGGCGGAAGACGGCGCGCGGTAGGTGGCGCAGCGCCGACATCACCAGGCGCAGCGCGCCGGGCACCCAGACCGATTCCGCGCCCCGGCGCAACGCCGCCTCGATCGCGGTCGCCACGGCCTCCGGGGTGGTCGACAGCGCGGTCCGCTCCGCGCGCGTCCCGGGGGCCCCCGCGACGCGCACCTGACCGGGGCGGACCAGCATCACGTGCACGCCGGTGCCGTGGAGGGCGTCGCCGAGCCCTTGGGTGAAGGTGTCGAGCCCGGCCTTGCTGGAACCGTAGATGAAGTCGGTGCGCCGGGCCCGCTCGGCGGCGACCGAGGACAGCACCACCAGCGAGCCGTGGCCCTGGTTCTGGAGCGCTTGGGCGCAGACGAGACCCGCGGAGACCGCGCCGGTGTAGTTGGTGGCGGCGATGGTGGCGGCGGCCACCGGGTCGCTCTCGTCCCGGGCCTGGTCGCCGGTGAGGCCGAAGGCCAGCAGCACCGTGTCGACGTCCCCCTCCGCGAACACCTTGCCGAGCGTCGACTCGTGGTCGGCGGGGTCGAGGGCGTCGAAGGCGACGGTCCGGGTGTCGGCGCCGAGACCGCGCAGCTGCTCGGCGGCGGCCTCCAGACGGGGTGAGGGGCGGCCGGCCAGCCACACCGTGTGGGTGCGGCGGGTGACGAGCCGTCGGGCCGTGGCGAGGGCGATCTCGGAGGTGCCGCCGAGGATCAACAGGGACTGGGGGAGGCCGGGGGCGTCCTTCATGGGAACCACACTCCGATGGGCGCGGGCGGGACGGTGGGCGGTCGGGGCCGGTTCCGGGGCGTGCCGGGTGACCGGGAAGGCTCGAACGTGCGGTCGAGCCGTGGGGGAAACGTTCCGGGGCGGTCGGCGCGGTGGGGACGGACGGTCGGGGCGGCGGACGGAACGTCAGGTGTGACCGCCCGTTGAGTGGGGAAGGAGACGTGGATGGGCCGGTCACGGGCCGTCAGCCAGCGGTCCTGACGCGATCGGGTCGGTGCGACGCGGTCCCGCGGGGTGCGGTGGGTGGGGGACAAAGCGGTGCGGTGGCCGGGGGAGAATAGCGGGGCGCAAATGCGACCGTATCGGTACGTAATGTGAGCTTTGGGTAACTTTCGAGCGCGGCTCACTGGAATGGGCGACTGGTGGAGTGTCCTCCAATAGGGTCGCCGTCTTTGCCTGTTGCGTAGGGGCGTCAGATGTAGGAACAAAGCTGGGGACCCTGTGCAAGAGTTGGATCAGCGGTTGTTGTCGGCACTGCGTGATTGCGGGCAGTTCCCGCCAGTGTTGACGGCCGCGCGGTTGTTGTCCTGGAGCGGCGAGCACGGCGCGTTGTGGCTCGCCGCCGGGCTGGTGGGAGCCGCGGTGGACAAGGAGCGGAAGGGAGCTTGGCTCCGCGGCACCACGGTGACGTTCGCGGCGCACGCGGTGAGCATGGGAATCAAGATCGTGGTGCGGAGGCCGCGCCCGGGTGAGGCCGCGCCGCTGGTGTGGACCTCCGGGCGGCACTCCTTTCCCAGTTCGCACGCGACGGCCGCGGCAGCCGCCGCGGTCGCCTTCGGCGCCTTCTCGCCGACCGGCGCCGTGGTGCTGCCGCCCCTCGCGGCGGCCATGTGCGTGTCGCGGATGGTGGTCGGCGTGCACTACCCGACGGACGTGGTGGCAGGTGCCGCGCTGGGCGCGGTCACCGCGAAGTTGGGCGCGCCCTGGATGTTCCGGGCGCTGGTGACGGCGGGACCGATGTCGGCGGCGCTCACGTCCGCTCCGGTCACCGCAGCGGTCCGGGGCGCCTCGGAAGCGGGCGCGGCGGTGGCCTCGCGGGCCGGCGCCTCGGTCGTGTCGCGGGCGGCCCGCTGGGTGGACGCCGCGCGGGAGGTCTCGCAGGCGGTACGGCTGTTGAACGCGGCCCGGGAGGTCTCGCAGGCGGTCACCGCGGCGCCGCAGGCGCGCAGGGCGCAGACGGCCACGGCACCGACGGCACCGTCTGCGGCGCCGCGGACGGCCGCGGTGCCGAAGGCGGCCACGGCGGTGGCGTCCGCCGCCGTGACGCGGGTGCGGACCGCGGACGTGCTCGGTCGGGCCGTGCCGAGGACCCGGACGGTCGGCGCGGTGCCGCGACGCCGCCGGCCGGTGCGCAGGACCGCGCCGCGCCTGCTGGCGTGCGCGGTGCTGGTGCCCGTGCTGGGCGCGCTGCTCGGTCCCGTCGCCGGGCCGGTGACGGGCGCGTGTATGGCCCGCATGCGATGACCGCGGTCGACGCGGTGCGGCCACCGGCTGACGGTTCGTCGGCCTGACGCCGTGCCGGTCAGGGGCCCGGGCGCTCGCCGCCCGGGCCCCGCGCGTCGCCCGACGGGCCGGCGCGTCGTCCGACGGCCCGGGCGCCGATGCATCGGGTCGCCGGCCCGCTAGGGGGTCACCTTCGGTGCTGTGGAAGTGAAGGTCCACTTCCCCTGCTCCCGGCGCACTGTTTCGTAGCTTCCTCGCGGGCTGGCTTCGAAAAGTAGGTTCTTTCCGTCCTCGTCCTTGGAGATGGTGCGTGTCTGGGTTTTTCCGGAGTTGACGTTGTAGGAGAGGATGAGCCTGTACTCGCAGGACTTTTCGGATCTACCGCTGAACTTGATGAGTCCGGGGGTCTGTTGCATGCCGATCGAGATGGCGTCGTCAAAGGGAATCATCTTGGGGTCATCCAGGTCGCCATTTGTCGTCATGGCGGTCACCTTTACCCTTTCCTTGAGGTCGAAGTAAATGGTTTTCCACTGTTCCACTCCGCCCACACCGTCCGTCGCCCAGGTCTTCGCCGTCGTGGGTTCCCAGCAGCGAGTGGCTTCGGCTTCCACCTTGGTGACCACGACAGGGTTCTTCCGCTCGCTCGTCAGCTGGAGCTTGTATTCAGCGGCCTCGCCGAGGATTCTTCGCGCGTCGAACTTCCGGAGCAAGCTCGACGCTTCCCTGACAGTTTCTCCGTCGAACTTTTCCAGCTCCCCCCGCTCCTCGTTGGTGAGTTTCCGGTCAAGCACCCAAGAGTCGTGCGGGTCCTTTCCGTTGAGCTCGGGCGTGACCTTGGCGAGGAAGTCCTCTTTCCTGGCGTCGACCTTGTCGCCTGCGGCGTCCTCCGCCGCTACGCGGGAGTCGGTGGACAGAAGGTCGAGCTTCAGTGTGATCACGGCACCCGCAACAAAAAACAAGATGACGAAGAGGGTTTTTGCAACCCTCCATCCCGCCCCCTTGCCGGCCGATTCGGGGATCGCGGCCTCTAAGATCTCGCTCATCCGATTAGCCGGGGGGTGATTCGTCGGCGACCCCGATCCACCGGTAGGGCCACTGGTGGGAACGGGAGGGGGACCCGCAACGCTGCTCGAACCTTCGTTCGGAGGCGTGGAAGCCCGACTTTCCTCATTCCGCGCTGTTTGATCTTCGGATGCGCTCACCAGGACTCCTGCTTTCCGCTCCGTGACCGGAACGGCAACCTACCCGCTGCCGCGCCGAATCTCCCCGTACTCGTGTCGCTTTCGCGGTGGGGGGAATCGCACGGGAAACTCCCTTTACGGGAGTCATCAGCAGCCCCACGGGCCACCGGACGGCTCGGCGTTGCGCACGGTTGGCCGACGGGTGGCTACCGTGGCGCGTTCGCGGGGTACCCGAACGCGGTGGGGTCCGGACGAACCGGACCCGGACGGTGACGCGGCGGAGAGCGGTGAGTGCGGTGGGCGCGGTGAGTGCGGCAGGCGCGGGGTGCGTCCGGCGACGGTGGCCGGCACGGGACGGGGCGCGTCCGACGACGCGCCGGGGAGGTGCCGCGTGGACTGGCTGAAGAACCTCCCCTGGATCGGCCCCGTCGTGGCGCGGTTGATGACCACCCATGCGTGGCGCGCCTACGAACGGTTGGAGGAGGTCGCCTGGACCCGGCTCGCGGCGGCCATGACCTTCCTGAGCTTCCTGGCGCTGTTCCCCCTGATCACCGTTGCCGCGGCGGTCGCCGCGGCGACCCTGGACAGCGAGGGGCAGCACAAGCTGGAGGAGAAGATCGCCGAGCAGGTGCCGGGCATCTCCGGTCAGCTCGACATCGCCGGACTCGTCGCCAACGCCGGGACCGTCGGACTGATCGCGGGAGCCCTGCTGCTGTTCACCGGCATCGGGTGGGTCGGCGCGATGCGGGACTGTCTGCGCGCGGTGTGGAAGTTGCCCGACGTCGAGGAGAACCCCGTCCTGCGCAAGGTGAAGGACGCGGGGGTGCTGGCCGGGCTCGGGGGCGCGGGGCTGGTCTCGCTGGTGGCCTCCACGCTCGCCTCCACGGCCGTCGGCTGGGGCGCGCGGCTGATCGGGGTCGAGGAGTCGGGGGCCGGCGGGGCGGTGCTCCAGGCGCTCGCGTTCACGGTGGCGGTGCTCGCCGACTTCCTCGTCCTCCTGTACGTCCTGACGCTGTTGCCCGGGGTGCAGCCCGCCCGCCGCGACCTGGTGATCGCGGGGCTCCTGGGGGCCGCCGGGTTCGAGCTGCTGAAGATGCTGATCGGCAGTTACATGAAGGACGTCGCCGGACGCAGCATGTACGGGGCGTTCGGGGTGCCGGTGGCGCTGATGCTGTGGATCAACTTCACGGCGAAGCTGTTGCTCTACTGCGCGGCCTGGACCGCGACCCGCCGGCAGGCGGCCCCGGCTTCCGGAACGCACGACGACTCCGGGGGGCCGCCCGCGACACGGCCCGGCGCCGAGGCGCCGGGCCGGTAGGGACGCGTGGGCGGGGTGGACCTCAGCGGCCCCGGGCGGGCCAGCGGCGGTTGATCAGGAAGACCGTGCCGGCGAGGAGGATCAGGACGCCGCCCGCGATGCCCAGTGCGATGCCCATGCCGCCGGAGGACTGCTCGGAGGCGACCTTGGCGGTGGTGCCCTTGCCGGACGGGTCGGCGGAGCCCGGCTGTCCGGCCTGTCCCGCCCCGGAGTCGGCGTTCTTGCCGTCCGTCGGGTCCACGCCCTTCGGCGGGACCAGTTCACCGACCGGGGTGACCTTGCCGTGGGAGGCGAAACCCCAGTCCAGGAGGCGGGCGGTCTCCTGGTAGACGGCGTGGGACTCCTTGGAGGAGGGGTTCATCACGGTGACCAGCAGTACCCGGCCGTCGCGTTCGGCGACCCCGGTGAAGGTGGCGCCCGCATTGGTGGTGTTGCCGTTCTTGACCCCCGCGATGCCCCGGTAGGGCTTGAGCCCGTAGGCGCCGCTGAGCAGCCGGTTGGTGTTCTGGATCTCGAACGTCGGACGCTTCTTGGTCTTCTTGCCCTTCTTGGGCTTCACGGCCTCGCCGGGGAACTTGGCCCGCAGCGTCGCGCTGTACTCGCGGAAGTCCTTCTTCTGGAGGCCCGACCGGGCGATCAGGGTGAGGTCGTAGGCGGAGGACACCTGCCCGGCCGCGTCGTACCCGTCCGGCGAGACGACCTTCGTGTCCAGCGCCTGGAGCTCCTCGGCGTGCCGCTGCATGTCGGCGACGGTCCGCGGGATGCCGCCGTTCATCGCGGCGAGGACCCGCACGGCGTCGTTGCCGGAGCGGAGGAAGACCCCGAGCCACAGGTCGTTGACGGTGTAGGTCTGGTCCTCCTTGATGCCGACCAGGCTCGACCCCGATCCGATGCCCGCGAGGTCGGACGGCACCACCTTGTGGGTCCGGTTCTTGGGGAACCGCGGCATCAGGGTGTCCGCGAACAGCATCTTCAACGTGCTCGCGGGCGCCAGCCTCCAGTGCGCGTTGTGCGCGGCCAGCACGTCACCCGACTCGGCGTCCGCGACGATCCAGGACCGGCCCGACAGGTCCTTGGGCAGGACGGGCGCGCCCGAGCCCAGGTCCACCTGCGTGCCGGGCGTGCCGAGCCGCGCGCCGCCCACCGTCGACATCGCGCTCGGCGGACGTATCTCCTTCTCCGCCCCCTTCTTGTCCTTCGGTTTCTCGTCGGCGTACGCGGCGGGAGCCAGGGCGGACACGGACAGGGCGGTGGCGACCAACACGGCGGCCACTCGCCTGGTGGGGGAGAGGAAGGCGGACACGGACGAGAAGGTACCGGCCCTTCCTGGGAATCCCGTGAGCGAGGTCCCCACGGAACGCCCCGCACGCCCCGTACCACCCGCACGCCCCGCATCACCCGCTCGCTCCGCACGACCCGCGCGAGGGGACCGTCGACCCGGGCGCGATACTGAACCCATGAAGCTCAGCCGCCCCGTGTCCTGGTTCCTGCTCGCCTTCGGGGTGTGGAGTTGGGTCATCTGGATCACTTTCGCCAAGAACCTGTGGAAGGACGGCAGCGGACTCGCCTTCGACGACGCGGGTGACCCCACCGGCTACTTCTGGGTCCACCTGCTGCTCGCGATCGTCTCCTTTGTTCTGGGGACGGTCGTGGGAGTGATCGGGTTGCGTGGCGTCCGCGCCCTGCGCGCCGGCTCCTGACCGGCCGGCCCCCGCGACGGTGCGGTTCCCCGGGCGGGAGCGGTACGCGGCGGGGTGCGTGTTGCACGCATCACACCAACTGGTCCTGGGCGCCCCGGTCGTCCGGGTGTTCCGCGCGGGTGCCGCGGGCGCCTGCGGACTCGTCGTCCGCGACGGCTGAAGCCCCGTCACGTCCCCCGACGTTCGGAGCGGTTGCGGGCTGCGGCCCCCCGGAGGGTGAAGGCGAGTAGCCCGCCCAGCACGGAGGCGACACCCGCGTCCCCGGAGAGGCCCGCGGTGGCCAGCGCGACGAGCAGCGCGAGACCGGGCGCGCCGCCGATCTGCTGGGAGGTGGAGGCCAGCGCGGAGGCGATCCCGGCCTCCTGCGGGGCGACCCCGGTCGCGGCGCAGACGAACACGGCGGGGAAGGTGATGCCGCCGCCGACGCCCCAGACGATCAGGCCCGAGACCAGGGCCCAGAAGGAGGCGTGCGCGGACATGGCGAGTGCCAGCACGATCATGCCGACGCCGTTGACGGACATGCCGGTGAAGAGGGTGGCCCGCGGCCCCCACCGGCCGAGCAGCACCCCGGCGAGCTTCAGCGAGGCGGCCATCGAGACGACGGCCAGCGGGACGAAGGCCAGGCCGGCCGCCAAGGCGTCGTACGACAGCACGCTCTGGAGGTAGTGGGTGAAGAGGTAGTACGAGCCGCCCAGGGCGCTCTGGAAGACCAGGATGGTCAGGACGGCCGTCACCAGGCGGCGGTTCCCGAACAGCCGCAGGGGGACGAGCGGGCTCCGGGTCCGCTTCTCGACCAGGGCGAACACCGCCAGGATCAGCACGCCGGCGACGAGCGAACCGGCGCCGCGCAAGGAGCCCCAGCCGGCCTCCGGGCCGCTGACCAGACCGAGCACGAGCAGCGAGGAACCGGCGGTGGCCAGGACGGCACCGAGGGCGTCGAAGCTTCCGCAGGCGCCGGCCGGGCGCGCGTCGGGGGGCGAGCGTGCCGGGAGCCGCGACGGCCGCGAGCAGGGCCAGCGGGACGAGGACGAACAGTACCCACTCCCAGCCCCAGGCCTGGGTGAGCACGCCGCCGAGCAGCGCGCCGGGCCTTCGGCGAACCGGGTGTTGATCAGGGTCAGGGTGGCGGGGGTGAGCAGCGCGGCGCCGAAGCCCTGGACCGCCCGGGCGGCGACGAGGAGGCCGGGGCTCTCGGCGAAGCCGCCGAGGAGGTCCGACTTCGACCCGCACCTGGTGGCCCTGGTGCGCGAGCAGTTCCCCGGCCTGCCCCCCCGCGGCGGTCGCGCTCGCCCTGCGGGTGTGGGGGCGTCTCCACGGACTGGTCGCCCTTGAGGTGTACGGACACTTGCGCCATCAGACGCGGGAGCCCGAGAAGGTCTACCGCGAGGAGCTGCTCGACCTGCTCGCGTCGCTGGGACTCACACCGCGGGGGTAGGACCTCGTCCGCGAGGCTCGCGGCCCCCGGCCCGCTGCCCCGAGCGCTGCCCCGCCCGGAGACCCTCCCGAAGCGGCCCCGAAGCGGCCCCGAAGCGGCCCGGGACCGCTCGGCCCGGCGCGTACCCTTGACGGCGTTCATCAGGAACTCGAAAGGGTGTTACACATGGCTAGGGCTACCGCGCGCCACATCTTGGTCAAGACCGAGACCCAGGCGCTGGAGTTGAAGACCCAGATCGAAGGCGGAGCCGACTTCGCCGAGCTCGCCCGGCAGCACTCCTCCTGCCCCTCGTCGCGCGACGGCGGCAACCTGGGGTCGTTCGGCCCGGGGCAGATGGTTCCCGAGTTCGACCAGGTCGTCTTCTCCGCCCCGGTCGGCACGGTGCAGGGCCCGGTGCGGACCCAGTTCGGTCAGCACCTCATCGAGGTCACCGGCCGCCAGGACTGACCCGCAGCGACGGGCCGCGTCGTCGGGGCGGCGCCGCGTGGTCCGCGGGGGTCGACGCCCCTGCGGACTCAGCCGCTCCGACGCCGACGGCGGTAGTAGGCGACGGTGACCACGGCCAGCAGCGGGCCCCAGGCCAGTAGGGGCAGATAGCTGGCGGTCATCACCCAGTAGTGGACGCCTTCGGGGGCTCCGGGGCCACTCATGTTGTCGGTGTCGTTCCAGCCGAACGCCCCGACGACGGTGATGAGGGTGACGAGCGCCGCGCCGATCGAGGCGGGGACCACCGCCGCCAGCACGGGTATCCGCCGGCCGCCCAGGACCGGTACCCAGCGGGGCAGTTCCTCGCCCCACCGGTGGATCAGGCCCAGGGTGAGCAGTCCGATCGCCTCGGCGAACAGGCTCAAGCCGATGAGGTAGAAGGATTCGAGGCTGGGGAAGTTCTCCGGCCGCAGGTACTCGTCGGTGAAGCCGGAGTCCCAGCCCAGGGCGATGGCGACGCGCCACAGCCCCGACGGCACCAGGGTCAGCGCGGCGGCGTGCGCCGCCAGCCGCACGGACCGGGGCACCCGGGGCACTCGGGGTGCGGCGGCCGGGGCTGCGGGAGCGGAACCGGTACGGACGGCTCCGGCGAGGTCGGCGGCGGCTGCCGCGGTGCCGATCGTGGTGCTGCGCATGCTGAACTCCCGGATTCCGGAGGGGGGCTGTGCTGCCGTGGTCGGTCGAACAGCTCAAGCTTCGCTCCGGGAGCCCCCGCCCTCCCATCCGCCGATCGGCACAGAAATCGCACCGCCGCTCGGCCCTCCTACGCCGGTCGGCAGAGGCCACGCCGCTTCCCGGACCCCCTCGCGGAGCAGGTCGGCGCCGGACTCGGCGAGCCAGTCCGCCAGCGTGCGCAGCCCGGGACGGATGACGCGCAGCGCCTCGATGTCGGCGTGCCAGCGCGACCCCGCCGCCCACTGCTCCCGGACCCGGGCGATCTCGGGGCTGAGCGCGGCGGCCTCGGAGCGGGTCAGCTGCTCGTAGCGCACCGGGGCACCGATCGCCCTGCTGATCGCCGCGGCGGCCTCGGTCGGGGTGGGCGCGTCGCCGGCCAGCTCCAGGCTGCGCCCCGCGAACCGGTCCGGCCGGTCGAAGGCGAGCGCGGCGAACTCGGCGACGTCCTCCACCGCGATGAGCTGGACGGGTGCGTCCGGCGAGAAGACGTGCCGGTGCACGCCCCGGACGATCCCGTCGAGACCGACACCCGTCCCACCGAGGTAGTTCGACATGAACCGCACCGGACGCAACACGGTCACCGCCCCGATCCGCTCGCGCAGGTGCTCCTCGATGCGGGTCTTGCCCTCGGAGCCGGGCAGGCGGCGACCCGACGTGGACGCGATGCCCGTGAACACGACGTGCGCGACGCCCACCGCGGCGGCGGCGTCGACCAGCGCCCGGCCGCGGGCGAACTCCCGCTCCGTGTCGGAGCCCGCCGGTCCGAACACCACGGGCGGCACGGCGAACAGTCCCGCTGCTCCGTCCAGCGCGGCGGGCAGGCTCGACCCGTCGTCGAAGTCACCGCGCACCAACTCCGCTCCCGCGGCTTCCAGCGCCCTGGCGGCGGGCGCGGCCGGGTCCCGTACCAGTGCGCGCACCGGCCGGCCGGCCGCCAGCAGCCGTCGTGCGGTGGCGCCGCCCTGTCGACCGGTCGCACCGGTCACGACGATCAAGCCGTCCGTGCTCATGTCGTCCTCCACCCCCCGGGGTGGCCGGTGGTCACGAGGGGGTTGGGCCCGGGGGTGATGTGGAATGCTCCACCCGGTTGAGCGACACGGACAAGGGATTACGTGACATGACCGCAGCTCCCCGGGACGCCGGTAGGGCGGACGCCCGTCGCAATCGCGCGAAGGTGCTCGCCGCCGCTGCACGGGCGTTCGACGAACACGACCTGGAGGTCTCGCTCAGTGCGATCGCCCGGCGGGCGGGGGTCGGCGCCGGCACGGTGTACCGGCACTTCCCCAGCAAGGAGATCCTGCTGGAGGCCGTGCTCGTGCAGCGGGTCGACGCCCTGGTGGACACCGCGCGGCAGCGGGCGGCCCGCGCCGAACCCGTCGCCGCGCTCCTCGGCTTCCTCCTGGAGGTCGTCGAGACGTCCCACGGCCGCCAGCCCGTGTGCGACGCCCTGACCGCCCAGACGCACTGGCCGCGCCCCGGCCTGGCCGCGGCGGCCCGACGGTTCCACCAGGCGCTCGGCGCGCTGCTCGGCGCGGCCCAGCAGGTCGGCGGGGTCCGCGCCGATCTCAGCACCGACGACGTCGCCGCGCTCACCGTGGGGTGCGCGGCGATGCGGGCCGCCCACCCCGATCGGCACGGCGCCACCCGGATGGTGCGGCTGGCCCTGGACGGCCTGCGCAGCCCGCGGACTCCCGTATCTGTCACGCAAGGGCAGGCTTTTCGTGACGCGCCGGGACTGCTCGACACGGTGTCGTGGTGCGAGTGGTGCGGGGACCGACTCCCGGCCCGCAGCACCGGCCGGCCGGCCCGCTACTGCGGAGCGACCTGCCGGCAGCGGGCGCACCGGCGCCGCCTCGGTACGGCGACGACGACGTCCCCGGGTCCGGTGTGACGCTCCGGATGTCGCGCGCGTCACACCGATTGCCGGGAACGTCTCGGGCGTTCGGGGAACTCAGGTGCTCGGTGACGCAGTTACCCCTTCCGTAATCAGTGCAGCGAAGGGGCGGTGCGATGGTCGTCGCGATTCTGGTCGGCCTGGTCGCCCTCACGGTGATCGCCGCTCTCCAGTGGTACGTGTGGAGACGCGTGGTGCGGGACACCACCCTCCGGGGCACGGTCGCCCGTCGGGTCGGCACGACGGTGTTCCTCGTGGGGCCCGCGCTGATGGTCGCGGGCCTCACCAGCGGACGGGCCGGCGCGCCCTTCTGGCTGGAGCGGGTGCTCGCCTGGCCGGGCTACCTGTGGCTGGCCCTGATGCTGTACCTGGTGCTCGCCCTGGCCGTGGGGGAACCCGTCCGCCCCCTGCTACGACGGTTCCTCGCCCGACGTGACCAGCGGAAACAGAACGACCAGCAGGCGGCGCCCGGTCCGGACGCCGACCCCGGCGCGTCGGACGGCGCGCCCGCGGCCCCCCTGTCGGCGGCGCTCGGCCCGGTGCCGGAGGCCATCGCGCCCGAGCACCCCACGCCGGAGGTCACCACACCCGAGCACCCCACACCCGAGCACCCCACGCCGGAGGGCCCCGCGCCGCACGGGGCGTCCGCGCCGCTCACCCCGTCGCGACGGCTGTTCCTGTCCCGGGCGGTCGCCGGGACCGCCGTGGCCGCCGCCACGGCAACGGTCGGAGCGGGTGCGTACAGCGTGCTGAACGGTCCCGCGGTGAAGCGGGTGACCGTGCCGCTCGCCAAGCTGCCCCGGGCGGCGCACGGCTTCCGCATCGCGGTGGTCAGCGACATCCACCTCGGCCCGATCCTCGGCAGGTCCTTCGCCCAGCGACTGGTGCGCACGATCAACTCCACGCAGCCCGACCTGATCGCCATCGTGGGCGACATGGTCGACGGCGACGTGGCGGACCTCGGCCCGGCGGCCGAGCCGCTGGCGCGCCTGCGGGCGAAACACGGGACGTACTTCGTCACGGGCAACCACGAGTACTTCTCCGGCGCCCAGCAGTGGGTGGACGAGGTGCGCGACCTGGGACTGCACCCGATGGAGAACAGTCGCGTCGAACTGCCGGCCTTCGACCTCGCCGGGGTCAACGACCCGGCGGGCGAGGCCGAGGGGGAGGGCCCCGACTTCGTGCGGGCGCTCGGCGACCGCGACCCCCGGCGGGCCTCGGTGCTCCTCGCCCACCAGCCGATCGTGATCCACGACGCCGTACGGCACGGAGTGGGCCTCCAACTGTCCGGCCACACCCACGGCGGCCAGCTGTGGCCCGTCAACTACCTCGCCGGACTCCAGAACCCGACCCTGGCCGGCCTGGAGCGCTACGGGGACACCCAGCTGTACGTCACCCGCGGGGCCGGGGCGTGGGGGCCGCCGGTGCGGGTGGGCGCCGAGTCCGACATCACCGTGGTCGAACTCGCCTCCCTCCAGGCGTGACCCCACAGCTCCCCAACACCCCTTCCCTCACAGGAATCCCCTGTGGTTGAGTGACGCACCTCACCGGGGAGGGGCGCGTGGATGCGATCGGTTCGGCTGCGGGTCCTGGCGTCGACAGCGGCGCTGATCACCGCCGGGGCGGGGGCCTGGAGCCTCCTCCCGGAGCGCGAGGAGACCGCGGGGTCGGTCACGGTCGGGACCTCGGACCAGGTCATCTCGCTCGATCCGGCCGGCGCCCATGACGCGGGCTCCTGGGCGCTGCACGGCAACCTCTTCCAGTCGCTGTTGACCTTCCGGCCCGGTGAAGTGGAACCGGTGCCGGACGCGGCGAGCCGGTGCGACTTCATCGGGCCGGAGCTGCGGACCTACCAGTGCGAGTTGCGGCCGGGGCTCACGTTCCCCAGCGGTCGCACGGTCACCGGGGCGGACGTGAAGCACTCCATCGACCGGGTGCGGACCATCAGGGCGAAGGTCGGTCCGGCCGCCCTGTTCGCCGGCCTGGACGCGGTGGAGGCGAACGGCCGCACGGTCACCTTCCGGCTCGCCCGCCCGGACGCCACCTTCCCGTACCGGATCGCCACCGCCGCGGGCTCCATCGTCGACTCCACCCGGTACCCGGCGGACGCGCTGCGCACCGGGGACCGGGCCGACGGCTCCGGGCACTACACGCTCACCTCGTACCGGCCGGGCAGCGCCGCGAAGCTCTCGCCCAACGTCCGCTACCGGGGCGCCGTCCCCGCGGGCGGCCGGCCCGTCGTGCTGCGGTACTACGCGGACCCCGAGGCGTTGGACGCGGCGTGGCGCGGCCGGCAGATCGACGTCGCCGCCCGGCAGTTGCCGCCCGCGGCCCTCGCCGCGCTGCGGCCCTCCGCCACCGACCACCGGCTGAGCGAGGCGGCGAGTGCCGAGACCCGCAACCTGGTCCTCAACGTGCGCCCGGGATCGGGGCTCGCCGACCGGCAGGTGCGGCGGGCGGTCGCGGCCGTCCTCGACCGGGAGGCGTTGGCGGCGGTCACCTACCGGGGCACCGTCACCCCGCTGTACTCGCTGATCCCGCGCGGCATCCACGGTCACACCACCTCGTTCTTCGACGAGTACCCCGAGGTCGACGTCCGGCGGGCGCGGAAGCTGCTGCGGGACGCGGGTGTGGAGGTGCCGCTCGCCTTCCACTACGGACACGCCCGCGGTTCGTCCGCTGCGGACGAAGCCGCCGAGGTCAAACGCCAGTTGGAGGCGACCGGGCTGTTCCGGATGCGGATCACGGCCTACGAGTGGGGGGAGTTCCGGCGGACGTACGCGGAGGGCCGGCTCGACGCGTACGCCGTGTCGTGGGTGCCCGACTACCCCGATCCGGACACCTACACGGCGCAGTTGGTGGGCAGCGGGGCGATCGTGCGCAACGGGTACGCGGAACCCGAGGCGCAGCGACTGGTCCGGGACGCCCAACGGTTCGAGGACCGGGCCGGGGCCGCGGGCGCCCTGCGCGCACTCCAGACGGTCGTCGCGCGGGACGTCCCGGTGATCCCGCTCTGGCAGCGCAAGGAGTACGTGCTCACCCGGGCCGGCATCACGGGCGGCCAGTACCTCACCGACGGCACCGGACTGCTACGGCTCTGGACGCTCGCCCGGGTCTGACGGCGCACCCGCCGCCCGGTTCGCCCCCGTTCGGTGCCCCGCTGAGCGGACACGGCCGGATCGGCACGGATACGTGACGCTCATCGAGCTCCCGGCGACCCCGTGAGCCTGCATCATGTGTCGGACCCGTGGGAACCATGGGAGTTCCGTGCCGTATGTGGTGGAGGAGGGGAGATGCCGCGTCGCATCGCGTTCCGGCTGCCCCGACATCCGGCGTCCGTCGCCCTGGCCCGGCACCGGGTGCGCGAGCACCTCATCGCCTGGGGACGGACCGAGGGCGACGGCCCGCTCGACGACACGGTGCTGCTCGTCTCCGAACTCGTCACCGAAGCGGTGCGCCACGGGCCCCTGTTGGAGCGGGAGTTCGAGGTCGCGGTCACCGTGCTCGCCGACGGCGGCTGCTTCATCGAGGTCACCGACGAGAACGGGACCGTACCCGGCGCGGCGAACCGGGTCGACGGTCCCGGCGCCGGCCCCGCGCGCGGGAGGCGACTGCTGGAAGCCCTCACCGAAGTGTGGGGCGTCTGGCACGGGGGGCGGCGCGGAACGACGGTGTGGGCCCTGGTCCCCGCCCGCCAACTCCCCTTGCCCACGGCCCCGGAGGGTAGTGACGACGGCGATGACGAGGGAGACCAGGGCGACGGCACCGGTCACGGTGTCGGTGGCGTGAGCGAGGACGGCGGCCCGGGTCCGGCATCCGGAACGGGTGCGGGACCGCCCGTCGAGGAACCGCCCGACGTCTCGTCCCGGTAGCCCGTGCCGCCGGGCCCCGCGGGCAGGGCGACCACGACCGCGAGCCCGCCCCCGGAGCGTCTGCGCACCGTGACCCGTCCCCCGTGCGCGTCGACCACCCCCCGGACGATCGCCAACCCCAGCCCGCTGCCCGCCCCGCCGCCCGCCCGGAAGAACCGGTCGAAGACCCGTACGGCGTCCTCCTCGGCGAGCCCCGGACCGCGGTCCTCCACCGTCACCGTCACCGTCTCGTCCGTCCGGCGGACCGACAGTTCGACGGGCGCGTCCCGCGGAGTGTGCACCCGCACGTTGCCCACCAGGTTCCCCAGCACCTGGCGCAGCCCGGACTCGTCCGCGTGCACCAACAGCACCCCGTCGGCCCGTACCGTCACGGGCCGCTCCGGCTGCTGGGCCCGGAGGTCGGCCGCCGCGTCCCGCACCAGGGCGCACACATCGGTGTTCCGCAGGCGCAGTTCGGCGCGTTGGTCCAGCCGGGCGAGCATCAGCAGCTCGTCCACCAGCCGGTGCATGCGGTCCACCTCGGAGTTGATCCGCGACCAGGCCCGCTCCCGGTCGTCGGGCGCGTTCAACATCCCCCGGTCGAAGAGCTGGAGGTAGCCGCGGATCGCCGACAGCGGGGTGCGCAACTCGTGCGAGGCGTCCGCGACGAACTGCCGCAACTGTTCGGCGCTGCGCTCCCGGGTCGAGTAGGCCGTCTCCACCTGCTGGAGCATCGAGTTCAGCGCGAGCCGCAACTGCTCCACCTCGGTGGCCGTATGACGGCTGGACGGCACCCGCCGGGTCAGGTCCCCGTCGGCTATCGCGGACGCCGTCTCGACCATGTCCTCCAGGGGCCGCAGCCGGTGGTGCACGCCGATCATCGTGAGCACCGCGAGCAGCCCCAGCAGGACCGTGCTCATCCCGAGGTCGAACTTCACCGCCTTGCGGATGTTGGTGTGGATGAACCCCGTGGACCCGGCCAGCACCACCGTCGTCCCGTCGTCCAGGGTCGCCGCCGTCGCACGGAACGGCTCGCCGTCCAAGGTGACGTCCACCGGCCCGTCGGAGCGGGCCAGCCGCGCCGCGTCGTCCACGGCCGCCGCGAGAGCGTGTTGCCGGCCGGTCGGCTCCAGTCCGGCGACCCGGATCGCCGCGCCGGACGGGTCGATGGCGACGAACTGGAAGTCCGAGTGCGGCAGCAGCCCCCGGTCGTCGCTGTCGGGCGACAGTTCGTCGAGGGCGATGCCCAGGGTGCTCAGCGCCTCGATCTGCTGCACGGTGAGGCTGGACCCCGCGATCGAGTCGCGCGTCGAGGCCAGTTGTTTGTCGATGGTGTCGAGGAAGAAGTGACGCATCCCCATCAGACTCACCACGCACGCCACCGCGATGGCGCACATCAACAGCGCCACGTTGACCAGGGTCAGCTTCGCCCGCAGCGAGTGCGCTCCCCGGTGCGGGAACCGTCGCCAGGAGGAACAGTAGGTCACCGCCGGGCCCTCAGGTGAGCCCGTAGCCGACGCCGCGCCGGGTCGTGATCAGCGGCGGCCCCAGGGTCCCGAGCTTGCGCCGCAGATAGCTGATGTACGTCTCGACGACGGTCGACTCGGCCGGGTGCTGGTACTGCCACACATGACGCAGCAGGTCCTCCTTCGGCACGATCTGCCCGGCGTTGCGGACCAGGAAGCGCAGCAGGGCGTACTCGGTCGGGGTGAGCTGGGCACTGCGGGCGCCCCGGCGCACCGTGTACGTCGTCTCGTCCAACTCCAGGTCGCCGTGGCGCAGCGGTGCGCGCCGGGGCAGCACGTCCGCGGGGCGGGTGCGGCGCAGCACGGCGGTGATCCGGGCGACGACCTCGTCGATGTGGAACGGCTTGGTGATGTAGTCGTCGCCGAAGCCCAGCGCGCCGACGACCTCGGCGGGTGCGTCCCGCGCGGTGACGAAGACGATGCCCGCCTCGGGCAGCGCCGACCGCAGTTCGCGCCCCAGTTCGCGGCCGTCGCCGTCCGGCAGCATCACGTCGAGCAGGACCGCGTCCGGGCGGACGTGTTCGGCGAGGTGGCGTGCCTGGCGGACGGTCGCGGCGGTCGACACGTCGAAGCCGTGGAAGCGCAGGGCGATGGACAGGACGTCGGCGATGCTCGGCTCGTCCTCCACGACGAGGACCCGCGCCCCTCGCACGTCCCCGCGGGGCGACTGGCTTGACTCGGTCATTCCCTCAGTATCGGTGGGCACCGCGCCGTGCGGGCGGGTCGAAGCTGGGAGTTCCTTGTGAACCCTGTCAGCCGGCTGGGAGCCCTGGGGATCGGCTGGGAGCCCTGGGAGTTGCCTGGGAGCCCTGGGAGTTGGCTGGGGATCACCGCTGCGACCTCCCCGCCGGGGCGCCGCCCGCCCGATGCTGGCCCCTGACCCGGGGGAACGGAACACCTTCCGGGCGACGGTCGGGGGCGCCGCACGGGCACCGACGGCCGCCGCCCGGACGACAGAAGGAGCGGACGACGTGACGGCATTGGCGCGCTGGTGCTACCGGCACCGGCTGGTGGTCCTGGTGCTGTGGGTGGGGGTGTTGTTCGGCGTGGGGGCCGTCGGTACCTCGGCGGGGAGCGACTACTCCAACGACTTCGCCCTCCCCGGGACGGACTCCACCCGGGCGAACGAACTGTTGGAGAAGGCCCGTCCGGGCGGCGCCGGGGACGCCGGCACGGTGGTGTGGCGGGTCGCCGACGGCTCGGTGCGCGACGCGGACGTACGGTCCCGGATCGAGCCGGCGCTGCGCGAGATCGCCGGCATGGACGGCATCGGAGCGGTCAACGGCCCCTACGGGGACGAACCGGGTGCCGCCGCCCGGATCAGCGAGGACGGCCGCACCGCCTACGCCGAGGTGGCGTTCGCCGAGCGGGCGAACTCGGTGCCGACGGAACTGGCCGAGGCCGTCGTCGACACCGCGGGGGCAGCCGCGGGCGACGGCCTCCGGGTCGAAGTGGGCGGAGAGGCCATCGCCCGCATCCAGCAGGCCACGGGCGGGACGTCCGAACTCGTCGGCATCGCCGCCGCCGCGGTCGTCCTGTTCCTCGCCTTCGGCTCGTTCTTCGCGATGCTGCTGCCGATCGTGGTCGCCGTGTTCGGCGTCGGCATCGGGCTGTTCAGCACGATGCTCCTCAGCCACGGCACGGGCATACCCGACCTCGCCCCGCTGCTGGGCTCCCTCGTCGGACTCGGGGTCGGCATCGACTACGCCCTGTTCATCGTGACCCGGCACCGGCGGGCGCTGCTGCACGGCGAGGACCCGGTGACCTCGGTGGGGGTGGCCCTCAACACCGCGGGGCGCGCGGTCGTCTTCGCGGGCGCCACGGTCTGCATCGCGCTCGCGGGCATGCTCGTGATGAACCTGCGCTTCCTGGACGGGGTCGTCATCGCGACGACCCTGACCGTGGTGCTGAGCGTGCTGGCCGCCGTCACCCTGCTCCCCGCGCTGCTCGGGTTCCTCGGACCCCGGGTGCTCAGCCGCCGCCAGCGCCGCCGCCTCGCCGAACAGGGACCCGAGCGGGGGGCCACCAGCGGGCTCGCCGTGCGCTGGTCCGCCCAGGTGCAACGGCGGCCGAGGTCCCTGATCGCCCTCGCCGTGGTGGCGCTGACCGTGCTGGCGCTGCCGGTGCTGTCGCTACGGCTCGGCGCCACCGACCACGGCAACCACCCGGAGGACCAGACCACGCGCCAGGCGTACGACCTGCTGGCGGACGGGTTCGGTCCGGGCTTCAACGGTCCGCTCGTCGTCGTCGCCGAGGACGCGCGGCCGGACGCGGTGCGACGGTTGACGGCGCGGGTCGAGGGCGACGAGGGCGTGGCGCGGGTCGTCGCCCTGCCTCCCGCGGGCGGCGTGTCCCTCGTCCAGATCGTGCCCACCACCTCACCGCAGTCCTTGGACACGGACCGGCTGATCGACCGGCTGCGCGACGACCACCTGCCGCAGGCCGGCGTGGACGGCCACGTCGGCGGGGTGACGGCCGTGTTCAAGGACTTCGCCGAGAAGACGGGGGAGCGGCTGCCGTACTTCGTCGCCGCGATCGTCGGTCTCGGTTTCTTCCTGCTGCTGATCGCGTTCCGGTCCCTGCTCGTCCCGCTCACCGCCGCGGTGATGAACCTCGTCGCGGCGGCGGCCTCCTTCGGGGTGGTGGTCGCCGTCTTCCAGTGGGGCTGGGGCCTGGAACTCATCGGGCTCGACCGCTCGGGGCCCATCTCGGCCTTCCTGCCGGTCATCATGCTCTCGCTGCTGTTCGGCCTGTCGATGGACTACCAGGTGTTCCTGGTCAGCCGGATGCACGAGGAGTGGATGCACACCAAGGACAACGCGCGGGCGGTACGGGTCGGGCTCGCGGAGACCAGCCGGGTCATCAACTCCGCCGCGCTCATCATGATCTGCGTGTTCCTCGCGTTCGTGCTGAGCGGCGACATGCAGGCGGTGGTGGCGGGCGCCGGGCTCGCGGTGGCCGTGGCCGTCGACGCGTTCATCCTGCGCACGGCGCTGGTCCCCGCGTTGATGCACCTGCTGGGGCGGTCCAACTGGTGGCTGCCCGGCTGGCTGGACCGGCGGCTGCCGCACCTGGCGGTGGAGGGCTCCGAGGTGCCGTCGGGCACCGGTCCGGCGGGCGCCGGTCGATCGGGTGCTGCTGCGGTGACCGGGGGCAGCGCGGTGCACGGTTTCGTCCGGACGGTGGAGGGCGGACCGGTGGCCGGCGCGGTGGTGACCCTGCGGTCGATCGACGGCGCCGCGCTCGACCGGGTGCGGTCCCTGGCGGACGGCTCCTACGTGCTCGCCGCGCCCGCACCCGGTGCGTATCTGCTCGGCGTGACGGAGGAGGGCGGGGCGGAACACACCCGGCGGGTGACGACCGGTGACGGTCCGCTCGTCCAGGACGTGGAGCTGGCGGAGGACGGCGCGGACGTGCACTGAACGCCCGCCGCCGGGCGATCGACGGGGCGGCGGGTTTCCCCCGCCGCCCCGTAGGCCCCGTAGGCCCGGTACGTTCGGTCAGGCGCCCGACGTCGGCTCCGGGCCCTTGCCCGCCGCGGGCCCGTCGAACGGGGGCCCGAAGTCCGTGAACAGCTCGTGGACCTCGCGGACCAGGGGCCGCAGCAGCCGGAAGCGGGCCAGTCCCACCGTCCGCGCGGTCAGCCGGGAACCCCGCGCGGCCAGCCGCCGGCTCCGCTCGCGCCCCTCGGAACGGTCGAACACCCAGTACAGGACCAGCCCCATCTGGGAGAGCCACAGCAGCTCCGGCAGGACGTCGGCCAGATCCTCCGGGACCTTGGTCTTCGACCCGGCGAGCACCTGCCGGTGGGTCTCGATCGCGGCGTCCCGGGCCGCGCGGGACTCCGGCGAGAAGGGGCTGAGCGGACTCTGCGGGTCGGCCGCGTTCTTGAAGAACTGCGCCGCGAACTCGTGGTACGGCTCGGCGATGTCCACCCAGGCGGTCAGCACGCCCGCCAGCCGGGCGTGCAGGTCGGTCTCCCGGGCCAGGATCGGCCGGATGGCGGCCTTGTGTTCCGCGGAGATCCGGTCGTAGACCCCCTGGACCAGGTGTTCCTTGCCGTCGAAGTAGTAGTACGCATTGCCGACGGAGACTCCGGCTTCCTTGGCGATGGCCCGCATGGTCGTCTTGTCGTAACCGCGCTCCTCGAACAGTCGGAGCGCGGTCTCCAGGATGAGCGCGCGGGTCTGCTCGCTCTTCACCGTCCGCTCCGGGTTCTTCTCCGCGTGCGGGGTTCCCCCGTCGCCCCCCGGGGCGGGGGCGACGGACGGCTGCTTCGTCGGACGATCGTTGTCTGCGGACACGGTGTCAGAGCCTAGTCAGTGGAGCAGGTGCCATCGGCACAGGTGGGCGGCGCGGGGGCCGGCGGCACGGCCCCCGGACCTGCCGGGTTCGCCCCCCGGCCGGACGGGTCCCCCACGTGCACCCAACCCGCGTCGTTGCGGTACTCCCAGCCGGCCATGGTGGTGCGGGCGGGCCCGGCCCCGCGCACGGACCCGGTCCGCCCGGCCGCGCCGCCGGCCCAGGCGTACCCGGGGCGTGCGGGCCGCCCCCCGGGCGGGCGGAAGCCCCCCCGCCGCCGCCCCGTGGGGGAGAGGGGCTCCCG
>NZ_JBHXEN010000001.1:0-43017 GCF_042724695.1 Streptomyces sp. NPDC127068 | reverse complement strand
CCTGCCCCCCCTCCCCTCCCCCCCGCGTCGCCCCCGGCCTGCCCCTGCGGTCTCACGCTGTGGTGCGCCCGTCGGGCTCCCCGGCGGCCCGCCCCCCCCCCCCCCGCCCGCGCCCGCTGGGCGAACAGGGCCTCCCGGTACTTGGAGGCGGCGATCACGGCGCCCTTGGCGAGCTTCGCGCCCTTCGGGCTGCTGAGCCGGTGCGCCGTCGGGCGGTACTCGGCGAGCGCCCACAGGCACACCACCCAGGCGTTGGCGGCCCGGTAGACCTGCCCGCCGTCGGCGACGACCGTGATGTCCACGAGCGTCGACCCGTGGTCCAGCGCCGGGAACCTGCGCCGGGCCTGCTCCGACCCCGCCGGGACGAAGTCCAGGGGGACGAGTTGCGGCTGGCGGCTCAGCCAACCGCGGAGGAAGGCGCAGAGCGGACAGTCGGCGTCGTACAGGACGGTGAGTCCGCGCACGGCCGGCGGCGGTACGGATCGCGGTGCTGCGGATCGCGGCGGGGCGGGGTCCTCGGTCACGACCGTCACGCCTTGCCGGTGGTGGGCGCGGCCCACGGGCCGCGGTCGGTGTACTCCTGCGGCGGCACCGGGGGGAGCTGCTCCCGCTCCATGACGCCCCGCCGACGGATCTTGTTCAGCACCCACACATTGGCGAGGTGCAGCACCCCGAGCACCAGCAGGACGACGCCGAGCTTCGTCGACAGCGCCTCGAACACCTCGCGGGCCTCGGTGATCTCGTCGTCCTGGGTCAGGTACAGCGCGACGAACCCGAGGTTGACCAGGTAGAACCCGACCACCAGCAGGTGGTTGACGGCGTCCGCCAGTTTCTCGTTGCCGTGCAGGACGTCCGCCAGGAAGATCCGCCCGTTACGGCTGAGGGTGCGCGCGACCCAGACGGTCAGGCCGATGCTCACGACGATGTAGACGAGGTACGCGATCCACGTCAGGTCTTGTCCCTGCTCCACGGTCCCCACCCCTCTCCGGTCATGGCCGTACCCGGCCACAACGCTTCTTGAACGTGTTCAAAAACGCTGACAGTGGAGACTGTAGACCTGCTTTTGAACGTGTTCAAGTCCGGGGTGGGCGGTCCGGCAACGCCGAAGGCCGCCCGGACGGGAGTCGTCCGAGCGGCCTTCGGGTCTGCGGGTCTTCGTCGGGATGGCGGGCGGTGCGACCCGCCACCGTCAGCCCACGGCGATCCGGGTCTTCCAGTGGCTGTTGGGTCCGATCATCAGACCCCCGTCACCGCTCAGTGCGGTCCGGGACCCCGGGTGGAACCGCACGGAACCGTCGGAGCGCACCGACCAGACGTCCGGGACGCCGTCCCCGTCGGCGTCCGGCGTGCCGACCGCGAACGGTGTGCCGGCCACGGACCAGCCCGAGGCCCCGTACGTGGTGTCGGCGCCGCCCGCGGAGTTGGCCGCCGCGGCCAGCGAGGACAGGTCCACCCCGCCGCCGGAGCCGGGCTTGCCCTTGCGGAGCACCAGCTTGCCGGGCTCGGCCCGGTAGACGAGGTCGGCGACGCCGTCACCGCTGACGTCGTACCCGGAGACGAGATCGCGCTCCGCCCACGGGGCGGAGGTCAGCCGGGTCGCCTGGTCGACGGTGGCGCCCTGGTAGCCGGCGAGTATCCACAGGGCGTCCCCGACGGTGACGAAGAGGTCCGCCCGCCCGTCGCCGGTCACGTCACCGGCGGACAGGATCTGGGTGAACGTCGAAGGCGCGGGCGCCCCCTCCGGCAGCAGGATCTCCCGCCGCCGGTCGATGTTCACGGCACCGTACCCGTCGCCCGGGTACACCCACAGCTTCCCGCCCACCCGGACGATGAGGTCCTGGAGGCCGTCCCCTCCGTAGACGTCGCCGTTGTGGGTGATCAGCGAGCCCTTGAAGTGCCCCGACGCGGCGGGGACGTGGAGCGGCTTGTCGTCCCCGTTCGGGTCCTTGTCCTTGTTGGTCTGGTACGCCCCCGCCATCGAGTAGTCGAGGTCACCGGTGCCCTTGGTCACCTCGTCGCTCTTGCCCTGGGACGGGTACAACGCCAGGTTGCCGCCCGAGGTGACCACCAGCAGGTCGGGCAGGCCATCACCGGTGAAGTCGCCCGCCTTGTCGGCCTGGTCGCGGGGCGACACGTAGAAGAAGTACTTCGTCGGCTGGGACACGTTGCCCGCCTGGTCCACGACCCGGACGTACAGGACGTTGGGCCCTGCGGAGGGCGGCTTGGCGTTGGCGATCGTCGCGCTGCCCGAGGTGCTGGACCCGGCGGTGCGGCTGACCGAACCGGTGTAGCTCTCCGAGTTGAACCCGTACTCGTAGCGCACGACGTCGCTGTCGAGCGCGCGGACCGTGAACGAGCCGGGCGTACCGAACTTCTTCTTCGACCAGTTGCTGTCCTCGCCGTCGTTCCCGAACCCGTTCTCGGACCCGTCCGCGTTCGGGAAGTCGACGGAGCTCACCCGGGGCGGCTTGGGCGCGTTCTTGTCGTAGACGAACCGGCACGGTGTCCGCGCGGGCGAGTAGGACGAGGTCGACTTGGCGTCGTCGACGGCCCGCACCCGCCACGAGAACACGGTGCCGCTGGCGAAGTTCTTGATGGAGAAGGCACTGGTGGTGCGCAGCGCCGCGGTGCGGTCGCCGCCGACGTCCACCTTGCCGACCGCGCCGAGCCGGTCGCCGCCGCTGTCCCACTTGCCCGTCTGCCAGAGGTCGAAGTCGAAGTAGTCGAGGTTGCCGTCCTTGTCGGACGCCCGGGCGGTCAGGGTCACGGCGTCCGCACCGACCCGGACGTAGGGCGTCGTGGTCGTGCACTTCGCCTCCGGTCCCAGGTCCAGGTTGGTGGGCGCGTCGGGCCGGCGGTTGTAGACGATCTCCAGGGCGGGGGCTGTCCCCTGGGCGACACTGAACTTCTTCCAGCCGTACTTCGAGCGCTCGTCCCGGGCCCGCATCCCGAACGTGACCATGGTCTTGCCCTCGTCGACGCGCTTCTGCACGGCGGCCCGCAGACTGAAGTTCACGTGCGCGTCCGGGCAGGCGGTCTTGTACCCGTGCGCGAAGCTCCGGGTCACCTGCTTGTTGCCGTCGTGGAGCTTCGGCGCGTTGCGCCAGTTGGTGCGTTTCTTGATCTGGCCCGTCAGGTGGATGCTCATCGACCGCGGGTTGCACGACCACGCGTAGGTCGACAGGGTGCGCAGGGTGGCCTTCTTGATCTGGACCCCGTCCAGCCGGTCACCGAGGTTGATGTTGAAGAAGGAACGGGAGGTGCCCCAGGTGTCGGATTCGAAGCCGACGCGCGCCTCGTGGGTGCCGCCCTTGTTGAACCCCTTGCCGTTGTAGAACGTGGCGTTGGGGTACCTGTCGTAGACGGTGGTCCAATCCGCCGTCGCCTTGGTGAAGGCCGGGTCCACGAAGACGGGGTACTTCGTGGCGGGGTCCGCGAGGAACTCCTGGTCCGGTGTCAGGCGCCAGGACGACTCGGTGAGGTCCGACTCGATCAACTCGCCGCGCGAATCGGGCGAGGGCCCGTTCAGGGACGACAGCCCGAGGGTCGCCGTGGTGCCCGTCCGGGAGGGTTCCGGGGCCGGTTCGGCCGGTGCGGTCGGCAGCGGCGGCTCCTCGGGTTCGGTCTGGGGGCCGTCGGTCGCGGTCGGCAGGACCTCCCCCTCGGGGTCGATCTGCTCGTCCGATTCGAGGGGCAGCTCCGTGGGGCTGGGGCCGTCCGTAGGTGTGGTGGGAACGGGATCCGGGGCGCCCGGCGTCTCCGGTCCGGTCGGCTGGTCGGTGGCTCCCACCTGGCCGTCGGTGACCGCGGGTTCGCCACTGCTGTCCCAGATCAGCGGCGTGGGGGACAGGGCGGCCTCCTCGCCGTCCGCGTCCATCGCGCTGACCACGCCCGACAGCGGGTCGAGGTGGAACGACAGCGTCGACGAGTCGAGGCCGTAGGCAAGTTGTTGTGCCAGCGGGTGCGCGGCGGCCTGGCGGTCCTTGAGGACCAGCACGGGCGCGAAGCCGACGTCATCGGCGGTCAGCACCAGGTCGGCGCCCGGGAAGATCTCCGGGTACAGGGCGCGGTTGCCTTCGATCACGGGTACCGGGACGGTGCCGGGCCAGGTGAGTTCGATGGTGTGGGTGCCGACGTGCATCGTGGCGAGCGGGTGGAACACGGTGGCGTTCGCGGGCACCTGCGAACGGCCCTGCTGTCGGACGGTGGTCCGCAGCGGGCCGCGCGGCGCGCTCCGGGACGCCCGGTCCGCTGATTCCTTCCGCTGTCCACCGGCGGTGGACGAACCCGCGGAGAAGACGAGCCGGGTGTTGGAGACGGTCGGCTCCCATCCCCGTGCGGTGCGCCGCAGATCGAGCTCGATGGGACGCCACTCACCACCCGACTTCGCGTACACGGGCGCCGAGTGGAACCGGGTGGCCATCAGCCCGTCCGGCCGGACCCAGGTGCTGGAGGTCGCCGTCCGCAGGGCGGTGGCCTCGACCTTCCGCCCGGTGCGCGCGGCTTCGGCCGCCGCGGCGGACTCCGTCACCAGTCCGGCGGCGGGTTTCCGTGCGGCGCTGCCGGGGTCGTCGCGGTCCGGTGCGGAGCCGTCGGGTCGGAGGCCGGCGTACGCGAGGCCGCCCGCGACGACCACGGCGGCCAGGACGGCAGCGGTGGTCCGACGTCCCGGAGCCCGGCCGGCCGGTGTTCCGCGCCGGTCGCGCGGGCGGAGCCATGCGCCGGGTGTGCGCGTCGTGCGCGTCATGGGTTCCCTTCCCCCTGGAGTCCGGTGCACGGGACAGGGTGCGGCCGGAGCTGTGGGCCGTCCGCGCCCCTGGATCTCCCCGATCCGTGAACTGGGCATGGCGAGGCGTGCCGATGATGGCTTAATCACGGCCCCCCGTCACCCTCCGATGAGGCGCGGGGTGCGGTCCGTACCGGAACCGAACGGCATTCCTGCCCGTCCTCAGGCCGGGACCACCCGGGGGCGAGCCGTTGCCCGCGGACGGCCCGCATCCCCCAAAAAGTAATGAACCGAGGCGAATTGACGAGGTGTTCGCCCCGTCTCACCCCGCTTAGTCGCCTATAGGAGACCAGTCGCTTACGTCTTGCTTTCATGGTGAAAATCACCTGATGCACCGTCAGTGCGTGTTCAGATCCTTACGCACCGTGATGATGATCACATGGTCTCGACATCTCTGGCGTACCTCCACGCAACGGACACACAATCTGCGCCACTGCTACTGCCCTTACGCGTGGCCCTCTCCGGCCCGCTCCGAACGGTCCGGGGGGATCTCGTCTTGTTCGGTCGTCGTCACACGCCTGCCCCGCACACGGGCCGCCGCTTCCGCCTGGCCGTCATCCCGGCGGTCAGCGCCGCGCTGCTCGTGGGGCTGTTGCCCGCGACGGCGTTCGCGGTGCCGCCCGTTCCGACCACGGGCGAGGTCGTCGGCCGGGACACGCTGGAACTCGAAAGCCTCACGAAGGAGCAGCCGGTACCGGGCGAAGACGCCGACCCGGGCCTCGCGTCCCTGCGGGTCGACTTCGTCCCCGAGAACCAGCAGCAGGCCCCGGCGGGCACCGACACGCCACCGCCGGCCGCCACTGCCACGGTCTCCTTCGGCTCCCCGACCACCCCGGCCGCCTTCGGACGTGCGACGGCCGGTGCCGCCACCCCACCGCCGCCGCTCCCCGTCGGGAACCTGCCGGTCAGCCTCGGCCAGGCGCCCAACCAGCCGGCGCCCACCGGAACGTGGCAGGTCAGCGTGGCTGCGCGGACCGCGCCGGTAGCAGCAGGCGTCGACGGCACCGTCCTCACGGTCCAGGCCCCGGCCACGGGTTCGGTGCCCGTGCGGGTGAAGCTGGACTACGGCAAGTTCGCGAACCTCTACGGGGCGGGCTGGGCGTCCCGGCTGCGGCTCGTCCAGTTCCCCGAGTGCTATCTGACGACGCCCACCGAAGAAGCGTGCCAGCAGTACGAACCGCTGGAGTCGGCCAACGACTCCGCGGCCACGTCCGTCACGGCCACGGTCGACCCGGCCGCCGACGGCACCGGTGCCCCGCCGCCCTCGGGCGCCTCCGCCCGGACCGACACCGCCCCGGGCGTCGTGCCCGCCCTGCACCGCACGACCGACGGCGGTCGCGTCACGCGGGCCGCAGCCACCGGGGACAAGGCCGTCATCGGAGCCGTCGACTCCGGCAGCGGCGTGGGCGGCTCCTTCAAGGCCCCCCCGCTCGTCTCCAGCGGCAAGTGGGATGCGGGCGGCTCCTCGGGCGCGTTCAGCTGGTCCTACCCGGTCACCGTCCCCGCGCCGCCCGCCGGCCCCGCCCCGGCCGTCACGCTCGGCTACAACTCCCAGTCCGTGGACGGACGCACCTCGGTGTCCTCCCCCCAGGCGTCCTGGGTCGGGGACGGCTGGAACTACGACCCGGGCCACATCGAGCGCCGCTACCGCTCCTGCGAGGAGGACCGCAAGCCCCTCGACCACGGCACGCCGAACCCCAAGACACCGAACAACACGGCCAAGAAGGACAAGACGAGCGACCTGTGCTGGGCCTCGTACAACGCCGTGATGTCGCTCGGCGGCAAGACCACCGAACTCGTCCGCGACGCCCCCGCCACCAGCAACCCGGAGACCGACACCGAGATCTACCGTCCGCAACACGACGACGGCACCCGGGTCGAGCGCCGCGTCGGCGCCACCAACGGTGACAACGACGGCGAGCACTGGGTGGTCACCACCACCGACGGCACGACCTACTACTACGGACTGCACGACGTCGGCGGCGGCCACGCCGTCACCGACTCCGTCTCCACCGTGCCCGTCTTCGGCAACCACCCCGGCGAACCGTGCCACGCGACGACCTTCGCCGACTCGCGCTGCGGCGCCGGCAAGCAACAGGCCTGGCGCTGGGGCCTGGACAAGGTCGTCGACGTGCACGGCAACGCCATGGTCATCGACTGGCAACAGGCCACCAACCACTACTCGGTGCGGAAGAAGTTCAAGACCCCCGAGGCGTACGACCGCGCCGCCTACCCCAACTACATCGAGTACGGCATGCGCGCGGCGGACCTCACCAAGCCGTCCGCCAAGGTGGACTTCGTGGTCGCCGAACGCTGTCTCGCCTCGGCGACGGTGTGCGCCCCGGCCAAGTTCGACCAGACCGCGGACCCGGGCGCCTACCGCGCCTGGTGGGACACCCCGGGCAACCTCAACTGCAAGGCCACCTCGGACCTCTGCCCGACCTTCCCGTCCTTCTGGTCCCGCATCCGGCTCTCCGAGATCACCACGTACGGCCAGCGACCGGGAGCGGCAGCCCTCCAGAAGGTCGACACGTACGCGCTGAAGCAGTCGTTCCCGCAGGACTTGTACAGCCTGGCGCCCGGCCTGTGGCTGGACTCGATCACCCGCAGGGGCTTCGCCCCCGGGGACCCCACCGGCACCCTCCAGCACGAGGACGGCGTCAGCTTCGGCCCCTACAGCGTGGGATCGACCTCCCCCCTGCGCAAGTCGCTCAAGGACAAGTACCTGCCCAACCTGGTGCCGAAGGTCGGACCCGACGAGCGCCCGCCGTTCATCCGGCCCCGCATCGGTTCCGTCGCCACCGAGGCCGGCGGCGAGGTCTCCGTCGAGTACACCGGCGGATGCCGGACCGAACCCGCCGCCGACAAGGGCCGCAACAACGGCACCTGCTACCCGGTGCGCTGGTCCCCGGACGGCGAGGTGGAGACCCCCTCCAAGGCGTGGTTCAACAAGTACGTGGTCGCCTCCGTCACCGAGGTCGACAAGGTGACCACCCACGGCAAGCCCGTCCATGTGAAGTACGCCTACCAGCAACCCGCCTGGTCCCTGGCCGAGGACGAGTTCCAGCCCCCCGCCCTGCGCACCCACAGCGACTGGCGCGGCTACCGGCAGGTCAGCGTCACCAAAGGCATGAAGAGCATCACCAAGTCCTCGGAGGAGAACCCCAAGTCCCACTCCCTGTCCCGCACCCGCTACTACCTCGGTACCGGGGAGGACCTCGAGGACTCCACCGGCGCCCTCCAGGGCAAGGACGAGCCCCAGTACGCCGGCACCACCGCGGAGACCCTCGTCTACGACCACTCCGGCGGCAAGGTGGTGCGCCGGGTCCTCAACCACCCGTGGTCCCAGGAGACGGCGTCCCGCAAGCGCGAGGCCGACGGGGGCGTCGAACTGAGCGCGCTGAAGGCCCACCGCACCGGCATCCGCCGCACCGACGCCATCCAGCAGCTGGACAACGGGAGTTGGCGGGCGGTGCGCAACACCACCGAGGTCGACCCCGACCACGGCCTGCCCGTCGAGTCCGAGACCTCGGTCGTCAAGCCCACCAGCGGCGGCGGTGAAACCCTCTCCGACCGGACCTGCACCAAGACCTCGTACGTCCACAACACCACCGACTGGCTGATCGGCCTGCCCAAGGAGGTGCGGACCACCGCCACCTCCTGCGCCGGGTTCGCCGCCGCCGACCCGGCCACCGAACTGAAGAGCTCGGTCCGCACCAGCTACGACGACCTCGCCCACGGCGCCACCCCCACCAAGGGCGCCCCCACCTCCGTCGCCGGGATCAACGGCGAGGGCACCGCCCACTCCGTCACGTCGACGTACACCTACGACCCGCTCGGACGGCCCCGCAAGGTCACCAGCCCGCTGCTCGGCACCGCCGAAACCCAGTACACCCCCGGTGACACGGGCGGCCCCGTCACCTCCACCAAGACGATCAACGCCAAGGGCCACGCCACCGTCACCACGCTGGACCCGGGCCGGGGCCTCCCGCTGACCGTCACCGACCCCAACGGCCGCGTCTCCCGCACCGAGTACGACGCGCTGGGCCGACTGACGAAGGGCTGGTCCGCCTCCCGCAGCGCCGGGAACCAGACCCCGAACGTCGAGGTCTCCTACCGGGGCGCCGTCGCCACCTCGGACAAGACCTCACCGGCCGCCGTCACCGTGCGCACGGTCAAGGACGACGGCGGATACGGCCGACAGGTCACCCTGTACGACGGTCTGCTGCGCCAGTTCCAGACCCAGGCCGAGGCCCACGGCCCCGGCCGGATCATCAGCGACACCAAGTACGACGAGCGGGGCCTCGTCTCCGAACAGACCAGCGGCTACCTCGCCAAGGGCGAACCCGTCACGGACCCGTTCCAGGCCAGGTCCCCGACGCTGATCCCCAGCACGGTGAAATCCGTCTACGACGCCCAGGACCGGGTGACCAAACAGGCCGTCTACCACGGCCGGGACTTCCGGTACCTCACGACCACGAAGTACGCCGACACCAGCACCCTCGTCAACCCGCCCGGTGACACGTCCCCGAGCACCCGCACCTTCACCGACGCGCTCGGCCGGGTGGAGTCCATCCGGCACTACACCAAGTCCGACGACGCGTCGGCCTGGCGCGCCACCGCGTACTCCTACGACGCGCGCGGCTACCGCGACAAGGTCACCGACCCCGAGGGCAACATCTGGGCGTTCACCCACGACGCGCGGGGCAGGCTCACCGACACCGTCGACCCCGACAGCGGCACCACGCACACCACGTACGACGCCGCGGACCGGGCCGTGTCCGTCCGCGACGCCAAGCAGCGCACGACGTACACCGAGTACGACGAGCTGAGCCGCGTCACCAAGGTGCGCCACGGTTCCTCGACCGCCGACCCCGCCATGACGTTCACCTTCGACGCGCCGGGCGCCCTCGGACTGCCCGTAGCCTCGACCCGCCACACCTCCGCCGGCGACTACGTCAACAAGGTCACCGGCTACGACACCGAATACCGGCCCATCGGCCGACAGACGCAGATCCCGTCGAACCCGATGACCACCGGACTCTCCGGCACCTACACCTACGCGTATGCCTACACGCCGACCGGCAAGCCCCACTCGGTGACGCTCCCCGCCAAGGGCGGCCTCGCCGCCGAAACGGTCGTCACCCGCTACGACGGGGACGGCCTGCCCGAGAGCACCTCCGGCCTCAACTGGTACACCTCCGACGTCACGTACTCCCCGTACGGCGAGGTCCTGCGCTCGGTCACCGGCTCCCAGCCGGACCGCCTGTGGACCACCAACTTCGTGGACCGGCACACCGGGCGCCTCCAGCGCACCGTCACCGACCGCGAGACCGCAGGCCCGCACCGCGTCGCCGACGGCTACTACGCGTACGACGTCACCGGCGCGGTCACCGCCCACGCCCGCAAGCTCGCGGACGCGGCAGGGTCCAGCTGGGACAACCAGTGCTTCACCCACGACACCCTGCGGCAGGTCGTCCACGCCTGGACCTCCAACATCGCCCCGACCGGCACCGGAACGGGCTGCAAGGCCCAGAACGGCTCCAGCTGGGGCTACCGCACGGACGGAGCGCCCTCCAGCGGTCCGGTCGCCGAAGCCCTCGGCACGCCCGCCCAGCCCGCCGGTCCGGACAACACCCTCACCACGTCCCTGGCCGCCGCCGCACCCGCCACGGGCACGGTGGCGGGCGGCGCCACCGGCTACCGCCAGTCGTACACCTTCGACACCATCGGCAACCGGGCCACCATGACCGACCACGACCCGGCGACCCCGGCCAACGACGTCACCCACACCTACCGGTACGGCAAACAGGTACCCGGCAACGGCACCACCCCGGCGCACGAGGTCCAGCCGCACACCCTCACCTCGGTCACCCGGTCCACCGGCGGCGGCAGCACCTACGCGTACGACGTCATCGGCAACACCGAGAGCCGTGCCCTGCCCGCGACCACGCAGCAGTTGCAGTGGACCCAGGAGAACAAGCTCGACTCCCTCACCGACTCCAAGTCCGGCACCACCACCCGGTACGTGTACGACGCCGCCGGCAACCGCCTGCTGGAGAACTCCCCCACGGGTTCCACCCTGTACCTCGGCGAGACCGAACTCACCACCAACGCCAGCGGCACCATCACCCGCGCCTCCCGCACCTACACCCAGTCCGGCGCGCCCGCGGTCACCCGCACCACCAACAACGGCTCCACCACCGCGCACCTGCGCAGCGCCCTGATCACGGACCACCTGGGCACGGCCAACACCACGGTCGAACTCACCGGCAACCAGACGGTGACCCGCCGCGCCCACAAGCCCTACGGCGAGGTCCGCGGACCCCAGCCGGCGACCTGGCCCAACAAGCGCGGCTACCTGGGCGTCGGCATCGAGAACAAGGTCACGGGCCTCACGAACATCGGCGCCCGCGACTACGACGCCGAGACCGGCCGCTTCATCAGCATCGACCCGATCATGGACCTGGCCGACCCGCTCCAGATCAACGGCTACGCGTACGCCAACAACACCCCGATCAGCTCCAGCGACCCGACGGGGCTGTACGCCGGACACTGCGTGACCGTCCAGTGCATGGAGAGCACCCGCGGCAGCACCTCGGGCTCAGGCACGGTGGGCGGAAACTACGGGCATTGCGGCTCGGCCCAGTGCACCGTTCAGACGAGCGGTGGCGGGGGTGCGCAGGGGTACACCGGCGGCGGAACCAGCGGGTCCTCCGGGATCGGCGTGCAACAGCCGGTCGTCAAGAAGAAGAGCTTCGTCGACCGATTCGTCAACACGATTCGGGACGAGGGCAGCAGCGCTGTCAGTGCGGTCACCGGCCTGTGGGAGCAGGCCGCAGCCGATGTCTTGGGCTGCGCCACGGGCGACGAATCCTGTGGAGCGTTGCTGGACTACTCGCCACCCGCGATGGCCTACGACTCCGTGCAAGGCATCGGAGACAGGGCGACCGAGATCGCCGACGACTTCAGCAACGGGCGCATGGCGGAGGCCAGCGCGAAGCTCACGTTCGACGTCGCGTTGGCCGGGCTGGCGAAGAAGGCGCCGGCGAAGAGCAAGGGGTCGTCGTGCGCGCCGGGCAACAGTTTCACGGCCGGAACGCTCGTCGCCATGGCTGCCGGTGGCCAGAAACCGATCGAGGACGTGAAGATCGGTGACGAGGTCCTCGCCACGGACCCGCGCACCGGCAAGACCGTCGCGAAGAAGGTCACCGCCACCATCTTCGGTGACGGCCAGAAGCACTTGGTCAAGATCAGCGTTGCGGCAGGTGAGAAGAAGGGCGCGCGTTCCGGGGATTCCTCGATCGTCGCCACGGACGGTCACCCGTTCTGGCTCCCGGAACTCCGCAAGTGGGTCGATGCCACGGACCTGGCGGTCGGGCAGCTCCTGCGGACCAGCTCGGGCACGCACGTCCAGATCACCGCGATCAAGCGCTGGACCCAACAGGCCGCGGTCTACAACCTGACCGTCGCCGACCTGCATACGTACTATGTGCTGGCGGGGGCCACGCCGGTACTCGTTCACAATTGTGGTGACGGTCCGGAGTCTGCTTCGGAGGGGCCGCAAAGCCTCTACCACTACACGAATGAAACTGGGCATGACGGAATCACGGCGAGTGGCGCGATGAGGCCCTCCCTGAAGGCGAACAACCCGAAGGATGCTCGTTACGGAGACGGTCAGTACCTGACGGACATCCAGCCCGGGACGAAGACGCTGGGACAGCTCTCGGCGGCCTTCTTGCGAGTTCCGTGGGCGGGGCGTAAATTCACGCACTATCTTGAAATCGACGTCAGTGGGCTGAACGTGCTTGAAGGGAGACCCGGCGTGTTTGTAATCCCAAACAGTGGTCCGCTTGATCTCACCGGCCGCATCCGAAGTTCCGGGAGGAACTAGAGGTGAGATACGTCAAGGTTGCGTGGGAACACGACTTCGCTGACGATCCCGTGCTGTATCTCAGCGAGCTCGGTGACGATGGTTACGAGACTCGGAAGGTGCAGTTCTATCGCGATGGTCGATCCGAGTGGGCCGATGAAAATCACGAAACTGCAAACGTGGGACTCTCGGAGATTCCATTTCCGTCACTCGAAGAAATCTCCAGTCAGGAAGAATTCGGCGCTGAATTGATCGATTCGGAAGAGTTTGAGAGTGCATGGATTGAAGCGCGGATCAATTCATGATGGGTTCGTGATTCGCTACTCAGTGTGCTTGGAGTCGTAAAGTTAGCGGATTTCATTCTGAGTCAAATGCCTCTGGGGCCCACCGCCATGCGGTGGGCCCCAGAGGCATTTGACGGCAACGCTGACGGCAACGTCAGCGTACGACGGCTGAGGTGGGCGGGTCATCCGGGGTGTCGGTTGGGCTAAGGATGCTGCCGAGGGCGTCGACGGCCTGGCGCTGGAGGCGGAGCCGGACGTGTGCGTAGACGGTGGCGGTGACGCCGATGTGGGCGTGGCCGAGCAGTTCCTCGCGACCTCCGCCTACTTGCCTTCGGACCGCCCCGGCATGGCACCGCGCACGTCCTGCTTCGCGCCGTTCGCGCAACGCAGGGCACCGTGCGAACGGGGGCGACCCGACCCGGCCCGCCCCCGTCCCCCAGCCGTGCGCTACTCGCTGACGTGCCGACCGTAGGCGAGCGCACTGGCCGGCGAGGGCAGCCCCAGCTTCCGGGGCGTGAGCGCGGCGGAACCGCTGACCCCCGCCCCCGGCAGCAGCCACACGCCCCCCGAGCCCGCGTTCTCGCCGGGCGAGCCGACCGCCAGGTCCACCCGCCCGCGCCCCCCGTACGCACCGACGGCCACCGCGGCACCGAACGCGTCACGCGCCTCCGCGACGCCCGGCACCCGCGGGGTGTTCTGCTGGAGCCCGACCGAGTGGCCCTCGCCCCGCGCGTCCACCAGCCCGGTCGGGCCACCGAGCAGGAGGGTCGCCGCGCCGGCCCCCGCTCGGGTGCCGATCGCCTCGCCGGGCGCGCCGGCCACCAGGTCGTCGCGGCCGTCGCCGTTGACGTCGCCGACGGCGAGGGCGGCGCCGAAGCGGTCACCGACCTCCGCGACGCCCGCCACGCCCACCGTGTCCTGGTTGAGGGTCTGTCTGCGGACGCCGAAGCTGCCGGGTGCGGCGTCGCCGTAGTGGACGTGGACGCCGCCGCCCTTGGCGAACGCCTCGGGTCCGCAGGGGTCGTCGATGTTCTCGTCGGCGATCTCCCGACACTCGCCGAGGGCCAGGTCGTCGCTGCCGTCCCCGTCGAAGTCGCCCGCGGCGAGGGCGGATACCCCGGCGTTGTCGGTGTTCCAGGTGTTGGCCATGGCCTGCTCGGTCGGGTCCCAGGCCCACAGCCGCACGTGCGACTGGGTGAACGGGCTGTTCGTCCAGTACCCGACGGCCAGTTCCGCCGTGCCGTCCTCGTCGAAGTCGCCGGTGGTGAGGGCGGGGGCACGGCCGCCCATCGGGGCGGTGAGGACCGTGCCGGCGAGGCCGTCGGCGGTGCGCAGGACCACCTTGTCCTTGCCGCCGACCACGAAGTCCTTGTTGCCGTCGCCGGTGAGGTCGGCCGTGGCGAACGCCAGACCGTACGCCGCGTACGGCGAGCGGCCGGTGGTGACCACGGAGCCGTGACCGGGACGACCCCGGGCGCCGCCCACCACGGTGACCGAGCCCGCGTCCGTGCCGCCCCCGTTGACGTCCTCGCCGGGGGCGCCGACGAAGAGTTCCGCGATGCCGTCGCCGTTGGTGTCCACCAGGGCCACCGACGCGCCGAAGCGGTCACCCTTCTCGGGGACGCCCGGGACCTCCCGGCTGGCCTGGGTGATGCGGATGTTGCCGTGCGCGCCGAGACCCTTCCGGCCGCCCCAGACGATGTTGACGTAACCCGCCTTCGCCTTGCCGCCGACCGTGCCGTCGGGCACGCCGACGGCGAGGTCCGCGTAACCGTCGCCGTTGAAGTCGCCGTCGGGCAGCGCAGGAGCGGCTGCCGAAGCGGGGAGGGTCAGCCCCGCGGTGGCCGTCGCGATGACGGCGATTGCTGTGACGTACGTCCGTAACCGAGTGCGCACGGGGACTCCAAGTCGTCCGAGGTGGCTGATTGTTGACCCGTAGGACATCCGGGGGGCCGCGACGGTTGTGGTGGGTGCGCGACCGCCGTGTGGCCCCTCCCGCGGACCGCCGGTCGGCCGGGGCGCCGGCGCGTGCGGCCGGCGCCCCCGAGGCCCGGTCACCGCCCGCGCGACTCCCCGAACCAGCGCACGATCGCCGACGTGGCCGCGACGTTGGACCCCAGGTGCCGGGAACCGCGGTGGTCGACGGCGCCGACGTCGATGACCGGGGCGTCCACCCCGTTCCCGAGCAGTGCCGCCCGGCAGCGGTCGGTGTTGGCGGTGACGGCCTGCTCGTCCCCGGTCGCCACGTACAGGCGGACGGGGGCCCGCGGGACCCAGTCGGTGCACACGGCGTCGGTCTCGCGCAGCGCCGCGGCCAGCCCACCGGTCGGCCGGGCCAGCAGGTCGCGGCCGTGCTCGGTCAGCAACGCGTCCAGGGTGCCCGGCGTCCCCCGCATCAGTTGCTCACCGGTGTGGGCGCCGTCGAACAGCGCCTCGACGGTGCGGTCGTAGGGTGCACGGAACACCTCGCCGGGATTCTCGTACACGGGGTGTAGCCGGTTGAACGCCACCAGGGTGTAAGCCGCGTACAGCACACTGGACTTGGGGTCCAGTTCGCCCGCCAGCAGCGCGGGCAGTTCCGTGCCGCCGAAGTCGTACGCCCCGCTGACCGGTGCCAGCGCGCCCAGCCGGAACCAGCGGTCCGCGCCCGCCTCCAGCGCCCGGCCGAGCCCCAACGCCGCCGACGCGCCCTGCGAGAAGCCGGTGACCAGGACCTCGCGCTCCAGCAGGTGACCCGTGCGGGGTGCGAAGGCGCGGGCCGCGCGCAGCATGTCCAGGGACGCGGTGGTCTCCGAGTCGATGTCCATCCAGGGGTGCAGTCCGGGGCCGGTGCCCATCCCGAGGTAGTCGGGACCGACGGACGCGGCACCGGCCGCCGCGTACGCGATCACCGGCGCGGACACGAACGCCCCGCGCCGCATGGACGGGGAGTCGTCCTTGTGGCTGCCGGTGCCGTGCGCGAAGGACACCGCCGGCAGCCGCGCCGGGCTGCGCAGCGGCACCGCGAACAGCCCACTGGCGGTGGTGGGTTGCCCGTGCGGATCGACGGTCCGGTACTCCAGCCGGTACGCCACCACCCCGTGCCGGACCTCTACGTCCCCGAACCCGGCAGCGGTCAACTCCGCGGTCACCTCCCGGGGGGTCGCGAGGGTGTAGAGCCGCTCGGCGGAGACCAACGAGCCCCGGCCCCGCCCCTCGTGGAACGCCGACGCCCGGGAGGCGGGCTGGGCGTGGGCGGCGGGGGCGACGGTGCCGGCGACGGTCAGTCCGGTCAGCAGCAGTCCGCAGCACAGGGCGGCCCCACGCCTGCGGAGACGACGCGGGGACCGGGGTGCGGTCGGTGGGTTGAGGGGCGTGGGAACGGGCATGGGTTCTCCCAACTGCGTGATCACCAGGTCCCGTTCAGCCTCGTGCGGCAGGCGCTCCACCGCACTGGGGCGATCCCCCCGATCATCCTGGTGCCCGCACCCGCCCCGGCGCCGGCCGGATGCCCAACTTGTCGTCTTCCGCGGCAATCGCGGCTCCGCCGTCTCCGCTGACGTGGGAAGTCGCGCGGAACGTAGGGTTATTCTGCGTGCGCTGCACCATCCGTGTGGCGGGCCCGCTCGCCCCGCCGGTCGGTGACAGCGACCCGTACGGATACGTCCCCCACTTCAGCTAGGAGAACCGTGACCCCTCGGATAGGCAGCGCCGCCCCCGGCGGGCTGACCCCCGCGGAGCTGCTCCGTGCCGATCAGCCCCTGCCCGGCGGCGAACCCGCCGGTGCCGATCCGCTGGCCGATGACGATGCCCTGGACGGGGCGCGGCTCCTCGACACGCGGATGGACCCGGGGACCGCGACCGGCGCCGTCCTGTTCGACCTGCGGGAATCCGTTGCGTACCCCACGGCCAGCGCGGGGCTCCTCGTGGTCCGGGGCGTGCGGGAGTTCCGGTACGCGGTGGCCGATCCGGATGCGGTGTCCGGCGCGGTGTCCGTCGTGTCGAGCACCCCGGTCGACGGGGACGAGGCGTTCGCCCTGCGGCTCGGCACCGCCCCGTACGCCGCGGTCCTGCTCGGCGGGGAGAGCGCCGAGTTCCATGTGCTCGACGTGCCCACGATGCAGCCCGCCGACGGCGAGTACTCCGGCGGCGAGGGCTCCGTTCTCGGGCGTCCGCTGCCCGGCTGGGACACGGAGTGCACGGTGCTGAGCGTGTTCCACCGCAAGCGGTCCGCCGGCCCGGCCTGACCCTGCGCACGCACGAGGGCCGCCGCACCGCCCCTTCCGGGGAGGCACGACGGCCCTCACGCGTGTCGTCGGACGGGACGGAGCACGTCGGACGAAGCAGGTCGGACGGAGCACGTCAGACGAGGTGGATCAGAAGCGGCGCGTGATCAACGCCCGCTTCACCTCCTGGATCGCCTTGGTGACCTCGATGCCGCGCGGGCAGGCGTCCGTGCAGTTGAACGTCGTGCGGCAGCGCCACACGCCGTCCTTGTCGTTGAGGATCTCCAACCGCTGCTCGCCGGCCTCGTCGCGCGAGTCGAAGATGAAGCGGTGGGCGTTCACGATGGCGGCCGGGCCGAAGTACTGGCCGTCGTTCCAGAACACCGGGCAGGACGAGGTGCACGCCGCGCAGAGGATGCACTTCGTGGTGTCGTCGAAGCGCTCCCGGTCCGCCGCGGACTGGAGGCGCTCGCGGGTCGGCTCGTTGCCCGTGGTGATCAGGAACGGCATGACGTCGCGGTACGCCTGGAAGAACGGCTCCATGTCGACGATCAGGTCCTTCAGGACCGTCAGGCCCTTGATGGGCTCGACCGTGATCGGCTTCTCGGGGTTGATGTCCTTGATCAGCGTCTTGCACGCCAGCCGGTTGCGGCCGTTGATGCGCATCGCGTCCGAGCCGCAGATGCCGTGCGCACAGGAGCGGCGGAACGTCAGGGTTCCGTCCAGGTCCCACTTGATCTTGTGGAGGCCGTCGAGGACCCGCTCCTTGGGGTCGATCTCGAACTGGAAGTCCTCCCAGGTGGCTTCCGCCGACACCTCCGGGTTGAAGCGCCGGATGCGGAACGTGACCGTGATGAGGTGGGAGGCGGCGGCCTCGGCCTCCACCTTGTCGAGTACGGGAGTTGCCATCAGTACGTACGCTCCATCGGCTGGTAGCGGGTCTGGACGACCGGCTTGTAGTCGAGACGGACGGTCTCGGAGCCGGCGGCGTCGACCTCGCGGTACGCCATGGTGTGGCGCATGAAGTTGACGTCGTCGCGGTTGGGGTAGTCCTCGCGGTAGTGACCGCCGCGGGACTCCTTGCGGGCCAGCGCGGAGACGGCCATCACCTCGGCCAGGTCGAGCAGGTTGCCCAGCTCGATGGCCTCCAACAGATCGGTGTTGAACCGCTTGCCCTTGTCCTGCACGGACACGTTCTTGTACCGGGCGCGCAGTTCGGCGATCTTGTCGACGGCCGTCTTGATGGTCTGCTCGGTGCGGAACACCATCACATTGGCGTCCATCGTCTCCTGGAGCTCCTTGCGCAGCTCCGCCACCCGCTCGGTGCCGGTGGAGGTGCGCAGGTGCTCGACCTGGTCGACGACGAGGCTCGCCGGGTCCTCCGGCAGGTCGACGTAGTCGGCCTTCGCGGAGTACTCGGCGGCGGCGATGCCCGCGCGGCGACCGAAGACGTTGATGTCGAGCAGCGAGTTGGTGCCCAGCCGGTTGGCGCCGTGCACGGAGACGCAGGCGACCTCGCCGGCGGCGTAGAGGCCCGGGACGACGGTGGTGTTGTCCGACAGCACCTCGCCCTCGACGTTCGTCGGGATGCCGCCCATGGCGTAGTGCGCGGTCGGCTGGATCGGGATCGGGTCCGTGTAGGGCTCGATGCCGAGGTAGGTGCGCGCGAACTCCGTGATGTCCGGGAGCTTGGCGTCGAGCTGCTCCGGCGGGAGGTGCGTGAGGTCCAGGTACACGTGGTCGCCCTCGGGACCGCAACCGCGGCCCTCGCGGATCTCCGTGTAGATGGAGCGGGAGACGACGTCACGGGACGCGAGGTCCTTCATGACCGGCGCGTACTTCTCCATGAAGCGCTCGCCGTCCTTGTTGCGGAGGATGCCGCCCTCACCGCGGGCGCCCTCCGTCAGCAGGATGCCCATGCGCCAGATGCCGGTCGGGTGGAACTGGAAGAACTCCATGTCCTCCAGCGGCAGCCCGCGCCGGTACACGGCGGCCTGGCCGTCACCGGTCAGGGTGTGCGCGTTGGAGGTCACCTTGAAGAACTTGCCGGTGCCGCCGGAGGCGTAGATCACGGCCTTCGCCTGGAAGACGTGGATCTCGCCGGTGGCCAGCTCGTAGGCGACGACGCCCGCGGAGTGCTTGACCCCGTCGATCTCGGTGATCAGCTGGTCGAGGACGTAGAACTCGTTGAAGAACTCGACGCCCTCCTTGACGCAGTTCTGGTACAGCGTCTGGAGGATCATGTGGCCGGTGCGGTCGGCCGCGTAGCAGGAGCGGCGGACCGGGGCCTCGCCGTGGTTGCGGGAGTGCCCGCCGAACCGCCGCTGGTCGATGGTGCCGTTCGGGGTGCGGTTGAACGGCAGGCCCATCTTCTCCAGGTCGAGGACGGCGTCGATGGCCTCCTTCGCCAGGATCTCGGCGGCGTCCTGGTCGACCAGGTAGTCACCGCCCTTGATCGTGTCGAAGGTGTGCCACTCCCAGTTGTCCTCCTCCACGTTGGCGAGCGCGGCGGCCATGCCGCCCTGCGCGGCGCCCGTGTGGGAGCGGGTGGGGTACAGCTTGGTCAGCACGGCGGTGCGGCTGCGCTTCGTCGCTTCGATGGCGGCGCGCATTCCGGCGCCGCCGGCGCCGACGATGACGGTGTCGTACTTGTGGATCTTCATAGCGGTTGCCTCAGCCCCGTGCCTAGCGGATGTTCGGGTCGAAGGTGAAGATCACCAGCGTGCCCAGCAGGATCGTGAACACCGTGGCGGTGTAGAGCAGGCCCTTGAGCCACAGTCGGGTGTTCGGGCGCTCGGCGTAGTCGTTGATGACCGTGCGGAGGCCGTTGGCGCCGTGCAGCATCGCCAGCCACAGCATCACCAGGTCCCAGGTCTGCCACCACGGCGAGGCCCAGCGGCCGGCCACGAAGGCGAAGCCGATCTTGGAGACGCCGCCGTCGAGGACCAGCTGGATCAGCAGGTGCCCGAGGACGAGGACGACGAGGACGATGCCGGACAGGCGCATGAACAGCCACCCGTACAGCTCGAAGTTCCCGCGCGTCGACTTCGGCGTCTTGCCGGTGCGCTTGCGGGGGGCCTCGATGACGGGGGCGGGGTTGTCGGCGCTGTAGAGCGGGGCGCCCTCGACGGCGCCGACGCCGGACGGGCCGGACTGTGCGGAGAGGTCGGTCGACATGTGCGTCAGCTCCCGAAGACTTCACGGACGGCGTGGCCGAGAACCGGGTACAGGGCCCCGATCATCAGCACGACCCAGATGCCGACCACGGTCCACAGCATCTGCTTCTGGTAGCGGGGACCCTTCGACCAGAAGTCGACGGCGATGACCCGCAGGCCGTTCAACGCGTGGAAGAGGACTGCGGCGACGAGGCCGTATTCCAGCAGCGCGACGAGGGGCGTCTTGTAGGTGGCGACGACCTTGTCGTACGCCTCGGGGGAGACACGCACGAGGGCGGTGTCCAGCACATGGACGAACAGGAAGAAGAAGATGAGGACACCGGTGACTCGATGAGCCACCCAGGACCACATGCCTTCCCGGCCGCGGTACAGCGTTCCAGCCGGCACGGAAGAACCCTCCGGGAGCGGGGATCAGGGCCTGCCGGCTTGGGGTGTCGGTCGGGCCCGGCCGGGTACGGTCCACCGGCCCCGGCCATCGTAGCGACGAGTTGTCGGAACGTTCACGCCGGGCCCGGCGGTGTGATCAAACAGGCAATCAAACTGGCACGTACGGGCTATCGAGAAGGCTTTCCGGCACCACCGTCAGGGGGGTCAGAGCGTTAGTTTTCGGCCATTCTCGGTCAAATCCCTGCCGAGGTGTATCCGGCCGGGGATCACCTCCGTACGCGGGTGCGCGCTGCGAAGGCGGGGAACCGGGACCTCGGGTTCCGTTCGCGTCACCCTCCGTCGCGCCCCGGCCGGGTGTTCAGCACCAGTCGGGCGAGCCGACCCCGGGCGATCCGGCGCAGCTCCTCGGTGGTGAGCGCCCGCTCGTCCTCCCGGTCGTTGCCGAGCCGCGACCGGATCGCGGTGAGCACCCGGTCGAGGGCTTCCTCCGGCGGGCAGGCGTCGAGACAGAGCAGGAAGGCGTGCCCGAACCGGCTCTCGTAGGCGGCGTGCGCGGCGCTCAGCGCGGTCTCCGCGGCGAAGTGGCCGGGCCGCGTCGTGCGCTGGTGGGGCGTCGTGGCGGTCTCCCGGGTGAGCGCTTCGGCGAGATCGGCGTCGGTGAGGTCGTAGGCCGCCTCGTCCGCGGCGGCGAGCAGCGCCTCCAGATCGGGGTAGGGGCGGTGCGCGGCGAGCCGGGTGGCCCAACGGCGACTGGCGCAGCAGCCGAGGAACGCCGCGAAGGCGATGTGCGGGGCGCAGGCGTTCAACCAGGTGAGAGTCGCGGGCGCGGCCGGAACGGGGGTGCGCTGGGCGGGTGGTGGGGCGGCGCGGCCTGGCGGTCGGAGGGACCCGTGGGAGGGCAGCGTGGCTCCTAGCGGAGGACGGCGGGGCCGGTGGGGCGGCGGCGCCCGGTGTCGGCGGGTGTGCCGGGTGTCGGCGGGTGTGCCGGGTGTCGGCGGGTGTGCCGGGTGGTGCGGGCGGCACGGCTGAGGTCTGCGCGGCCACGCTAGCGACCCGGGGCCCGGGGGCGTCCGACGGGTGCGCGCATCTCACTCGAACGGAAGAGTTCGGCCCCGCCGGGGTGACGCGCGGGGCGCATGACCGCGAGCCGATGATAGGGACGTGGCCGGGGTGCGGTTCACCCGGGGGTGGGGGAGGGTCGTACGCATGAACGAGGCACGACCGGGGGTTCCTACGCGGACCCCTTCGCGTAGGCGACTCCGTCGGCCGGAGCGGGGTCGCCCCCTCCTGCAGGAACCCGCACTTGTGCCGGGGCCCGTACTCGTGCCGGGCCGCGCACCGGGCTCGGGTCGCCCACCACGCCTCGGTCGCCCACTGCGGCTGGGCCGCCCCCTGCGTCTCGGGCGGGAACCCGGGCGGGAACGGATACCCGTGCCGGGGCGCCCACCGGGTCGGGTACCCGTGCCGGGGTGCGTACCGGGGTGGGGTCGCCGGCCGGAGCGGGAACGCCCGTCCGTGCCGGGGCGGGCCCCTGCGCCGGTTCCCACGCCCGGATCGGGGCACGCACCTGCCGTGCCGGGCCGGGTACCCGTCCGGGGGCACTCACGTGCGCGGGAACTCGCACCCGGGCCGGGACGCATACCCGGGCGGGGGCGTACCTCCGGACCGGGGCCCCCGACCGGGTGGGTGTGGACCCCCGCGCGGGGTCGCGTACCCAGGCGGGGGCGGACGGCGGCGCGTGGGCGGACCAGGGCAGACGCCGTACGTACGCCGGCCGGCGTACGGGGGGCGCGATGAGCGGGGCGGGTGGTGACGGGTCCCGTTCGCGCCCCCGGCGCAGGACCGCCCTGGTGCTGGTGGTCGTCCTCGCGGTGCTGGCCGCCACCGCCGGCGTGCTGCTCGCCCTGTGGCCCGGGGGCGACGGCGACGGCACCCCGTCCGCCGACTCCCCGGCGGCCCCGACCGCTACGCCCACCGAGGCGCGGACGCCGAGCGCCAGCCCCACCCATCCGCCGTCCCGGGCCCCGCGCACCATCCCCGCGGTCCGTGAGCACACCTTCGCCCGGGGCCCCGGCTGGCGGCCCGCCACCGGCGCGCGGCTCGTCGTCACGGACCCCGCACTCGCCGACGAGGGCCGGCTCACCGCGGACGAGTTGGGAGTCGCGTACGCGGGGGAGGCCGCGGCCGGACGCGGGGACGTGGAACTGTCCCTCGGCGGCGGGGGCGGCCCCGAGTCGTACACGATGACCGTGCGGGACGAGCGGGTGCGGATCGAGGGACCCACCGAACGGGGCGTGTTCTACGGCACCCGCACCCTCAAGCAGGCGGTCCGAGACGCGGGCACCGCCCCCGAGGGCGTGGTGCGGGACGAGCCCGCCAAGCCCCGGCGCGGCTTCCTGCTGGACACGGCGCGCAAACCGTACGCCGCCCGCTGGATCGAGGACCGGATACGGGAACTGGGCGACCTCAAGTTCAACGAACTGGGTCTGCACTTCTCCGACGACCAGGGCTTCCGCATCGCCTCCGACAGCCATCCGGAAGTGGTGTCCCGGGACCACCTGAGCAAGGACGAGGTCCGCCGGATCGTCGCGCTCGCCCGCAGCCGGCACATCGACGTGGTGCCGGAGATCGACTCGCCCGGACACCTCGGCGCGGTGATCGCCGCGCACCCCGACCTCCAACTGCGCGGGACGAACGGTGCCGCGCCGCCCGGCGCCGTCGACATCTCCCGGCCGGCCGCCGCCCGGATCGTGGACGAGTTGCTGCGCGAGTACGCGGAACTGTTCCCCGGTCCGTACTGGCACGTCGGCGGCGACGAGTACCCGGCCCTCTTCTCCAGCGACCCGGCCGCCCGCTTCCCCCAGCTCGCCGCGGCGGCCCGCGAACGGTACGGGGCGGACGGCACCGTGGAGGACCTGGCCACGGGCTGGCTGGACGACCGGGCGGAGACCGTCCGGAAGCTGGGCCGCGAGCCGCGCGCCTGGAACGACGGCTTCTTCCGCGACGGGGTCCAGCCCGCCGACGACATCGAGGCCGCGTACTGGACCGGCAAGGAGATCGGGGCCCGGGAGCCGACCGGGTACCTGAGCACCGGGCGCGAACTGGTCAACTACAACGACGAGTACCTCTACTACGTGCTGGGCGAGCCCAACCAGTTCACCTACCCGACCGGTCAGCGGATCTACGAGGAGTGGACCCCGCTGGTGGTGCGCGGCAACCGGCCCGTCGACCGGCGCTACGACCGGCAGATCCTCGGTGGGGTCTTCGGCGTCTGGGGCGACTTCCCGAACGCGCAGACCCCCGAACGGATCGCGGCGGGCATCCGGATGCCGCTGCGGGCGACCGCACAGAAACTCTGGGACGCGGGGCGACCACCCCTGGGCTGGACCGAGTTCGTCGCCCTCGCGGACCGGCTCGACTGACTGCCGGACCGGCGGGGATGCTCGGCCGTCGAGGCCCGGGAGGCGGACAAGTTGGAGTGCCTGATCCAGGCGGTCGAGTACCGGGAGCAGGGCTGCTCCAACGTCCAGCCGTGGATCGACAGCAGCCTGGAGAAGCTGAAGACGGCCTCGGCCAGGTCGCTGGCCGAGGCGGCCCTGTCCATGACCTCGGTGGAGTGGCAGAAGGTGTACCTGCGGCGGTAGCGCTCACCTGCGGTCCGGTTGACCGCCCGGCGAAGAATGGCGCGTACAGGTTCCCCCTCGGGCGGATGCCGTACGCACGGGTCGACACATCGGTGGCGGCGATGACGATCATCGCCGTACGCGCCGGCTCCCTCGGGGGAGCGCGGCGCGATCGCATAGCGGGGCGAAGCGGGCGGGTCGGGCGCCCGGGCGGCCGTGGAACGGGTCCGCCGGTGTCCGCGACCCACCGAAACCGCGCTTTGGGTGGCGGACGGCCCGAGCAGTGTGGTGGTCTGGTCGGCGCCCGTGAGTGGCGGGAATCGAACGGGGACGGGGGAGGCCGGATGGGCTACTGGGGCTACTACGTCGTGGGTCGGGGCGCGCAGCCGCTCGACGGCACGGACGCGCTCGCCGCCGTCCGGGGCGAGCTGGGACTGCTGGAGCGGCGCGCCGACGGCTGGCAGGTCTGGGAGTGCCGGGACGTCGAGGAAGGCACGTCGATCGGCAGCATGAACGCCCTCGCTTCGGAGACCGGGGCGCCGGCCCTGTTCGGATACGTCATGGACAGCGCGTGCGTCGTGGTGGAGGCGGCGGCCCCGAGCGGCGGCGGCTGGACGGCCTGTCTCGACCGGGCGTCGATGGCCGACCACATCGGCGGCGACGAGCGGGCCCTGGAGGACTACTTCCTGGTGCCCGAGGACGCCGCGGACCGCGCGGTCGCCTGGGCCGCGGAGGCCGGGATGACGGTGACCGCCGGACCCCTGGTCGAGGTGCTGAGCGCCCCCGCGGAACCGTCCGCGGAGGAACTCTTCTTCCGCTTCCTGGAACGTCTCGGAGTGGTGCGACTGTGACGCCGGCGGCGCGGCACACGCAGAAGAGACACGTGCGGACGCCGCGAAGAGGGCGCCACGCCGGTGGCACGGGAGGCACCATGAGCCTGGTCGAACTGATCGCCGGGGCGGACGGGAGAGGGCTCGCCGTGAGCGGCCTCGCCTGTCTCGACCGCTGTGTGCCGCTGCTCGGCGGCGACGACGAACTGCTCCGCCCCCTGTGGGCGAGCCTCGGGGAAGGCGGCGACGGCGCACCCGGGGCGGACGCGGCCACCTGGGGTGAACGCCTCGACCGCGTCCGGACCGCGCTGACGGAACGAGCCACGGCCCTGGACGGGAGCGGGAACGGGGGCGGGGATGAGGTCGGGGACGCGGCGGTGCGGCGGGCCCTGGCCATGTTGAGCACCGCGCCCGCCGCGCTCCCCGAGGAGCTCCGGGAGGGGGCGTCGACCGACACCCGACTGCGGACGTGGGCGGACGACTGCTCGGTGGCCGCGCTCCGCATCCATCTGCTGCTCGACCCCGGGCCGGGCGCGGACCTTGCGGCCGGCGGCGCTCCCGAGGGCGGGCCGGAGGATCCGCTCACCGCACCCCGTGCGGACCGCGGCGGTGCACTGCCCCCGCTGGCCGCCGCCGAACTGCGCCGCCAGGTCGCGGTCCTGGAACTGCTCGCCGCGCGGGGGGCCGGCGGGCTGCGCCAGGCGCACGCGGTGACGACCGAGGGGCGGCGGGTGCTGAGTGCCGTGGTCTCCCGGCGGTCCCGTGGCCGGAACTGAACGGTTCGGCGCCCGGTGTTCGGGGCCGGTCGTGGGGTCGGCGGTGGCCGGTTCGCGACGGTGGCCGCGGTGGTCGTCCGGGCGGTCGGCGCGCCGGGTGCAACATCGGTCCGCTCCCTGCGGCGCACCGGCGCGCGGGGGCGGGGCACGGTGGGACCGGAGAGGGAAGAACGCCTGAAGAAGGCGGGACGAAGGCCGGAACGAAGGCCGGAACAACGGCGGAACGAGGGTCGGAGCGCGGCCCGGCAGCAGGCACGAGCGAAGGGGAGGAGCCCCAGTGAAGGCAACGACCGGGGCCGCCACCCCCCACAGGAGAGGCCCCGGTCGCCGCACGGCACGGGCCGCGCGGCGGCCCGTAACTACTACTGCGCCGGAGGCTCGATTTGTGTCACACCCCACTCTTCCGACCACTAGTTGCGCCTTGTACAAACATGGACGTGGACGCATTTCAGGCCGTAGCGTGCTTTTCGCGCCGAGTGCGGGCCATCGACGTCCGCGGTCATTCAGGGACCGCAACCATGGACGGAAAAACCAGGACGGTGAACAGCCGACTCCGCGAGAGCGGTGCCGGTTCGGGCGCGAAGAGGGAGTGCGTTGAGTGCTGGGGGACGACGCGGAGTTGACCGCCGCGCTGCTTGCGGCTCAGCACGGGGATGACGGGGCCTTCCGAACGGTGTACCGCTCGGTGCATCCGCGGCTGCTGGGATACGTCCGGACACTGGTCGGTGACCCGGACGCCGAAGACGTGGCCTCGGAGGCGTGGCTCCAGATCGCGCGCGACCTCGACCGGTTCAGCGGCGACGCCGACCGCTTCCGGGGTTGGGCGGCGCGCATAGCCCGCAACCGTGCGCTCGACCACATACGCATGCGGGGCCGTCGCCCCGCGATAGGCGCCGACGAGACCGAGCTGACCGGGAAGCCCGCCGAGTCGGACACCGCGGTCGAGGCCATGGAGGCGCTGGCCACCAGTCGGACGCTGTCCCTGATCGCCCGGCTCCCGCAGGACCAGGCCGAAGCGGTCGTGCTGCGGGTCGTCGTCGGGCTCGACGCGAAGACCGCGGCGCAGGCCCTGGGCAAGCGGCCGGGCGCCGTGCGAACGGCCGCCCACCGGGGGCTGAAACGTCTCGCCGAACTGCTCGGTGACGAGCCCGAAGAGGAAGACCCTGCGCCCCCAGGACGCCTCGACGCGGTGCCCCGGCCCCGCCGCCCACACCCGCGCGCGGCCATGCCGGCGGGTGTGACGCATTCGCGAACGCGGACGCAGAAGGACATGTGATGCCCGACGAGCAGGACCCCTGGCTTGACCGAGAGGTGGCGGAACGCCTGCTGCGGGGAGAACCCCCGAAGAACGTCGACGATCACTACCGCGACCGGGCGGAACGCCTGGCCGGGCTGCTGGACGCGCTGACCGCACAGGCCCGAGGGCCCGTCCCGCAGGACGCCCCCCGCGAGCGGCCGACCGGTTCGGGCCCGCCGGACGCCTCCGGCGAGTGGGCCCTGCGCGTCGGGTTCCCCGACCCGGACGGCCCGACCCGTACGGGGAGCGGCCCCGCGGGCGCCGAACTGCCCGGTGAGGCGGCGGCGCTGGCCGCGTACCGCACGTCGCGCGCCTTCCGCGGCGCCGGTGGCGCCCGCCCCGAGCCCGAAGGCGCCGCACCAGGACCGGACATCACCATCGGACTGCCCACGACGGTACGGATCGTCGCCGGGGGGCCGGCGCACGGGCGGCGCCCCGCCCGCTGGGCGCGTCCGGTGCGGTTCGCGGTCGCGGCCGTGCTCGCCGCGGGCATGGTCGGCGGGGTCGCGGTCGCCACCGGGACGGGGGTGCTGTCGACGCCGTTCGAGGACCAGTGGCAGGGGCCCGCAGGGGTCGCCGGCGGGACGCCCGCCGTCGAACCGTCGTCCTCTGCGTTCCGGAGCCCCGCACCGTCCGGCCGTGACCGGTCCGGTGGCGGGTCGGCCGGTGCCGCGTCCGAGTCGCCGCCCCGGGTGTCCGGCTCGCCCCGCCCCGGTTCCCCGGACCGCACCGCTCCGCGGCGCCCGGAGGGCGATGACGTCACGGCCCGGACCGTCGCCGACTGTCGACAGCACCGGGCGGGCGAGCTCGACGCCGAGGGCGTCCGACGGCTGGAACGGGCCGCCGACGGCGCCGCCCGGGTGGCCCGGTTCTGCCAGCGGTTCCTCGACCTCCACCGCAAGGGCGCCGACGCGCCCGATGACGGGGAGGCCACCGGGTCCGCGGCGGAACCCGGTTCGCGGGACGACGACCCCGACCGCGGCTCCGACGGCGACCGGGACGGCACCGGCGACCGGGGGGACGACGGCCCCGGGAACGGCAAGGACCACGACGGCGACCGCGACCACGGCGACCGCGACTCCGGTGGTGCCGACGGCAAGGGCGGCGATGACGGCCGGGGCGAGGGCCGCGGCGGCTGCCGGGACGCGAACGGCCGGTACGGCGGCGCCGGTGGGACCGGTGGGGCCGGTGGCAGCGGCGGCAAGGGGAAGGGCAGCGGCAACGGCGAGGGCAACGGCGACGACTGTGGTGCCGCGCCCGGACCCCGCCGGGGTGGCGGCGGGTTGCCCGGCGGCGGTCGCCCGCCCGGGGGCACGGCCCGCCCGGCGCCCGTGACCGGTGCCGAGCCGACCGACTCCGCGGCCACCCGCCCCGCGCCCACCGAGACCGCACCCACCCCGCCCACGGCGACCCCCGCGGCCTACACCCACCCCTGACCCGGGCGCCGACCCGGGCGGGTGAACCGCCTCGGCGTGCCGGCATCGGCTCGCTGGAACGACGAGTATCGGCCACGATCTGGGCCATCGTTCGTCCGTTATGTCCCGACGGAACCGATTCTGACCTGCACGGTTCTCGTCAAGGTGGAGAAACTTTCCGCCAGGTGTGACGTTTTGCCGAGCGATGGCGCAGTATCAAGTGAGCCGACTGGTCATCGGCCCTGCGCGAGCCGGGGTTCCCCCCGTACCTACGGCTCGGCGCCACCGGCGCGGGCGGGACATGTTCCCCCGGTCCCGCCCGCGCCACTGTGGATCACTCAACCTCCGCGGTCCCCGTCGCTCACCAGTGGACGACGACTCCGTCGCCGACGCGGACCTCGTCGAAGAGTGCCGCGATCCCGGCCCGGTCCCGTACGTTCACGCACCCGTGCGAGGCGCCGCCGTACCCGTTCGCCGCGAAGTCCGCCGAGTAGTGGACCGCCTGCCCGCCGCTGAAGAACATCGCGTACGGCATCGGGGTGTCGTACAGCGTCGACCGGTGCTCGCGGGACTTCAGGGTCACCCGGAAGGCCCCCTCGCGGGTCGGGGTCACCGGCCCGCCGAAGCGGACGTCCAGGGTGGTCCGCACCTTCCCGTCGACCATCCAGCGCAGGGTGCGTGAGGTCTTGCTGAGGCACAGCACCCGGCCCGTCAGGCAGCGCGGGTCCGGTCGGTCCGGGTCGTCGGCCGGACGGACCCGTTCCGGGTAGAGCTCCGCGGGCCCCGGGCGGGACGTCATCGCCGTCAGCCGGGCCCAGGTGACCGTGTCCACGGAGCCGGTGGCGGGCAGTCCCCGCTTCCCCTGGAAGCCGCGGACCGCCGCGGCCGTCAACGCTCCGTACGTCCCCGTGGGCGCCGCGGCGAGCCAGCCGATCGACCGCAGCCGGGCCTGGAGCCCGCGCACCGCGACCCCGGAGTCACCCGCCCGCCAGAGCACCTTCGGCGGCGGCGCGGACGTCCGGGGCGCGGACGGCGCGGGCCGGGTAGACGGCACGGGCGGTACGGGTCGGGTGGACGGCGGGCCGTTCGGTGCCGTCGGGACGGAAGGGGCGCGGGAGGTCGACGCGCCGGGCCCCGCGGTCCGGGTCGCACCCGGTGTCCGCGGTGTGCACCCGCCCGCCACGGTCACCGCCACGAGAGCCGCGAGGACCGGGACCACCACCCGCCGCGCCCCCGCGGGCCCCGCGCTCCGGCCGGTGCCGCCGCCCGGCCCCACCAGGTGTCGTCGCATGCCCCTCCCCCTTCGGTGCCCGCGCCCACACCGGTTCCGGTTCCGGTGCCGGCCCTCAGGGTGATGCTCCCCACGGCCGGGTGGTCGTGAACGCGGGCGGATTCCGTTTCCGGCCCGCATGCTGGCAGGAACGGACCGGTGACCTGCGGGAGGTGCGGGAATGACGGCGCGCGAGTCGGAGTCCGGTCTACCCATCGAACCGGTGTACGGCCCCGAGGCGCTCGCGCACTGGGACCCCGATCGGCAACTCGGCCGGCCCGGCGACTACCCCTACACCCGGGGCGTCTACCCCACGATGTACACCGGCCGCCCCTGGACCATGCGCCAGTACGCGGGCTTCGGCACCGCCGCCGAGTCCAACGCCCGCTACCGGCGCCTCATCGAGCACGGCACCACCGGGCTCTCCGTCGCCTTCGACCTGCCCACCCAGATGGGCCACGACAGCGACGCCCCGATCGCCGCCGGAGAGGTCGGCAAGGTGGGCGTCGCCGTCGACTCCATCGAGGACGTACGGGCGCTGTTCGACGGCATCCCGCTGGACCGGGTCTCCACGTCCATGACGATCAACGCCCCCGCGGCCCTGCTGCTGCTCCTGTACCAACTGGTCGCCGAGGAACAGGGCGTACCCGGCGACCGGTTGACGGGCACGGTGCAGAACGACGTCCTCAAGGAGTACGTCGCCCGGGGCACGTACATCTTCCCGCCCGGCCCGTCGCTGCGGCTGACCGCCGACCTCTTCCGCTACTGCCGGACGGAGCTGCCCCGCTGGAACACCATCTCCGTCTCCGGCTACCACATGGCGGAGGCCGGTGCCTCGCCCGCGCAGGAGGTCGCGTTCACCCTCGCGGACGGCGTCGCCTACGTCCGCACCGCCCTCGCCGCGGGGATGACCGTGGACGAACTCGCGCCCCGGCTGTCGTTCTTCTTCGTCGCGCGCACCACCCTCCTCGAAGAGGTCGCGAAGTTCCGGGCGGCCCGGCGGGTGTGGGCCCGGCTGATGCGCGAGGAGTTCGGCGCCCGGGACCCCAAGTCGCTGATGCTCCGCTTCCACACCCAGACCGCCGGTGTGCAACTCACCGCACAGCAGCCCGAGGTGAACCTCGTACGGGTCGCCGTCCAGGCCCTGGCCGCCGTCCTCGGCGGCACCCAGTCCCTGCACACCAACGCGTTCGACGAGGCCATCGCCCTGCCCACCGAGAAGTCCGCCCGCCTCGCGCTGCGCACCCAACAGGTCCTCGCCCACGAGACGGACGTCCCCGCCACCGTCGACCCCTTCGCCGGCTCCTACGCGGTGGAACGGATGACCGACGACCTGGAGGACGAGATCACCGACCTCATGCGCCGGGTGGAGGACCTGGGGGGCGCGGTCGCCGCCATCGAACAGGGCTTCCAGAAGGGCGAGATCGAACGCAACGCCTACCGGATCGCCCGGGAGACCGAATCCGGCGACCGGATCGTCGTCGGCGTCAACCGCTTCGCCCTGGACGCCGAGGAGCCCTACGAACCGCTGCGCGTCGACCCCGAGATCGGCGCCCGCCAGGCCCGAGGGCTGGCCGCCCTGCGCGCCGAACGGGACCGCTCCGCGGTGGACCGGGCCCTCGCCGAACTCCGCGAGGCCGCCCGGGGATCGGCCAACACCCTGTACCCGATGCGGACCGCGCTGCGCGCCCGCGCCACGATCGGCGAGGTCTGCGGGGCCCTCCGCGAGGTGTGGGGGACGTACGAACCCACCGAACGCTTCTGATCCCTGATGCACCGTGAGAAACGGGGGCGACAGCCCGTTTCGGGGGAGTCGGCTTCGAGCGCCGATCACGGCCCCCGTACGGTGGTGACGTGCCCTCAGAGAACACCTCCGCAGCCACCGGCTCCCACCCGGTCGCGGCAGCCGACACCGTCACCGTCCGGTACGGGAAGCTGACCGCGCTCGACGCGGTGTCCCTCGACTTCCCCCTCGGCGTCACCGGTCTGCTCGGGCCCAACGGAGCCGGCAAGAGCACCCTGTTGTCCCTGCTCACCACTGCCCGGCGCCCCGACTCCGGTGCGATACGGCTCCTCGACGCCGACCTCACCGACCGCCGCTCGGTGCGCCGGGTGCGCGCACGCATCGGGGTGCTGCCGCAGAGCTTCGGCCACTACCCCCGCTTCACCGTGCGGGAGTTCACCGAGTACGCGGCCTGGCTCCGCAAGGTCCCCGCCCGGGACCGCGCCGCCCGGGTCCGCGAGGCGCTCGCCCTCGTCCGCATGGACGCACACGCCGACCGACGCATGCGCGACCTGTCCGGCGGGATGCTCCGCCGCGTCGGCATCGCCCAAGCCGTCGTCAACCGTCCCGACCTGCTGCTCCTCGACGAACCCACCGTCGGGCTCGACCCCGCCCAACGCGTCGGCTTCCGCACGCTCATCCAGGAACTCGGCAGCCGCGCCGCCGTCGTGATGAGCACCCACCTCGCCGAGGACGTCGCCCGCACCTGCGACCGGGTCGCCGTCCTGCTCGCCGGCCGCGTCGCGTTCACCGGCAGCGTCGACGCACTGTGCCGGCTGCCCGGCGAGGACGGCACCGTCGAAACCGGCTATCTGCACCTCGTCGGCGCGGAGGGGGCCACCGCATGAGGCGCGTCCTGTGGATCGAGGCCCGGCGCGGCGAAACCAAGTGGGTCGCCGCCGTGCTGGCCGCCGTCGGCCTCCTGTACTTCACCGACGGCACCCCCGGCACCAGCGACTGGATCGGCTGGTGGGCGCAGACCGCCGTCCGGGTCCAACTCTTCGCCGTCATCGTGATGGGCCCCCTGACCGCCGCCGCCACCGCCTGGACCGCCGGCCGCGCCCACCGCTTCCGCACCCTCGGTTGGACCGACACCACCCCCCGCGACGCCTGGAACCAGGGCGTCGTCCTCTGGCTCGCCGCCCTCCTGTGGGTCCTGCCCGTCTACGCCCTGCTCGCCCTCGTCGCCCACCGGCGGACCGCCGCCGTCAGCGAGGTCACCGACCCCGCCTGGACCCCCCTGCTGCTGGGCGCCGCCGTGCTCGCCCTCCACGCGGCCTGCGGCACCACCGCCGGAAGCCTGCTGCCCACCCGCATCACCGCCCCCCTCGCCGGCCTCTGCGGATACGGCGTCCTGGTCGCCCTCGCCCTGACCGGCACCGGCGGCACCGGATTCCCCGGCGCCCTGATCCCCGTCATCGACCAACACTGGGACATGGCCTTCCGGCCCCGCGCCGACCGCCTGCTCACCGCCACCGTGTGGTGCCTGTCCGCCGCGGTCGTGCTGCTCGCGCTGCCCGCCCTGTGCCGCGCCACCGCCCTGCGACCCCGCCGGTGGCTGCTGGCGTCCGTCACGGCGGTGGCCCTCACCGCGGCCGGAGCGCTCCTCGCCCACCGCCCGACCCACGAGGAACTGGCCTGGGCCGAACGCACCCCGCAGCCCGACCGCCCCGTGTGCGCGACCTCCGGCGGGACCCGGGCCTGCCTGTGGCCCGACGACCGCCATCTGCTGCCCGCACTGCGCGGCGCGGTCCGGGACGTGGACGAACTGACCGCCTCCGTGCCCGGCCTCAACCGCACCTTCCACGAACGGGGACTGCGACCCGACGGCCCCCGGACCGGCGAACTGCCCGTGCACTCCCCGGGAACGGACCGGGCCACCATGACCGACGACATGCTGGCCGCCGCCCTGCCGCAGTCGCCGTCCGGCTGTAGCGTCCCCCCACTGCGGGGCACCGGCGGCTACCCGACCACCTTCTTCCTCGAAGCGGTGGTCAGCGACCGGACCGGCACCCGGTCGACCTACTGGGGCGAGACGTTCGCCGCGGCCGTGGAACGGTTCCGGCAGGTGCCCCGGGACCGCCAGGACGCCTGGATCAGTGCCACCGCCGACGGCATCCGCACCTGCGGCGCCCTCCCGCCGCTCCCGAAGGGACCCGCGGCGTGATCCGCCCGCTGCCGCCGGCGCTCCGGTACTACTGCCGCGCCCGGGGCGTCCCGGCCGCCGCCCTCACCGGCCTCGTCGTGGCCCTGCTCGTCAGCGTCCAGGCCGGACGCCAGGTCTCCCTGCCGCAACTGCGCCACCTCACCGACTTCAGCGTCCCCCTCGCCGCCGTGGTGCCGGTCGCCCACGCCGTGGTGCTCGCCTCCACCGTCCACTCCCCGATGGCGGACCTGGAACACTCGGCCGCCCAACCGATGCGTCGCTGGCGCGCCGTCCACATGACCGCCGTCCTCGGGTACGCGGTGCTGCTCGCCGTGCTCCCGATGGCGGCCGGCGCCGGCGCGGACGTCACCGTGGCCGCCGTCCGCAACGTCGCGGGGTACCTGGGGCTGGCGATGCTCGGCGCACGGCTGCTCGGCAGCGGGCTCGCCTGGGTGCCGCCGCTCGCCGTGCTCGGACCGACGCTGTTCCTCGGAGTGGGCTGGGACAACACCGTCGAACCCTGGGCCTGGACCCTCCACGGCCCGTGGGGAACGGGCGCCGCCGTCACGGCCGCGGCCCTGTACGCGGCGGGCCTCCTCGCGGTCGCCACCGCGGGACCCCGCCGGACGGAACGCACCGAGCGGGCGTGAACGGGCCGGTCACCCGGCGGTGTGGCTGCCGGACTCCCCCTCCTGGGCGCCGCGGGGGAGCGGCACCGGCGCGGCGGGCGCCGGGACGGCCCGGGACCCCTGCTCGTAGGTGCGCGCATGGGCCTTGCACAGCCAGTACGTGGGACCCTCCGGGGTGGTCACCTTGTTGAGGCCGCCCCACTCCTCGGCGGGGTCCAGCTCCTTCAGCAGGGCGTGCATCCGGCGCTGCTCGGCGTGGTCCACGGCCTGCACCGTCGCACGGGACCCCGACTCGCCCAGCCCCCGGCGCAGTTCCTCCGGCAGCCCGTCCAACAGCGCCTTCATCACGTCCACGTCGTCCTTCATGACCTTGCCCAGCTCCTCGGACACCGCGCCCAGCGAAGCGCCGAACACCGGCACCACGAACTTCAGCGCCTGCAAGGTCCGGTGCACGTACGGCAACACCGTCTCCGTGAACGCGCCGTGCGCCGGGAGTTCGTAGGGCTCCACGCCCTCCAGCAGGTGCCATTCGCCGGGCGCCTCGCAACACAGATGCAGCTGGAACACCTCGCCGGGCAGCAGTACGTGGCCGGCCTCCCGCCGCGTCAGCCGCCGCACCCACACCAGGCTCGGGCACAGCACCTCCTGACGGGACTGCTCGCGGCGCAGCGAGTGGAGGAACCCGCGCTGTTGCTCGGCGAGCATCGCGGTCAGCTCGGCGTGCTGCGTCCGGTCGGCGCGCTGGAGGGAGTCCACCCGGGCCACGAGGTCGCTCAGCATGCGGTGCGACTCGCGGTCGCCCGGCCGTTCGATGCCCTGGAGCAGGAACGGCACGTCGACGTCCCACAGGTGCTCGGGGCACTCGATGCGTTCCCGCGGCGGGTCCATCGTCAGCCGGTGCACCAGCTGTTCGTGCCGGAACTCGTGGGTGCAGGGCCGTCCCAGGTCGTCCTGGTGCGGACACGGCACCAGACGCGTGATGTCCAAGCCCGGATAACGCAGCAGGGTCTGCTCGAACCCGTCCTTGAGCACCGCGAAGAAGTCGTGCGGGTACGGTCCGCGTACGCGCAGCTCCGCCGACTTGGCGTGCCGGTCCACCGTGATCAGCGCCGCGTGCTCCCCGTCGGCGTGTTTCAACAGCGCACCGGACCGCCAGCGCACGGGCGTCGAGAAGCGGTGTTCCCGGGCGATGAACCAGGTCGGGACGCCGGGCGGCACGGTGTGCAGCCGGTAGCGCAGCCGCAGTTCGCGCCGGCCCGGGCCGCCGCCGTAGCGGTCCCACTCCGCCGTGTACTCCGGTGGCTCCCAGGGCAGCAGCTCCACCACCAGGCTCGCCGTCTTGTCCACCGTCCGGTAGGAGAGGTCGAAGTTCTCCATCATGCGCACGAAGTGCCGGCGCAGCGAACGGTCCACGTCCCGCCACAGCTCGTGCCCGTACGCGTGCCGGAACAGCCCGCCCTCGTTCAGCACCTCCTCGGAGTCGAGGACCCGGCTGATGTACCCGGTGAGCCACTGGGGGCGCAGCACCACCAGGTCGCACAGCTCCTCGTCGTCCGGGTAGTAGAGGAGGTCGCCCAGGCTGTGCAGGGCGGCGACCAGTGAGTTCTGGTGCGAGGCGTCCCGCACGCCGGCCCCGGCGAGCAGGTCGTTCAGCTGCTCCGGTGAGATGTGCTTCTCGGGACGGGCCCGTACGGCGTCCGACGCGCGCAGCCAGGTGCGGGGCCAGGCCGCGCCCATCAGCGGCAGTCGCGCCACCTCCTGCCGGACGCGTTCCCGGACCTCGTCCACCCCCTGGCCGCTGGCGCTGTCCGCGCTCATGCTGCCGATGATCAGCCCCGGGTACGTCTCCCGGAGTTCGCTCAGCGGCAGGTCCGGCGGGCGCGGGCCCAGGTGGGTGGCCACCAGGAGCACCGGGGCGTGCGGGGCGCGGGCCTTGATCATGTCCAGCCAGTAGTGCAGCTTGCTGGCCTCCCAGCCGATCTGCGCGTCCCACAGCAGCAGGAACAGGGACCGGTCGGTGAGGAAGAACTGGTGGGTGGCGTGGTAGATCTCCTGCCCGCCGAAGTCCCAGGTGGCCAGGCGCATGGTGACGGGCTGGTCCGGGTCGGGCGGGCTCGGGTGCGGCAGGGCGAGCTGCCCGACGGTCAGTCCGTGGGTGCTGTCCTCGTGCGGGTCGTGGTCCTCCCTGCGCAACGCCTTGAGCAGGGAGGTCTTGCCGACCCTGCCTTCTCCGACCACGACGACCTTGGACGACCACTGGCGGACGGCGTCCGCGTCCAGGTCCCGCAGGAAGCTGAGCACGGCGGGTGTGCCCGCGGCGACGATCTCGGGGGGCGGGGTGGTGAGGGGGTTGCCTTCGAGGCCGAGTGTCGCCAAGTGCTCCAGGTGGCCCAGCGAGGTCGGCAGTTCGGTCAGTCGGTTGCGACTGAGCGCCAACGAGCGAAGGCCTCGTAGCCGTTCGAACTCCGTCGGCAGCTCGGCCAGCTCATTGCCCCCGAGCTTGAGGTTCACCAACGAGGTGAGGTCGCTGAGCCCCGGCGGCAGGGACTCCAGAATGTTGAAGGTCAGCTGGAGATGGGTCAGCTGGTCGAGTCGGGAGAGGGAGTCCGGCAGCCGCCTCAGCAGGTTCCTGGACACGCTGAGTCGGTGGAGACGGGCGAGGTCGCCGATGCTCTCGGGCAGGGTCATCAAGTCGTTGCCGTCGAGCACGAGCTGCCGCAGGTTGACGAGCCTGCCCAGGGAATCCGGTACGGAACGCAGCCCGTTGTTCGCGGCGTGCAGCTCCACGAGCTGGGTCAGGTCGAAGAGCCAGCCGGGCAGGTGGGGGAGTCTCATGCGGTCGATGCGCAGGCGCCTCAGGCGGCTCAGCCCCCGGATCGACTCCGGTAGTTCGGTCAGGCGCAGCCCCACCAGTTCCAGGGTGTCGCTCCCGGACGCCCGGCATTGCCTGATCAACCGCTCCGCTTCCGCCGAGCCCGACACCCATTCCTCACGCCCCATGCGCCCCGCCCCCGATTCCGACGCGGGAGCCCGCACGCCCCCGCACCCACGAATCTACGGGCGACCACTGACAGTCGCCGTCCGTTCACGGAAACGGAGTGGTGTCCGCCGATCCAGCCCGGGAGGCGCCGACCAGAGACCCTGTCGGGTTGTCGTACTTTCATGCGACACTCCGCCTCATGCTCGGTGTCACAGACCTCTCCGCCTACCTCGTGGGCCTCGTCCTCATCATCCTGCTGCCGGGGCCGAACTCCCTGTACGTGCTGTCGGTCGCGGCCCGCCAAGGCGTGCGGCGCGGGTACACGGCCGCCGCCGGGGTGTGGGCGGGGGACCTGGTGCTGATGACCCTGGCGGCGGCGGGCGCGGCCTCGCTGCTCCAAAGCAACGCCGTGCTGTTCGGCATCGTGAAGTTCCTGGGCGCCGGGTACCTGGCCTGGCTGGCGATCGGGCTGCTGCGGACCGCCTGGGCGATGTGGCGGGGCCGGGACGACCGTACCGACGGGGTCGGGGCCGGCACCGAGGAGGCCGCCCCCGTGGCGGCGGGCGAGCGTCCGTTCCGTCGGGCCTTCACGATCAGTTTGCTGAACCCGAAGGCCATCCTGTTCCTGATCTCCTTCTTCGTGCAGTTCGTGGACCCCACGTACGCGTACCCGGCCGTGACGTTCGTGGTGCTCGGCAGCTGCCTCCAGGTCGCGAGCGCGCTGTACCTGTCCGCGCTGATCTTCGGGGGTTCCCGGCTCGCCGACCTGTTCCGCAGCCGCCGCCGGCTGTCGGCCGGGGCGACCACGGCGGCGGGTGCGCTGTTCCTCGGGTTCGCGGCGAAGCTGTCCACCTCGGGGGTGTAGCGCGTACGTCAGTGGTGCCAGAAGCGACCGCCGACGTTGTCGATCATCCGTTGCAGCACCTTCAGTGCTGCGACGTACTCCTCGTCGGACACCCCGTCGTGGATGGTGGCCATGCGTCCGGCCTGGACTTCGGCGGCCTTCTTCCGCAGGGTCTCGCCCTCGTCGGTGATGCGGATGTGCTCGTCCTCGTCCGACCCGGCCAGTCCGCGGCTGACGAGGTCCCGCGTCTCGGCCTTGATGCCCTCCTCCCCGACGTCGAGGTAGCCGCCGAGGAACGCGGCGAGTTCCTTCAGGTCGCGGCCGTCCGGGTGCTCGGCGAGTTGGTTGAGGACCCACCACTGGGGCTGGGTCAGCCCCTGCTCGGCCAGGCCCGCCCGGATGTAGGGCACCACGGCCTCGTGGGTGGCCCAACTCCAGTAGCCGATCGGCTGGCGGGCGAGTCCCTGGTCATCGTGTGTGTATTCCATGTCCATGACCGTAAAACCCCAACCAAGATTGAGGTCAAGCGCTCCCCTTCGCGGATCTCCGCGACCAGCCACGACGCCCCCGCAGCCGAGCACCTCCACCAGGTCGCGCCCCGGCAGGGGCGCGGGGAACTGCGCAGAACCACCGCGCACCCGCACGGCGACAGCGGACACGCAGCGGAACGCACCCCGATCGAGGAGCGGAGCAGCACGGCTCGTCATCCGAGCGCGGCCCGCTTGACGGCCCGGACCCGCCGCGCGACTCGACGGACCGTCGCATTGCGCGGGATGAAGGCGAGCTGCGGCGCCACCCCACCGGGCAGGCCGAGCGCGGTGAGCCGGCGCTTCTTGAAGTACCGCAGGGCGGGCCCGTCGTGGTGCCGCCGCAGATACGCCTCGGCTTCGGCACGGCGACCGGGATGGACCTTCGGCTGCATCGCGAAACCGACGGCGGTGACCAGGGCGTTCAGTTCGTCCGCGGGGACGTCCACCGGCGGGGCGGTCGGTTCGGCCAGGTCGGGCAGGAGCGCGTCGGCCAGGGTCACGGGTACCCGGTTGCTGTTCTGGTACGGGGTCAGCCGCTCCAGCAACAGCGTGGTGCCCACCCGGGCGACCGGCAGCCCGTAGAACGCGGACGCGGTGAACAGGGCCGTCGAGAAGCAGCCGACGACGAGCGCGGGCCCCTCCCGCTGGTACAGGACCTCCGCGAGGACCGGCCGGTCCAGCACCGTCAGTTCGACGTCCAGTTCCCCCGCCGCCTCCTCCAGGCGCCGCGAGAGCCGGGCGCCGGCGGTGGGGTGCGGTTTGAAGACGATCCGCCGGTGGCCCAGGGCGACGGCGCCCCGCAGCATCTCCAGGTGCAGGTCCTCCTCCTCGTCGACGGTGAGGATGTCCAGGGCCGACAGGTACTGGCCGAGGAGCAGCGCGGGACCGGCACCGTCCGAGGCGGGACCGGACGACGGCCCCGCCTCGTCGGCGAGTTCGGCGAGGACCTTCAGGAACGCGTCCGTCGGGACGATCCGCGCCGGGACCCCGAACTCGGCGAGCAGCAGCGGTCGCAACCCGGGCACCAGGTCCAGGTGCAGCAGGGCGTGCACCCGGGTGCCGATCAGCGGATCGAGCCGGTCCCGGGTGGGCCCGTAGCTCATCAGCCCGTCCGCGTACACGTGCACCGGCGCGTCCGGGAAGATCCGCATCACCGCCATCGCCGGGTTGACGTGCGGGGACTCCACGACGAGCGTGACCTCGTCCTCGCCCAGGTGCCAGGCGAGCCGCAGGTACCGTTCCCACAGCGGGACGTCATCGGTGCGCGGTGACCAGCCGCTCGGGTGGAACGGGGCGATCGTCGCGTTCCACGAGCGGACCTCGTCGAAGCGGGCCCGCAACCGTGCGAACCCGGGCACGGCGTCCAGCGCCGGCGAGGTCTCGGGCACGGCGGCGTTGTTGCAGACCAGCAGGACCGTCCGGTCCGCCGGGGGCAGCAGGCCCGCGTCGAGCGCGGCGGCCAGGGTGGCCGCCCCGTACGCGGTGGACGCGAGCAGGACCCGGGTGCTCATGCGGTGGCCCCCGCAGCGACGGGGCGACGGCGCAGCCTGCGCAGCCGGGTGGCGCGCGTGACGTCCAGCGCGTCGAGCACCCCGTCCAACACCGCGGGGGGCATGCGGCGCAGCGCAGCCGCGCTCATGACCTTGAGCGTGCGCGCCACGTCCGGTTCGAACCTTTCGATCGTGCCGAGGTGATGGGAAATGATGGCGCAGTACGTGCGCACGGCTTTCGGAAGGAGTTTCTCCGCCTCGGGGTCCTCGGTGGTTTCCCGGAGGACCTGGTCGAAAGCGCGAATGAAGTCGAGTTGCCGGACATCGCCGATCTGGGTGAGCGACGACGATATTCCGCGCCGGTAGAACACCCCGAGGAGTCCCGTGATCGCCATGGATTGCGCCTCGCGGTGCAGCCGCCAGATCCACGGCCGGTCCTCCGCGGTGCGCAGCCCGTCGGTGAAGTGCAGCAGTCCCCGCTCCACCAGTCGGCGGTGGTACGCGCCGGCCCAGGCGTACGGGTAGTCCACCGAGGTCGAGCGGTCGGCGGGCAGGATCAGCGCGCGGGGGTCCAGCACCTCGCCGCGCCGCCCGTGCGGAACGCGCCGCGGCGCCCGGGACCGCCCGGTGCTCTGCACATGGTCGGTGCGCACGAAGTCGCAGCCCAACCCCTCGATGACGTCGAGGAGTTGGTCGTAGTAGTCGGGGGCGACCCAGTCGTCGCCGTCCAGGAACGTGAGGTACGTGCCGCGGGCCGCGTCGATGCCCGTGTTGCGGGCGGTGGCCAGACCCCCGTTCTGTTCGTGTCGCAGGAGCACCGCGCCCGGCAGGTCCCGCGCGGCCCTTTCGAGGAGTTCCCCGGTGCCGTCCTGCGAGCAGTCGTCGACCAGGAGGAACTCCCTGTCGCCGCGGGCGTTCGCCCGCAGGCTCCGCAGGGTGTCGGGCGCGTATTGCCGCACGTTGTAGAACGGCACGATAACGGAGAGCTTGACCACCCGGCCGACGTTATGCGGATGTCCGGCATTCGTCTTGACTCGGGGGCGGATACCCGGTGAACGACATGTGGCAGAACGGTTAACCGAACGCGCTCCCCGGTGTTCCCGAGGTCAATTGGTGAATCCGCGGTGTGCTGTTCACCCTTTGTTGTACTCGGGTTGGGCCGCGCCTCCGCATCGCTTCCTAGCGTCCTCGGTGTGCCAGCAAGTACCTCGAAGTCCCCGCGGGTCGCCGTACTCGCCGATTCCGACACCCGGTGGAAGTGGGGCGCCCTCACCGCGCACCGACTCGTCCCCGGCGGACGGCTCGACGGCCACCTCCTGCGCGGCCGGGCCACCCCGACGCCCCGCCAACTCGGCGAGGTCGACGAAGCCGGGGTGCGCCCCGACTCCGTCACGGAGGTCACCGCCGCGGAGTTCCTCGCCGCCATGGCGCGGGAGCGTTACGACGTGGTCGTCCTCGCCCTGGTCGGCGGTGGCGTCCAAACGATGCTGCACGGCCTCACCCACGCCTGGCGGGGCCGGGAACGGCGCCCCGTCGTCGTCACCGGATACGTCGGCGTCGTCTACGAGAAGGTGACCGACGGGCTGCTGCTGCGGCACGGCGCCGATCTGGTCCTCGCCAACTCCCGCCGGGACGCGGAACGGTTCCGGGCGGTGTACGAGGGCGTGGGCGCCGACGCCTCCGCCGTGGTCGAGGTGGCGTTGCCGTTCCTCGGCGGCGCGCCGTACCGCCCCGCCGACCCGTACACGGTGGTGTTCGCCGCCCAGCCCTCCGTACCGGCCGGCCGGGCCGACCGGGCGTACCTCCTGGAGCGACTGGTCCGGCACGCCCGCCGGCACCCGGACCGCGAGGTGCTGCTCAAGCTGCGCTCCCGGCCCGGCGAACACACCACCCACATCGAGGAACTGCCGTACCAGAAGCTCGTCCGCGGTCTGCGGCCCCCCGCCAACTTCCGGCTCGTGTACGGGCACATGGGCGAGGTGCTGGACCGTGCGGACCTGCTCGTCACCGTCAGCTCCACCGCCGCGCTCGAAGGGCTGCACCGGGGGGTGCCCACCGCGGTCCTCACCGACCTGGGGGTGCGCGAAGCGCTCGGCAACCACCACTTCGTGGGCTCCGGCTGCCTCGCCTCCTGGGACCAACTCGACGCGGGGCGGGTGCCGGTGGCCGACCCGCGGTGGACGCAGCGGAACGGGGTGGCGCCCGGCGACGCGTACGACACGGCGTTCGACGTGGCGCGGGGGCGGATCGCCGCGCTGCTCGGCGGGGCGGGGCCCGGGGTGCTCGCGCCCTACTACGGCGCCCGCACCGCGCCGGGGTACCTGCCGGGCGTCCTCGCCCGGTACCACCTCGGTGTCGACGGTGTGCCCCTGGCGGGGGTGCCGGGTGCGGGGCGGCCTTCCGGGCCGGTGCGGCGGGTGGTGCGGCGGGCCGCGCGGGGGGCCTATCGGCACGGGGTGCAGCGGGTTGCGCCGGTCGTGCGGCGCTTGGGGGAGCTGTGAACGCGGTTGCCCGCGGGTGCGCTGTGGTCACCCGCGCAGTTCCCCGCGCCCCTTTCGGGGCGCCCCGGTGCGGGTGCGCTGCACTGCGCGGTGCGCTCCGCGGGGGTCCGGCCTGCGGACCGCGGTGCTCTGCGGGTGCGCTGTGGCCGCTCGCGCAGTTCCCCGCGCCCCCTTCGGGGCGCCCCACAGGGG